>NZ_JBMDKV010000017.1:0-154413 GCF_057809895.1 Rhizobium sp. FG113 | reverse complement strand
ACAGCCTGGCAGAGCTTACCGAGGAAGAGGCCGCAGCGCTTCGGGCATGGTATGGTAATGCTGCTTCCAATGCTGAGAAGTCAATTGCCCTCGCTGTGATCCGGCAAGCCAAGGTGATGAACGGCTGGATCGAGTGCGATTGCCTCACCTGTCGGCTCCAGCCCCTCCTCGCCCCGATCCGGCAACAGCACACCTATACGCTGCGGCGATTGACGTCGAAAGACGAAGACCCTGTTCGTCATAAGGAGCGGCCAAACCACACAATCAGTTGCCCTTTTCACGTGGATAAGGACGCGACGCCAGCGCTCATCGATCGTAGCTACCACATTCGGCCTCTCCGAAAGTCCGATCGGAGTTACATCGACGCATTGCCGGCCATTCCCGACCGTCTTGCTGACGTCGCCGAGCACGACATCAATCGCTCGACGGAGCGAAACGACAGACCGTCGAGGCTCGGTGGCATCCTGTGGCGGTTGCTCGACGACGCTGGTGTGAACATCGTTTCTCCCCTGCAGGATGAGTACGATCTGACACTACGAAATCAGTTGTCAAAGCTGCGCGCCGCCGCCAAAGAACTTCGAGTCTTGAGAACATGGTCACTTAATGCCCTGCTGTCGACGTGGGCGGCCGATTATTGGGCAACTGACAGCCGCTGGCAACGCCTGCTCGAAACCTCGCGTCCAGACTGGCCCGGAAAGCTTCGTCGCACGGGCTTCATGCTGCTGTATGCGAAATCCATATCCGTTCAGACAATCTTGCCGGCATCGTCCTCGCGACCAATCGACGTGATCGGGAAAGTGCGGCAGCCGTTGCGCGGTGACCCGGCGCGGCGCGGCCCATTCCTTACTTTGCTAAACGTGGACTTCGGCGACGATGACGAGGGACCAGCCAGGGCTGTCCAAGCCTATGCCCAGCCGGTCTACAATGGCGACACATTGTATCCGGTGGAATCCGGTTTTGAAAGAGATGTGTGCCATCTCCTGTTCTGGCTTCAGGGGTCCCTGTTGGAAGGCGTTCCTGATCTCCGTATCAAGATCACCAAGCCGCTTTTTGCGACCGAAACACCGCTTGGGCCCTGCCGGCCGGATTTCATAGTTGAGGCAACCTACAAGGAACATACGCCCGCAACTTTGATCGTCGAGGCCTTCGGCATGGAAACTGATGAGTATCGCGAGGCCAAGGAAAAAACCGTTCCGCGCATGAAGCAGCTCGGACCGATGTTCAGTATCTTTCCCGAGGATCTAACGGAGGCAAATGCGCAAGCGACAGCGAAGCGCCTGCAAGGTTGGGTCATCGACAATGTCCGGCACATGTGAAGCGTAATTGCAAGGATTTCAGGTATGCGCAAAAAACCGTCAGGCAGGCTATGGACTGATTTTCAGCTTAATAATATCAGGCTATAGCCGTGTTTTGATACTTTCCATTTCACGTTATAAGCTGATCCCAGGTTTGTGGAAATCAGGCTATGGCCTGATGTGGCACTGGCAGGCAGGGCAACGTGAAAAGCGATGCCCGCTGGGGAGCCCGACTACGGCTCGACGAGAGGCTCGACGGGCTTAGGCCGACCGACCGCTCAAAGGCGCCGCCGAAGGGCGGGGTGCGCGCGTTGCGCGATGCGATCGGCATGACCGGGGCGCAACTCGGCGTGCGAATGGGCATCCGGCCGCAAACCGTCGAGACGATCGAAAAATCCGAGGCGGCAGGTACGATCCAGCTGAACACCCTGCAGCGGGCGGCCGAGGCGCTCGACTGCACTCTCGTCTATGCACTCGTCCCGAACACAGCGCTCGAAGCGATGGTCAATGCGCGCGCACGCAAGATCGCGGTGCGCGAACTGCAGCGCGTCGCGCATACGATGCGGGTGGAAGCGCAGGGCACGGACGATCCCGATCTTGAAGCAGGTATCCAGACCTATATCCGCGACCGGCTTTCCGACCGTGATCTCTGGAACGAGACATGGCCGATCTCTTTCAAAAGCCGGAGGATGCGAGACCGCTCGATCCGCAGGAACGCGAGGCCCTGCTGCAGAGCTGGATCACGCACAGGAAGGACCTCAACGAAGCCGAGCAGGAGAACATCGTCGAAGCCGCCGCTATCAATGGCTGTAGGTCAGCCCGCAACGAACTGGTCGGCTCTATGGATACTCATCCAGCTCGCGCTTTGCCGCAGCAAGGAGGGCATCCTGAACCGGCACCAGCATGTCTTGAGGGCAACTCCCAAACATGCGCGTTACAAGTTCGTCCGCGAGATCAGACAGTGTTGGCTTAAGCCTCTTTGGAAACAGATGGTCGATTTTGCTCTCGTCAGCACCGAGGCGCCTGAGCTCAACGCGCATCGTTCTCAGTTCCATTTCGCGCTCCTTCACCATCAGCCAGAAGCCCGGGTCGGCACGGGCCGCGGAAACGATTCGTTCGAGATGCCGTTCATCGGCGATATGAAGCGTCGAGAGGCGCTCGATTTTGGCCATGGTTGGTGTTCTCCTGATGCTCGGGCACCGCGACCTGACTTGGTCTGGCCCTGTGAACTACGATTGATCTGAGGCCAGCCAGCTACTCGTTCCCCGGCATGCTATCGGGCGCCGCCTCATCTTCGCGCAAAGGATCGCGCGCAGTGTCTGCGAACTCGCGTAGCCATGCCTTCGAACTGTCCTCCGTCAGCTTGCCTGAGAGAGTGTCTATGAGGAGCTCAACGTCCGCGTTCAGCGTTTGTGGCTCAACCACATTTTCCGCAGCCTGCAGGAAGATGATGTCATTCAAAGCCTGAAGTTCGCCTCCGAATGCTTCTCTTACTTCCTGGCGTCGGAGAATAGGAGAACCGGATGCGCCATCCGGATAATTCTGCCGCCTTGTCGGAGATCCCGGGTAGAAAGATTGGCCAAGCTTTTCTTCATCGACATCGAGATCAATCTTATCGGCGTTTTTGACGAGGGCTTCCTTCGGCTCACCACGTTTCTCTCTCCGGCCAGCCGCGCTATGCGAGGGTTTACGTCCCGGCTGCGGCTCATCGCCAAATTCTTCTTCTACCAGGCCTGCGGCGCGGGTCTCATCGAGGTCCAGACGGCGACGCAGCTCGTCAAGAGAGGAAATATAAACGTGACGAACGCCGTCCTTCACGATGTAGCGAAGATCTTGCGGCTTCCGGACCCGCTCGATGGCAGCCAGATCGATGTCAGCTCCGAATTTCAAGCCGGCCTGATCGCTGGGCGCGGCTATATCCGGTGCGGCTGGCGTGACGGACCCGAGGCGGTCACTGTCGGCTATCGTCCACTCAACAGGCTTCAGACAGGGTTTCGATACCATCTTGAACTTGCGGACTTTCGCGAACATACGCTCGCCCCCGGCGTCCAGTTTCATGATCCGCATCAGCGGCATGCCGGTGACCTGCAGGATCGCCTCTTCCGGTTTCATCATCATCAACGTGTTCAACGGAAGGAGATCGACTGACATCGGCACCTTCGAGATTGATCGCTGACGACGGCCATGGCGATGGGAATAGGACGATTGTTCGACCCATTCCGTCGTCTTTCCGGCCGCGAGCGAGACCGCCATTGCATCGTCCTGGTTCTGGAAGTTCATGAAGACCTTGATCGTCGATGCTCCCATCAGAATCTTCTGTCCGGACCGCTGGTACAATCGCTCCAGCTGGGCACCGTCCTGAAGGATAAAGACGAACCGCACCCCGTTCTTGCGGATCAAGGGGGCGAGCGTCAGCACCGTGTCAATGCGGCCACCATTGCCAAACTCGTCAAGCATCATCATCACTTCGTGCTCGCCATCGGGCAAAGGACCCATTTGAACCAGCTTGTCGGCCATTTGCTGGATGAACATCGAGATCAGCCGCTCATAGATCTGGATGGCATTCCAGTCGGCCTGGATATAGATCACCAGCTTGCGCTTCCGTATGGTATCGACCGGAATGGTGGTGATTGATGTCAACGCCTCCACGAGCGGGTTCTGCAGGAAGTTGAGCTTGGCGACGATTTCGGCCGCGATCCCCTCACCCAGCTTTTCGTGCCGGCCGGCAAATTTGGTGAGCTGCATACGGGTCTGGTCGGAAAGGACCGTTTCGTAGTTCTCCAGCAGCTGAACAATCGCCGTACGCTCGTCGGACATCGAGTTAAGGATACGGTACAGCTCGCTTAGCGACTTGCGGGTGTCGGGGCATTCGAGCACGAAGCCAAGCATGGCGGTGAGCAGAATCCGGGCGCTCTCCTCCCAGAAATCGGAAGAATCGGAGCGAAGCCGCTCCGGTAGCAGCATCTGCGTCAATTTCTGGAGGTCGGTGATGCGCTGGTGTGGGTCCGTACTGATCAGGTCAAGCGGGTTGTAACCGTCGGTAAATTTCGATCCTGGCGCCAGCAGAAAAGTCTCAAATCCCTTGTCCTTCAGAAAACCGGAGGTCTCCTCGAACAGCTCACCGCTCATGTCGAGCACCACCTGCGAGCCCTCGAAACTCATCATGGAGGGAATGACAAAGCCACGCGACTTTCCCTGTCCGGGGGAGCCGATCAGCATTACATGCTGGTCACCATCGTTGCGAAGAAGAAGTCCTTGCTTGAGACCAAGCACGATCCCGTGTTTGTCGCGCAGGCGAAAGTCTGCCGCATCCTTGAGGGTGGCGAGACGGGCCCTGCCCATGATCATCCGCTGGCGTTTCTGGATTGCTGCACCAATCGGAAACCCCACCAGCGCGCCGGCGGCGGCGAGCCCCACGAGTGTAGCCTGGACCGTCTGCCGGGAAGGCCGCTGATAGACCCCGGCTGTATCCGTCGTTCCGAACGGCGCCTGATACATTGCGGCAAGATGGCTGCCGTAGTAGCTGGCGATTTCGGCATGTTCGCCAGCCTTCGTGGCGACGAGATAAAAGGCAAAGCCGTAGATAAATGCGCCAGCCCAGGCGGCGGCAAAGATCAGCGCGGTCAGCGCAATCAGGCTGAACATCGAACGGACATGCAGGAGGTAAAGGATCTTGCGCGACAACGCCCTGCCGCCCTTGAGCATCCAGATGCATATCAGGAAGAACAGGAAGGGTGATGCAAGCGTGAATGCCAGAAGCGACAAACCAAGCGTGTTGCGCGTATGGATGATCGACCAGGTGTAGCGAGCGGCATCAGCGAACCGCACGTGGCCAACATAGTCGAAATACGACAGTGAACCGAAGGAAACGACATAGGCGTCGTAGATCAACGTGAAGAAGGCCAACCATATGCAGACCACGCCAACCAGCGCGACAGGCAGTGTGAGAAAAGACAGTTTCTGGAGACCCGTCCATTTCGGGCGATCAATCTCTCCGTCCGTGTATACGCTGGCCATGTTCATCAACCTCGTCGGCAAAATAAATCTCGCTGACACCGCGACCGCCGGCGGCATCGCTCTTCTTCAACTGAACTACGATCGGGATGATCGAGCGGATGTAGCGGATGATATCGTCGCGTTCCATGCGGACATTGCTGTTGAGCACCAGCGTCGACAGCCGGTTGAACGCATGATGCGGCGAGTTAGCGTGGATCGTTGACATCGAGCCGGGGTGACCGGTGTTGATGGCATTTAGAAAATCAAACGCCTCGTCTCCCCGCAGCTCGCCCATGAAGATACGGTCGGGCCGAAGGCGAAGCGCCGTGGCGAGAAGGTCGCCCATTGTCACCCTCGCCTCCCCTTGTCCGCCCTTCGATACCAGCAAAGAAACGACATTTTCCTGGCGTGGCTCCAGTTCGGCCGTGTCCTGCATGAGAATGAACCGCTCATGGTCGGGGATTGCGGTCAGCATGGTATTGAGGAAGGTTGTCTTACCGGTGGAAGTCCCGCCCGAAATCAGCATGCTTCGATGATTGGTGGCCGCCAGTTCCAGAAAATCGCGCGTCTTTCCGATCCGCAACAGTCGCGAGAGCTCGATATCGACATCATCGAGATAGTCGTCGCCGGTTATCTTTGTGAAGCGGAAAGCGCCCGCTTCCTCATAGTCGTTGAGGTCGAACCGTCGGATAAACTGCTTGCGGATCGAGAAGGCGTGACCGGTTGCCGAGGTCGGGCTCAAGACAAACTGGACGCGTTCGCCTCCCGTCAGCGTCGCCGAAAGAAGTGGATTTTCAGCATTGATCGTCTGCTTTGTGAAGGAGGCAGCGCGAGAAGCCATATGGCGGATGACATCCTGATCCAGTCCGTCGATCTCGTGGCGCACCATCCGGAGCTGCCCGATCTTCTCCAGCCAGACCTCGTTGCTGCGCTGGCAAGAGATTTCGACGACAGCGGGATCGTCGAGGAATGACCGGATCGGTTCCAGCGCCTCGGTCAGAAAGTGCTGTTCGGCGGAAATCTGGGGGCGCGCATTCATTTGCCGTATCTCACCTTGCGCAGCCGCTCGAACTCTTCGCGGACCGGGTCAGGATAAAGGCCGGCAAAATCGAGGTCGCGCGTCACGAAAACATTGATATCCGAGCCCTGCGGAATGTGGATGGTCGGACGAATGTTGCGGGAATCCTCAAACGCTGTAGATGCAATTTGCTGGATACCCGATGCGATGGTTTCCGCCGCAATCGCACGGGCACGGTCCTGTGAGGTCTCACCGTTGTCCTGTGGAATGCGCGTGACACTGCCATTGTCGTTGACGATGGTGATGTAGCGATCTTGCCTCTGGCCAAGCTGCGCAATGTATTGTGTCGCGCCGCCGATCAGCGTCATAAGGGCCGGCGGTCCGAAACGTTCCCAATTCTTTCTGTCGACCATGCCGGTCATACCCGAACGGCCAAGACGGTCCGTCCCATAGGAACCGAGCTGCACCGAGACGCCGTCGCCGCGGATCATCCGCGTCCAGACAATCAGGATCCGCTCCTGCCCCCTCTGGACGCCGGACTTGTAATCACCGATCAGCGAGGATCCGGCGGGGATAAGAATACGACGGCCATCGAAGGAATAGACGTCCTCACGCACAATCCCCTTCACCATCCCGGCGAGATCGGAGTTGATGGCTGTTTCGAGCGTACCGCGGATCATCGTGCCCTGCGGTATCCAGGCATCGGTACGGCGATTTTCTGTGGCGGCCGACACCTCCACCCCCTGTCCGCCCATCGCCTTCAGGAAGGCCCGATCGCCATCGACAGCCCCGCCGCCATCTCCAGTAACGGTATTTGATGCACTGGCCGTGCTACTCGCCCCAAACGGACCTGCGCCAGCAGCGTCGGACGACGTCGCCGAAGCGCTTCTCGTCTGGTCGGATTGGTCGAAGACCATGGCGGAGGAGCGGACGCGCTCCAGCAACTTCGCCTTCCGCTCCAGCTCAATGCATTTCGGGTCGTCGGGATTTTTGCCCCGGGAGCAATCGATGTCCGCAGGCGGTGCGACAGGAGCTGAGGCCGGCACCCGCGGCGCCGGTGGTGGCGGAGGCGGAGGTGGTGCTGCGGGGACTTCGACCGTGGGCAGCGGTGGCGGTGACGGCGTCCGGAACCCTTCATTTCTCGGTGTCTGGACCGGCCGGAATTCCTCGCGAGGGGTCGTGTCGATCGGCGGCTCTGCCTCCCCACCCGCCAGAAGGAAATACAGGACGACACCAACGCCGGCGATGCTGGCGACGACTGCAAACGGGCGCATGAGGCCTATACCACCGCGCCTGACCTGTCCGCCGATGGATGCATCAGCGTCGATGGAATGGTAGTTGGGATCCGACATGAGCGCCTCCTATCTTGATTGCGATTGTTGGTTGGATGTCCCGCTGCCAATTCGCTTCGGCGATACCGCGCCCTCGATCGGCGCCGGTATATCGGCAGGCGTTGTCCTCAGATTGAAAAGGCAGGTTTCGGCTTCGGTACCAAAGCGCAGCGTCCATTGCCGCGAGACCTTGTCGATAACGATGTAGTCGGCCTCGCGGCGATAATTCACCAGGCTCTCGCGGCGCCTGCCATCGACGATGAAGATTGCCGGGATGTCACCGGTGAATTTCATGAAGGTCTTCAATCCATCGTCGAAGACCCAGAGCGGTTTGGCTCCGTCACTGCCCTTGAACCCGTAGTCGTAATTGACCTTGTCGCGGCGGATGTTCTTGATGTTCGGATTGCGCTGGGCTGCCTCAGCCTGTTTCCAGAGCTCCGCCGTGCCTTTGAGGCCCGCGTCCTCCGGATAGGTGAACCGCAGCTTGAAAGTCTGGTTCTGCATCGCCTTGCTGTCGTTGACACGCAGGTCAAAGGAGTAGGTCCGCTTCGTCGTGACCACCGACAGGTTAGTGGCCGCATCCTTCTCCATCGGTTTCAGGGTGAGCGAGCGCCGGTCGGCCGAGGTGAGGATCTGCCAGGAGACGGTGTCACCTGCGACAACCTGCGTTATGTCCTCATCCGCGCCGAAGAGGATCGTCGTCACCAGCCCGTAGGTGCCCGTCACGAGGAAGACCTGCTCGGCCGAATAGGGAAGTGAGCGGATTCTCGGGTCGAAGCGACCCGGCCTGGCAACCAGCTCAGCATGCGCAACCAGTGGACCCAGCAGCATGAACAAGGACATTGCAACCATCCGCCGCATCATGGCGCGATCCCTGACGGCATGGTCTCGGGCACTCTCGCATACTCGGTCACAACAAAGCCAAGAGGATTAAATAGACGGACCCGGTTACTGGCGGAAAGGTTGATCTGCCGGTAGCGTATCGTCGCCGACCAGCGCGTGATGACATCGCCGCCACGGCGACGTTCCCTTGTTTCGAAGCGAACAGCCATGGTCGATGGATTAAGCGGATTGACCGAGAGGATTTCCGGGCGGATTTCTCCGGTTGCGCCGAGCATCTTGACCGGTCCCCTCGGATTGGAGGGGTTCATCCAGTCCTCGTAGTCTTTGAAGGCCTGCGAACCGGGTTCCGACCACAGCGCAATCATGTCGAAATTATCCGACAGGTAGCGGGGATCGTAGGTTTCGCGGCGGATCACGTAGTTGCCAGCGAAAGCCGCGCGCACGGCCTGATTTTCCGAGACCGTCGCACGGTCTTTATCGAGCGTGGTCACCGTCTCCATGTAACCGGTATTCCGGTCGACGATCAGCGGCACGACCTCGGTGCGAACGAGCGGAAAGAGTTGCGCCACCGAAAACGACAGCACGCCTGCAACAGCCCAGCCGGCCACGGCAAACCCCAGCAGGATGATGCCGATCAATGTGCGAAGCGAACGGTTCTTCTCACCCCAGGAAAGGTGCTGGTCGTAGATGTCCTGCGGCCCGGCAACCTGGTCGGTTGGTACGGCTCGCAACTGCCTTCTGAACAATGCCACGTTCTATCCCCAAAATCATGATCGTCGTTAGGTTTGCGGGCTACGTCGTCGGTGAAAACCGGCTTCCATATGGATAAGCTGGATTCGACCCGCGCATTTCTCGCCTCATTCACCGCTGCGCCGGCGCATGGTCAGCATCCGACCGAGCGCTCCGGCACCTGCCATCGTGCCGCGGCCGGCAAGTGCCGCCGCCGTCAACGCGCCTTTTGGCCCAGCCATCATGCCAAGGGCCACTGCGGCGGCCTGCCCGCTTCTGGAAGTGCTGGAACCGAGTCTCGCGCGAGCCGCGCCATATATCGTGCTGGCGCCGCCTCCGCCGGGAGTACCTGACGTCATCGTGCCGTAGGCAAATGTTCTCGCGAAATCAGGAACCTGGAAAATGAAATAGGAGATCAGCGCCAAGTAGAGCACCATCGCCAGCACGATCGCGAGCGCATTTTCCTTGGTCGCCATGTCGCCACTGATCGTGTCCATCATGCCGATCAAAAAGCCGAACGACAGCCCAGCCATGACATAGGTGAAAAGCAGCATGAACATGCCGTAGGCGATGCCCCTCACCCACGCATCGAAGACGAAACGCGTGATACCGAAGAAATAGGAAAGGATGGCGATTGGGCCGATAGCCAGCATGACTGCGGTGATCATCTTGGCGAACAGCGTCACGCCGGTCAGGATGAGCAGCATCGGCAGCAGGCCAAAGACCAGTACGATGAAGACCACCACTGCACCGGTAACGTTCGGCAGCCATCCGGATTCATAGGAATTGAACAGCTGCATGGCGAAGTCGTAGACCTTGCGCGACATGCTGGCGACTTGGCTGGCAAGATCGGAGCCGGCGGATTGCCCTCCCATCGCCGAAGAAATGGCAGCCCCAAGATCCTGCGGTGACGTCAGCACGAACTGGCCGATATTGTCGTAGAAGGTCGCCCAGGACATGACCAGCGCATAGGCAAGCGCGAGTTTCGAGGCCGTGATCGCCATATCCTGAAGAGATACGCTCGACAGGCCGAGCGCGCCCCAAAGAAAGTAGAGAATGAGAAACAGCGCCAGGATAGACGAGACCAGATTGCCGTTCTCGGCGAACAATCCCCAGGCCCTCTCAAGGGATGCCTCGTTGATCTTGTCGAAGTATGAGAGTGCGTCGCCATAAAAATTGACCGCATAGCTGACCGGATCCATCATCCCCCCTGAAAGGAGTTGACGGGTCGCATCGGACCGCAATCGTTGTTGACGATGTCCGCGAGCGCTTGCTCCGGTGCCGTCGACTTCTGCCCTGTCTCGTAGGCGAGAGCCGGTATGGGGTTCTCATCGGCTGAGCATTTCGCCAGCTGTTCGAACTTGCCCGCGCATCCGGACAAGATGATAAGGGCGAAGACCGGAGCCGGGAGAAATCTCACTGGTTCTGCTCCTCGAATGCCTGTAGCTGGTCGCGAATCGAAGCTTCGCCCGCGCCACCACTGCCATCGCGCATCACGCTGTCGGGAAGCGTTGCGAACGTCTTGAGGTTCTGGGATGAGGTTGCGAGGGCCGCCTTATACTGCTGGTTCAGCAGCATCACCTGGTTGTTGAGCGAGCCGACGGCCTCGTTGGCGGTCTGGTTGCCCTGCAGCACCATCTGCGTGTTCTGTTCGAGCGCGCCCTTCAGATCCTGTGCCGTGCCGATCTGCTCCGTCGCCTGCATGAAGGCGTTCTGCCGGTCCTTGGTGGCGCTGTTCATCGCGTCAGTAAGGGCAGTCAGCGTCGTCAGCGCGTTGATGCCTTGCGAATAGGCTTGATTGGCGCCTGAAAGCTCGCCTCCCTTGACGGTATCGACAACCATTTTCACCAGATTGAGCCCATTGATCAGCTTGGCGGCGGTGTTTTGGAATTCACCGCTGATGCCGCCGAACAACGCTTCGTTTCCCGACAGGATGCTGTTGAAATCAGGCGCCTGGCCCATACTGAATCCATTGCCGGTGGCGAGCTTGGCAAACTGGCTTGCATCCTGTGACCGGTCGCCAGTGATCGCCTGAAGCGTCTTGATCGTATTGTCCTTGACGATCGACGTGTCGCCCTGGATCTGCTTCGAGAGCTTTTCGATCTCCTGGCTTATTGCGATATTGGCCGCGTCTTTGACGGGGACCTGCGCAAAGGCGTGCGACACAGTGGTGATGCTGAGCGCTGCGGCAACAACGATTTTCTTCATCTGCCTGTCCTCTCTCTCTCTTCCTGTTCAATTTGCCGTTGGCCTGGCGTCAACGACTGTCACGAGCCCAAGCGCCGGATCCTCCAAAACCGAGAAGGTCGCGACATCGCCAGTGGCGCGTGCCTGCTCCTGAAGGTCCTCGAGCCAACGCTGAATCTGATCTGTGGTGGCGGTTGTTGGCACCGCAAAGCATCGGGTGCTGCCGGTATCAATGACTGTCGAGGGGCACTGGACTTCAGCCATGACGAGGGAACCATCGTGGTCCTTGGCGTTGCCGCCTCCCGAGCCGCGCAAGGCCGCAGAAGAAGACTGGAGCCCAGCCTGTAGACGCTGCAAATATTGCTGGTTTGCCGCCAGCGATTTTCCCAGAAGCTCGTTCCAGACTGAACCGCGTTCGACCTGCGCCTGAGTATTGCGGTCGACCGCCTTTTTCAGCTGCTCCCCGCATCCGCGCGCATCACTGACGGTTTCCGTCTCGACATCATCGCCCGACGGGGTCCGGTCGCCGTTCTCAGCCTTGTTCCGGCTGTAGTAGGCCGAGACTTTTTTGACGTAGTCTTGTGTCTCGGGAATATTGGGTATCCTTCCGTTCTGGAGGGACTGACGATAAGGCCCGGCATTGTATCCAGCGGCGATCAGGTCGTAGCGATTGCCGAACATGCCCTGCAGTTGCTTGATGTATTTGACGCCGCCGCGGATATTGTCGCGCAGGTCGTAAGGGTTGACGCCAAGTCCCGCCGCAGTCCCAGGCATCAGTTGCATGACGCCGGTCGCGCCAACCGGCGAGCGCGCCGATTGGCGGAAGCGTGATTCCTGCTCGGCAATCGCCAGCGCAAAATTGGGATCGACCCCCTGGCGGATGGCCTCGTCCGCCACCATACGGGCGACTTCCTGCTGGCTATGCGTGCGTTTCGACGGGCTGGCAGGCGTGGTCTCACCGGCCATGCCCTCGGCCGAGCAATCCGCCGGCGCGCCGGAGCCCTGCCCGGGCGCAACGCTGTCGGTCGTTCCGCCTGACGCACCCTTCAACGCTTGCGTATCCGACTGATAGGTCTTGTACCAGTTCTCCGTCGCCTGCTGGATATTGCGGCGGGCATTGTCGATTACCGGGACCTGCGCGACCGCAGCGACCGGTGTAAACATGCTGGCCAGTACCACCGCGCCGACGGTCGCCAACTCAGGAAGTCTTGCGTTTGTCATCGGACACATCCCCCTCCCAGTCGCAGAATTTCGAAAGCCAGGTCTTCGGATCGTTGCCATATTCGTCGAGCAGCATCTCGACCTCGCGGACGGTCTCCTCGCGACCGGACAGGACCTTGATGAACTCCGGCATGTGGGACATGTCGACACGGGCGATGACGCTGCTCTTTGCCTGCTTGATCAGCATGAAGCGCGAGGCCGGATCGCCATTCTTGACCCAATCGAATTCAGCCCTGGAAAGACCGAAATGCTCCATGTAGGAGTTTTCGTCCGCCTTTGGATTGGCGAAAAAGATGT
The DNA here is from genome assembly GCF_057809895.1 of Rhizobium sp. FG113. Classification (NCBI taxonomy): domain Bacteria; kingdom Pseudomonadati; phylum Pseudomonadota; class Alphaproteobacteria; order Hyphomicrobiales; family Rhizobiaceae; genus Rhizobium; species Rhizobium sp. FG113. Next base: position 141,496 of record NZ_JBMDKV010000017.1, on the reverse strand, counting down.
TCGTCGACGTCTGTTCAATGATCGTCCGGCTGACGCTCGACTGCACCACGTCGTCGGCCGACTGCGTGCCGAAAATGACGAGACCGTTCCGTTTCCGGATGGTCTTGAAATAGTCCTTCATGGTGCGTTTGAATTCGTCGTCGTCGAGCAGCTTCCACGCCTCGTCCATCAGGTTGATGATCGGCGCCTTGCCGTCATAAACCTCGTCGAGCCGATGGAACATGTAGAGGAGTGCTGCCGTGCGCACCGAGGGATCGTCGAGGATAGACGTCATATCGAAGCCGATCATCGGCCGGGAGACATCGAGATTGTCGTCGGCATTGTCAAAGAGCCAGGCATAGGGTCCGTGATCGACCCACTTGTCGAGCCGCGCAATCAGGCTTCCCTCCGTCCGCTCGCTGCCCGCCAGCAGGGCGCGAAGTGACGACAGTCGACGATAGGACCGGTCCTTCGTCTTCAGGACCGACTTGATCGCGGTGCGGATGATGGTCTCTTCCTGTGGTGTCAGGCTTTCGCCTTCCTTCGCCGGCTTCAGCATGAAGCTCAGGAGACGATAGAGAAAGACGCGGTTCTCCTCGGTATCGTCGAGGAGAAGCGGGTTCCATCCCGACGGTTCGCCGGGTTCGAGCGTCATGTAGGTTCCGCCCGCCGCCCGTACCATGATGTCGAGGCCGCGGTCCTTGTCGAAGACGATGGTCTTCAGACGCGGGCTGACGCGGTAGGCCTGGAGGATCAGGAAGGCCATGATGACGGTTTTGCCGGAGCCGGTCGGCCCAAACACCGTCGTATGCCCGACATCGCCCTGGTGGAAGTTGAAGAAGAACGGCGTCCCTGACGTCGTCTCGAATATGGTGATCGCCGGGCCCCAATGGTTGCCGTCCGGCTTGCCATAGGGATAAGCGTGGAAGCTGCTCAGGCCCGCACAATTGAGCGTCGAGATAACGGCACGACGGGCTATATAGGCCTGATTGCCAGGAAGCTGCGCCCAATAGGCCGGCTCAGCGTTTAGATCCTCGCGGACATAGGAGGCACCCAACGCACCAAGTTCGTTGCCAATCAGGGCGACGCCGTCGTCAAGCTGGATTGCGGATCTCGCCACCGGCATGACCGTGAGATGATGCTCAGCGAAGGCAACCCGTTTCCTCGCCAGTTCATCGCGCGCAATATCGAGACTGGCCTGGACGCTGGAACCGCCCTCATCAGCTTTAGACAGCTGCCGATCCAGGCGTTCGATACGACTTCTCGCCGCAATGTCGTCGATAAAGGACATCGACTGCGTCAGCACCATCTCGAATGGAAGCTTAAGGATATAGTCGAGCATGCCGGCGCCGGTCTCGGGCGGATACTCCTTCAAGGAAACCATTGCGGCATAGCGGTCATCGCCGGGCGTATCGCCCTGAAGATGGATGGTCCGGTTGCCGATCGATGTGCGACGCGCCGGCAGCATCGCATCGATGGGAAGGTTGCCGAGCCGGATCGGCCGGACACGGCCGCCGTTCAGCAGCGTGTAGAAGAATTCGCATTGTTCCGAAAACCAGATTTTGGAGGTTCCCTCCTCAACCTCCATGCTTTCAGAAAAGTCGCGATAGATGGTCTGGCCGTTGCCCAGGTCCACTTGCACGCGTTGCACGTCGCGGAGGACTTTGGGTCCATAGGCGGCGAGCGACTTTTCGAGCGCTTTCGTCGCCTCGACCAATTTATCCCGCATCGAGCGAAACTGCTCCTTGCGAACGACATCGCCGCCGATGCCCATGATGCGGGACAGCGCGGACCCTTGTTTGAACAACGGGCGCACGACGAGCGAGATATAGGTGTCGTTGACGAACATCTCGTTGCGAGAGATGCTCGCTTGATACACATCGTCCAGTCGCTGGATGAAGGGGTCGGTGAATGTTGCCGGCAAGGACGGTGCGACCTTGCGCCTGACGACATGGGTGTAGGCCGCGAAATTGCCAATCGAGGAAATGGCGCGAAAAGCCGAGTTGCGCTGCCGATGCAGCATGTTGATTGTTTCGATGTCGGCCGTTTCGAACGAGAAGCCTGTGAGACGCAGGGTCGATACCAGGCAATCGTTCTTTAACCGGATAATGCCGTTTTCGATCGGAACGTAGAAGGGAACGTGGGTTGAGATACTGCGATCGGCGAAGATCTCCCAGCCCTTTGATAAACTTCCCTTCAGCGATCTTGCCATCGTGCTCATCAGTCAGGCTCCGTAGGTCCGGATGCCCCCGCCGAGTTTGCGGCCGAGGGGATTGACGCCGCACATGCTGAGGCGACCGAGGATGTCGAAGAACCAGAGATCGAGTTTGACCGTCAGCACATAAAGAATGCCGTGCAGGATGACGAAGGAGACGGGAAACCACAGGATGGAACCCAGCACCATGAACACCATCAGCGAGACGAAGCATTCCGCCAGGAAGTAGGTGTACGGGATCCCCATTACCGTCGGCGGCCGCGTGAGGGCCAGGATGACGGGATAAGATTCGATATAGTCGTCCCCGCAAGAAGTCTTGTTGCCGGAGTTCGCCATGTTCACGATCCGGCGCCAGCTAAGAAGTCGACAAGCTCAGCGGCAGCGAACATGCCGGCGAGGCTTCCACCGACTCGCAGAAGCGCGCCCCAGGACCAGAAACCAAAGGCGGCAGCCAGGAACATGCCGATGAACGCGATCGCTCCGACGGAGCGGCCGAATGCGCCAGTGAAGAACTGTACCAATCTGTCGGCAGCATTCTCCAGGGCATCGAGGCTCTGCGCTGCCGCCGGCTCGTATTGACTGACGAACAGCACCGAGGCGGCAAGCAGCACCATCACCGCATGGCCGGCCCACTTGCGTTTGACCAGGGAGCGGCAGGTGACGCTGCCAACAAGAATTGCCATGACCACTATGTTCATTGAAGTACCTCTTCCTTGACGATTTTGACCGGGCCGCCGCGTTGCGCCGCGTTCAGCGGCTGTGGGAGGCGGCTGTCCGACGCGAGCGGGCTTGCAACTGAGAAGACGAGCATCGGCGACCTTGCCCGGTCGGCCGGGCCTGAGCGGCGGTGCTGATTGGATTGAGAGTCAGGTGTCGGAGCACGTGTAGGGGGCTGGGAGCTTGCCGGCTTGCCGGTGTAGTAGCCGACAACACGCGTCACATAGTCCGCGGTTTCGCGGATCAGCGGCAGGGATTGATGCGCATCAACGCGGGGTTCTCCGGCATTGTATGCGGAGGCGATCAGCACAGGGTTGCTATACTTGTCGATGAGCACCCGCAGGAAACGCGTGCCTGCACGAATGTTCGGTCCGGGATCGGTGAGGTCATGGACGCCAAAGGCCTCGCCGATGTCAGGCATGACCTGCATCAGACCGATGGCGCCGGCCGGACTGACAAATGCGGGATTGAACTGCGCGTTTTCCGCGCGCATGATCGAGAGTACCCAGTTCGGATCGACCTCCTCCTCAACCGCAATTTCCACCGCAAGGGCCGCGTAATCTTCAGGCACGCCGGAAAGCAGGTCGGGACGGGCTTGCGTCCTTGTGCGATCGGAAGGCGTTTGGGGTTCGATGGCCGGATTGGCAGACGGATGAACGGCGTTTGCGTCAGACGAGAAGACACTGATGGGAGAGAGCACGGCGCGGTCGCGCCGTGCTCTCATGCTGCCGGCCGCTTCTCCCGGTAGCTTTGGCGTACTGTCGTCAAGTTCAGTCGCTGGATCTGCAACAAATGACAGATTTGCGGGAACTGCGTTGGTATTGGCCTCTCCCCAAAAACGCTCATTGAAACTGGTGAGGTCGATGCTTGGCGGTGGTTGTGGGTCAGCGTCAACGGCGAGTGCTGACAGCGCACCGGGCTCACTTGAGATTCCGCCCGCGAACCGGAAGGACCAATCGGCATGGTCATGGTTCTCGCCGATCTTGAACGGGTCGCTCTCGGCGGACGTTGCGGCAAGACATGTCGCCAGGAGCACAGACGTTACCGCAGGCCAGACTGCTATTTGTAACACTCTGGGTCGCGGTCTCATCACAGAAGAAAGCGGGCTGTCATCCATTCCGAACCAGTCCATAACTTGTACTTCAATACAAGTTATGGACTGCAATCCGCGCCGGAAATCAACTGAAAAATATAACTGGAGTACAAGTTTTATCCCGAAGGTCGATATCGTCTTGAAAAATATTCCACAAAATCAATCGTGTAAGCGCGACCAACGATCCGGCTTCCATCGATACTCGATCTGGTCTCGATCGCCCAGGATGCGCGCCAAACGAACAGCGGTTCCACCCTTGACCAGCACCGAACCGGCATCGGCACCTGACTGCCCGTGAGAGATTCGGCATGTGAAATTGGGTAGTTCCCGTTGAACTCTCGAAACCGGCCAGCAGGCAGTGATCTGATAGCGAGAACCATCGAGGTTCGTCGCGAGGTCACGTGAGACCTGCTGTACCGGGCCGAGACGATGGCGCCCGAACTGTGTACCGTAGTCAAGTTGGCACTCGACGATATTGCTGGGATAGTGCCGGCAAGCGGTCAAACTAAGATAGGCATACGGTGCTGGCGGCAGCGGGCGTGAAGACTGGGCGTGCTGCCCGCATGCGGCCAATGGAATTGTTATGGCCAACGGCCAAAACAGCGTTTTGATGATTCGCACGGCGTAGCTCCTAAATCTGCTGCTGATATCCGGCATGTTCGAGGGCTTCGAGAAAGAGGTCCCGGGCAAGACCACAATAGGGCGACGAAGGCTGCGCCAGGTGCAGTTGGGTTAACACCAACCCGAGCGTTCCAATGGTGGCTGTCACCTCCATGAGATCATCATTGAGGCCATCGCGAAGCAATTCGTGGCCCTCTTGGCCTTTGACCACAAACGCATAGTCGTTTCGCGCAACACTGTGCCAAAGTTCAAGCGTGCCGGTTTCGCCGCTCTGGGTTTCGGTGTCGCAGATGAGCATCATCGCGTAGTCTGGAAGACGAAGGTCGCATTCCTCGATCGAGGTTCCACCACTAAACTCCGTGAGCGACACCGCAGATGAGAACAGTAGCAAACGTTCGTTGACCAGAAGCCGCCGTTGTCCGAGGCGCACAAAGCCGTTCATGACGCCCGAACGAATAACTTTTGGCGCGAGACTTTCCTCGCAGTGCTCGCAGACCTGCACCAACTGATCGTTCCTGAAAGAAAACGTGTTGTGGAAACGACCGAGAAGGAAGCGCTCGATATTGTCGGTGCGACCGCCGAGCGACTCGACGAATGCGAACGCACCAAACCGCGTCCAGGCTTGCTTGACATCACTCTCAGCCGATAGCCCTGCGATGCTTACCAGGCTGGATGGACCGGCCACGATTCCCGCGGTCCGCGTCTCCACACCGCAATGCGGGCAATCAATGCTGACTGGCACCCTGTACCATTCCTTCGTCAGAAGCGATCGGTGGCTTGTCAGTGGGAAACCCGCCTTGCTATTTTACTGGAAGAACTCGCAGAGATCAGTGCATAGCCGACGCTCGTCGCCTTGCTGCAAGAAAGAAATGTCATCGAACATGCTGAGAATACAGCGACAAAACTTGCACTTCAATACAAGTTTGTAGCAGTCATAATCGAAACGCTCAAGATGGGGAAGTCAGGTTTGGTGGTGGAACCGGCCCAAAGCAATCCGGTCGTGTTCCACTGAGATTCGCGGGTGTTGCGCCGACCGCCTTGGGGCTGGAGAATTACCGTTCGGACACATCCTCGACAGTTGCGCTTTCCGGCTAACGAGGCTCGCCCGACGGAGTTCGCCGGACGTCAATGTCTCGACCTTAAGCCCAAGCTGTACAGCAAATTCAAACGGCAGCAGAAACATTCCTTCCAGAACACTGGGTCGTTTCAGGTCGAACAGAACTAACGCATCGGAAACCAAAACGGACACCGTTCAAGCCGCCACCTGGTCCAGCCTCCGGTCGAGTTCGCGAACGGAAATACCAAGCAGTTCAGCAGCCCGCGTTTCGCCGATAACGCCCTCAGCTAGGGCGCGGAAGCACAGGCGCTCGAAGCGCCTGGGCTCTTCTACTTCAGGAGCCAAGCTTTCCGGCTCCTCATAGGGCGCATCGCGCCATCCTCTTTCTGAAAAGATCTTGAAGAGTCGTGTGCAAGCAGCCTGACTGATGATGCCGAGATCCTGACAACGGTATGCAAGCGCCTGGACGCTCACACCGAAACGTTTCTTCAAAGCAACCAGCTCTCCAATGCTGATCGACGATCGATGCGCGCCAACCTCTGCACGCAAAACATCGGCCGGCATCAGGAAAGCGCCAGCGAAGCGATGTGCGGCTTTTTCCTCGTCAACCCCGTCGCACGGCGCAATGACCATGTGCCCCAATTCATGTGCAAGGTTAAATCTTTTGCGCTCGGACCAGGTGCTGCGCTTGACGACAATCACTCGCGCAGCTTCGCGCTCCTTACGTCGAACCTTGGCGGCGAGCCCATCCACACTGTCGAGATCGAGTGATAAAACCTTTATTCCTCGTTCTTCAAGCAACTCTGCAAGCTGTGGAATCGGATCGTTGCCGAGACCCCAATCGTCGCGGACGGATCGGGCCGCATCCTCGGCATCGCGAACATCGGTGACTGGATGCGGCGCGCTCCGTGGCTGCTCCCACTCTACGCTCCGCAAATGAAGCAGGTCTTCAACGGCAAGATAGCGCTCTAGCATGTGGATGGCACGCGCCTCCAGCGTTGCTACTTCCTTGGAGGACGTTCCTACTTTTTTTCGGAAATCTACACCCTCCAGCGAAAGCTCATCGTCACTGAGAAGGTATTCTTCCGAGACGGCGAGGGCCTTGGCCAACGCCATCAGAATTCCAGAACTTGGCATGTCCTCGTTTCGTTCATATTTTCCAATGGCTTGCGCCGAAACGATCCGCTCCATGGCATCCGCAAGAGCGCGCAACGAGAATCCCGATGCCGATCGGGCAACCTTAAGCTTGTTTCCGATCATGATGGCCTCCTTGTAACTGTCAGTTTCCATAACGCTGGGCATAACTCACATCTGTAAACCAAGTTCCCTTGCAGGTTGAAGAATGCACTCCCATATCCGGAGCGCTGCGGCGTTTGGCCCACCTTTGTAAACCGGACAATAGGGCGCCGCGACTGCTGCCGCTATGGCGAGTTGCAGGCGGACAAGACGACAAATGGAGCTGGATATGGCGGGTACGGACGATCAGGTTGAGAGATTTCTTCAGGCGATGGCGGAGGAACTGGCCATTCCGGAATCCCGGTATGAGCAGGCGGAAAGAAGCTATAGGTCTCTCGGCGACTGGTTTCATCGGCCTGAAAGCACGGTTCGCAATTTTGATCCGACCGTTTACGTGCAGGGATCGTTTCGACTCGGAACCGCAATCCGGCCGATAAACGATTCCGAGGAGTATGACGTCGACTCGGTTTGCGAGCTCAAGAAGCTTGCGAAAGGTGACCTTACCCAGTTCGACCTGAAACAGCTTCTTGGTTTCGAAATCAAAGCCTATCATGATGCCAAAGGCATGACGAAGCCTGTGGAAGAGGGTAGACGCTGCTGGGTGCTTTCCTATGCCGACGGTGCGCAATTCCACATGGATATCGTGCCTGCCCTTCCTAACGGGATGGAACAGCGACTTCTCCTGGAGCGTGCCCATTTCGACGTACGTTGGGCAGATACTGCCATCGCCATCACCGACCGGGAAGTCCCGACCTACAGGCAGAAGACGTATGATTGGCCGCGCTCCAATCCTAAGGGGTACGGGGAATGGTTCAAGTCACGAATGGCCGTGGTCCTCGCGCGGCGGAAGCGGGAGCTGGTGGAATCGTTGCGCCAGCGAGGCGTGACGGCGAGCGTCGAGCAACTACCGGACTTCCGCGTACGCACACCGCTGCAAGCCGCGGTGATGATTTTGAAGCGGCATCGCGACAATATGTTCGCTCACGAGGCCGACTTGAAACCTATTTCCGTCATCATCACGACCCTGTCTGGCCACGCGTACGGTCAGGAGGACACCATTGCCGGCGCTCTCTTCTCCATCCTCAACGCAATGGATCGATATATCCAGCATGACGGGTCCAAATTCATCATTCCAAACCCGACCGACCCTTTCGAAAATTTTGCTGACAAGTGGGAAAAGAACCCGCGCAAGGCCGAGGCCTTCTTTCGATGGCTCAACCAAGCACGGGAAGACTTCGGTCGGGCTGCCCGTGCCGCGACGTTGCAGGGTATGAACGAGGCGGTGTCGGCCCGTATGGGCGCAGCATTGTCGGATCGTGCCACGCGCCGCATCGGCGGCGGCAGCGGGCTCCTGAGGGCGGCGTCGGTGGCTCCCATCGCGCCGGTCGCAGCGATTCCGTCTTTTGGAAATGCCGCTCGGGTTCCCACTACGCCGAAGGGATTTGCATGAGCTGGTGGCTTACCGACGTTGCCCGTGCGAAAGCCGAGCGAACTGCGATCGCGCAATTGTCTGAGCGCGATGGCTGGTTGTCGGGTATCTCCTGGCGGCTGGGAGATGATCTTCATCTGATCGTGGATTTCGACGTGCAACATGGCGCAGAGACGTTTGGTCTCTCCATGACATATCCGTCCACCTTTCCCGACACACCACCAATGGTGCAGCCCCGCGATGAACGGCGCCTTTCTTGGCATCAGTACGGCCCCGGCGGTGAGCTCTGCCTCGAGTTCAGGCCGGACAACTGGGCTCCTTCGATCACCGGCGCAATGATGGTTGAAAGCGCCCATCGTCTTCTGTCAGGAGAGCGGCCAGGCGAAAACGAGCCCGGTATCGTCCGCTCAGCGCATCAGGCATCAATCGGCAGGGAGACCCGTGGGGAGTTTACGCGCTTCATTCTTAACGACAGCGCCGCGACGGTTCTTGCAGCTTTGCCCGTTGATGTTCCGACAGCCATCACCGTCTGGGATCGGCTCGCCAAGCCAACCTGGGTCGCATCGCTCATGAGCGTAGGTGAAGGAGGGATTTTGTGGGCCCAGAATGCGCCGCAACCCTCGCACTCCTCGGTCGCAAATGGGTTCGTTATCCGGACAACGCGAAATGTTGACCGCTTCCGCCTAAGCCCCAAAGATTTCGCCGAAGTGATGCCGGTAGAGTTTCCAGACCTGCTGGCAAAACTTCCCAAGAACCCATTCGATGGTTTTGTGTTGCTTGGAAACGAGAACCATTGGGTCGCGCTAAATCTTTACCCCTATGAGGGCAAACAGAGTGTCTTTGGCTATAAGATAATTGTCGCCCCAAGCGTCTCCGGAAGGCTGCCTGCGGGTTACGCCAGCTTGGCCCAAAAGCGGATCGCAATCGTTGGCTGCGGTTCTGTGGGTTCAAAAATCGCAAGCACGCTCGCGCGATCTGGCGTAAGCAATTTCACGCTGGTCGATGACGATGTCTTCTTCCAGGCAAACCTTGTCAGGAATGATCTTGATGCGCAGGCAATCGGTCAACACAAGGTCGATGCGCTTGCAGCCCGCCTGCAGAATCTGGTGGCAAACGCAGACATTTCCGTTCGGCGGATTGCACTCGGTCAGCAGGAAAGTGCGGGGTCGACAGAGTCCGTTATGGAGGAGCTGGTCCAAGCCGACCTATTGGTCGACGCGACGGCAGACCCCCGTGCGTTCAACCTCGTTGCAGCCATTGCCCGTCGTCATAGCAAACCCATGGTCTGGTGTCAGGTCTTTGCGGGCGGAATCGGCGGCATCATTGCTAGGGTCCGCCCGGGGTTTGATCCGATCCCTACCGAAGCGCGCAGCCAAATCCGCGCATGGTGCGATAATCATAACGTGCCCTGGATCGCCGCAACCGAAACGGACTATGGGATCGAGCGAGATAACGCCCCACCGTTGATCGCCGATGACGCTGATGTCAGCGTGATTGCCAACCATGCGTCCAGGTTCATTCTGGATATTCTCACGCGCGAGCAAAGTGTCTTTCCTTGCTCTGCCTACGCGATCGGACTGGTGGCCGAATGGATTTTCCGTGCGCCCTTTGATACCTGGCCAATCGATCTTCGGCAGGAAGGTGACTGGGGTGGTACCCAGGAACTGGCTTCATCCGAAGAGCTCAAAGAGCTCCTTGCATCGCTGTTTCCGAAGGTGAATGCGTGATCAGGATCACACTCTCCAGGCAGATCCGTGATCGCATGAAGTTACCGTTGAGACGAGCCGGATTGCGTGAAATCGGCGGCATTCTCATGGGACAGGAGATTGCAAGCGGCCATTTCTCCGTTCTAGACTTCTCGGTGGACGAAGCGTCAGGAGCCAATGCCCACTTTGTGCGTGATGCTGATCATCACCGCCATGCGCTGGATGCGTTTTTCGACCGAACAGGTCACAATTATCAAGCATTCAACTACTTGGGCGAATGGCATTCCCATCCAAGTTTCTCGGTTCGGCCAAGCCTCACTGACGTGCGCTCCATGCAGGAACTGGTTGATGGTGAAAGAGATATCGGTTTTGCCGTGCTCCTGATTGTGAAGCTTGGGTTCTGGGGCCGTTTCAATGCATCAGCGAGCCTGCACCGGCGTGCACTCCCGCCTGAAATGATCGACCTGCGCGCAAATTGAGGGGCATCGCGATGAACTGGAATACACTAGATTTTGTTGTTCGATCTTTGGTCTCGTGGTTCGTGCGAGCCCGTCATGCTGAAAGCTGGATTTTCCGCGGAGCCGTTGCGGTCTTGGTTGCAATCCACGGGGTAAACTGGGTCTTCAAATATTCCGGTACCATCGGAGGTGAGCCCGGATCGATAGAGTTCGGGACGGCAGGTGCTGTGCCCGATAGTATTCTCTGGATCATCACGGTCGTCTGCATCACCCTTATGCTGGGATCGGCCGTGTGGGCCTGGATACGTTATGCGAAGGAGCAACAGCGTCTTGCGCGAAAAAAAGTCTTTGTCATCGAGGGGAGAGGTTTGCGCGATGATGATGGATCATCGCTCAAATCCGCCGTACCCGAAAGCATCACGGGCACGCGTATCGACTACATGCTCGATCTGCGGCAGCGCAAGGATGGTATGATCGTCGAGCCGGAAGATCTCCTTCCACCTGTTGCCGCAATGAAAACCTGGGTCCATCAGGCGCAGAAGGGCAACGAACGTAGCGACCTGACAACAGTCTATGGCGGCCTGACGGCCGTCCCATTGACCTTTTTGACCGGTCTGCTTCTGGACGACGAAGGCGATATTGTCGTCATGGATTGGGATCGGGTTGCAAGCCGTTGGCGCCTGCTTGACGGTCAAGACGATGCATCGCGTTTTGAAATTACCGGTTTGGAACAGGTCGGGGCACAGCGGGAAGTCGTTCTCGCGATCTCGGCTTCGTATATGGTGAAAACCGAGGATCTCGCAACGACGTTTAACTGCCCGATTGTCAGGATGACATTGCCTGACCTGCAATCATCTCATTGGTCTCAGGCGAGGCAGTCAGCGCTGGCCGATCAGTTCCTCGGCGTCTTGAAACAGCTCGATGCAAAAGGCGTGGAGCAAGTCCATCTGGTTCTGGCAGCCCAGAACAGTGTCGTGTTCAATCTCGCTCGTCGATATGACAAGCGAAATCTACCGAGGGTCGCTGTCTATCAGTTTGAACGTTCCCAGGAACGGCGATACCCGTGGGGAATCGAGATGCCTGTTGCCGGGGTAAATGTTGCCCATGTGATTCAGACGGATGAAGGCGCTGCGAGATTTCCGGAACGAACGTAAGGGTGAGCCTCGAGGACAGCTGGGATATGGCGAACGCCTGAGCGTATGGTGCATTTGAGAAGTGTTAGCTCATTTTCGGACCGGGCACTGATCTCAAGGCCAACCTCCATCAGGAGCCGGTCGAGTTTCGCGCGGGGATCAACAGTCTCGTGGTCCCGATGCAAGACGTGATGGAAATGGACCGCTTGCCCATCATTCGAGCGTTCAGCAATCGCCAGCGTGACCGCTTGAAACTTTTGTTCTTTGAACGGTGTTGTATCGCAACCGATGCTATGGTGGTTCAGCCTGCAACAGCCGTGGATGCGCATCGAAAATCGCAGACGTCCCGTTGCTCGCCGACAAGCTTGTCCGAAGCCAGTACCCTGGCTTTTGCCTGTTTGTTTTCTTCGGCACATCTTTTCCAGAAGCGAGTATCACGTAATGGGACAAGGTTGCCATGTGTCGGGTTTTTGCATATATTCAGTGTCGGGTTTTTGTAACGGGAAGCCGATCATGGATCAGACATTGAAGCAACGGATCAGGACAAGAGTTAGCCGGACGAAGAAGACCGACGTCTTCATTCCGCGCGATTTTGCTGACCTGAGCGGCGACGATCAGGTTCTTCGGGCCCTGAGAGCATTGGTAAAGGATGGCGCACTCATACGCCTGGGCTATGGTGTCTATGCCCGGGCCGTACGGTCACGGCTGTCGGGGCGGGTTATGGTCTCCAGTTCAAACGGGTTTCACGGTGCTGCCCTCCAGGCCCTGAACAAACTCGGGGTCCCTTGGGAGCAAGGTGACAGCACCCAGGCCTATAATAGGGGGCAGTCCACCCAGGTCCCGGTTAATCTTACCGTCAAGGTCGGGAAACGTTTCAGCCGCCGGCTATCCGACGGCCGTACGGAGCTTCGCGTTGAGCGATAAGCCGGACCTGCAGACGCTGCTCGAGGTGCAGGACTACTTCGCCCTGCCCTCGACGGCCCTCGTCGAAAAGGACTGGTTCGTCGTGCGTGCCCTCGCGGCGATCCACGACGTAGAGGTCGACGGACTGACGTTGGCTTTCGGTGGCGGGACGGCGCTCGGCCGGGCATATCGTCTGCTCGAACGCATGTCAGAAGACATAGACTTGCGCATCGTAGGGGAAAATGCAGGTGAGCGCGGGTCCCTCAAGCGTATGAGACGTGCGGTAAGCAAACGTCTGCAAGACGCCGGCTTCACGGTCGAGGGCCACGTGCGGGTACTCCAGAACGGCTCTTATGTGCGATACGACCTGCCCTACGAGCCGATCGCCAAGGGCGAGGGTGTCCTACGCCCGGAGATCAAGATCGAAATCGCGGCATTTCCGATCTGCACGGCCCCGGAGTTGTGTTCGGTCACCTCATTCGTCGGAGAAGCCACCGGTCGGCCGGCCGAGGCCAACGATGTTAAATGCGTTCGTCTGGTGGAAACGGCTGCCGACAAGTTCGTCGCGCTCGGGCGCCGGGCAGGTTTTGCTTTTGCCGGGCACGAGCCGCTAGACCATACGCTGGTCCGTCATGTCTATGACATTTCACGCATGGATGGTACGTACGACCTTGATACAGCAGTTGCGATTGCATTGGATACCATGGTGACCGAGTCAAAAAGTGACCGGGCGGACAAATATCCGGACTACAAGTCAGATCCTCGCGCTGAGACGCTCAAGACGTTCGAGATAATGGCGACGCATGCTGAATTCGCTGCGCACTACGAAAAGCTCATGGGCGACATGGTATACGGCGCGCGGCCAAGTTTCGCGGAGGCCTTCACCGTTGTAGAACGCTTTGCGCAGAAAGTCCGCGAAGCCTAAGGGCGGTTTCGCCGATGAAGACTGGAACATTGACCGGAAACGCAGACCCCATCGACAGCCGCCCTGCTAGGCCGGTGTTGCTAACGGGTCACCCGACCTAAAATGGCAGCAATAGGGTCGCAAGCTACCTGACAAGCCTGTCCCCGTTGATGCTTGATTGCGATTCTTGAGGCTTGCGCAGTTTCACGAGGCTGATACCGACAAAGCTGCATCGAGCGACCTGCGCCCACTGCGCGCAAGCCAGGACCTGAAAGTCAGCAGGTCGGGGTTGATTTCGCGCATGAGTTCCAGATCGACCTGCTCGGCGAGCGGCCCGTCTTCCAGACTCTCCGCCATATGGGCGAGATCAGCGTTTGCAGCCAGAACATCTTCCGGAAACCGTTCGTAGGCTATCGGACGACCAATTGCTTCGCTGAGTATGACCGCAAGCTCGCGCCCGGTCAGGCGGTCGCTGGCGATCTTAAGTGTTGCGCCGCCAAAGCGGGACTTGTCGGCAAGCACGGCAGCGACAAACCTGCCGATGTCTTCCACGGCGGTAAGCTGAATGGAATGGTCGGATCGGATCAGGGACACCAGCCGGCCCTCATCCAGACCGAAGCCAGGTCGCACCAGCATTTCCATGAAAATCATCGGCCGGATGATGGTCGTAGTCATGTCGAGCTGTCGAATATGGGCTTCGATACGAGGCTTGGCGTCGAAACGCGGAACGCCTGTCAGTTCATTCCCCACGCTGGCGCCTGAGGAATAAACAAAATGGTTGACGCCGGTTTCAGCAGCGATATCCGCAATCGATATACCATGACGGACTTCGTCTTCGGCAGCCAGGCTGGCTGGCAGTACGCTAAAGACACCGTAAGCGTCTTTCATCGCTGTGCGGACTACTTTGGTCTCTTCAAATGAACCCTGCACAAGCTCGACACCTGAATTCCGCAATTGCAGCGATGCAGCTTTGGTGGAGTCCGGAACGAGTGCGCGAACAGGCCATCCCGCCTTCAACAAGGCTTTGGCGACAGATCCGCCTTGCCTTCCGGTAGCGCCGAAAACCAGAATGGGGTGCTTGCTATTGGTCACTTGAAACCCTCGCGTTAAAACAAGGGCCATCTATATATACGAATGTAATTCTGCCGGAAGACGGCACATTTTTCAGCATCAGGCACAAGGACGATACCCTTGGATATACAGATCGATGCCGGTCCATCGCGCGGATCAGAAAACGACAGACACTTCAGACCCATACCGTCAAACGGGGTCTGCAGCCTGCTGAGTGACAAATGGACTCTGCCAGTTCTTTGGCGTCTTTCTGTCGCGGAAGATCATCGGCTCCGCTTTTCGACATTGAGAAAAGAGGTCGGTGAGATCACCCAGCGCATGCTGACGCTCACGCTGCGAAATCTCGAGCGCGACGGATTTGTTGTACGTCACTATTTTCCCGAAGTGCCGCCGCGTGTCGAATACGAACTGACAGAGATCGCCCATGGAGCTTTGCGCGCCCTCGACGGATTTAACTTCTGGGTCCACGACAATCTGGACACCATCAAGGCGCGCCGGAGCACTTACGACCGGGCAGAGTCTTAGATCAGATCCCCGAGAAGAGCTGAGGTGGAGAGGCCGCTCCAGGTAACCGTTTCGCCAGGCCCGCTTTCCGCGTTATTGGTTCCGCGCTCAACGGCTACGTTCAAGGTCGCAAGCCCCATTTTGTGATCTGTTGTTGTCGATCGTGCCCACGGGGATGTTTGGGCCTGTCGTATCAAAACGACGGTTCGCTCATTGACCTATTTGCCGATTGGAGCATTCGCCGGTTTGCACAATGACAGAACAACCAGTTGGCGGACTCACCTCTTCGCCCAACCGGTGTTTCACCGCTTCACCGCTTCACCGTTTCACCGCTTCGCGTCTTCGCTGATTCACCGATTCTCCGGTTGGCCTGAACACCGATTCGCTCATTCACCGACTTGCCCAATCACGGATTCGCCTGGTCGCGCATCCGCCGGTTCACCGCGTTACCTATTCGGTGAATATGCATTGTGTCATTTCGCCGATACGCTTCTTTGCCGATCTGCCGATGTACCTATTCAGCCAAGCACCGAGCCACTCATTCGCTTATTTGCCGATGCACTCACTCGGCGAAGCACTCATTAACACCATCGCTCAGCCGCGGATTCGCTGAACCACCCGCCCACTTATTCGCTTATTCACTTAACCGCACAATCGCCGATCACCGGAATTACGGGATATCTTCAGCCGGATGAAGGCTCCGGGAACCCCTCAAAACAGGCGGAACCGCCCTCCTCACTTCCGGCCGTACATCGATCGCTCGCGCCCGTCGTTTTTGCCCAACTCTGGCAAAAATTGCAGATCACGGAGATGCCCGGTCGCCCAGGCGACCATCGCCCCTCGGGCGAAACGGCTATTGGTATACCAATAGCCTATCCTGCCATCTCTCACCACCATGTCCAGCCCACGTGCCCGACCCGCCAATGCTGTTGCGAGTCGTCAGACGATGCAACAGCGATCACAGGTGTATCGCCTGTGATCCGCGGAGGAGGAATAGCGCGTGGGCCGGACATGGTGGTGAGAGATGCTGAAGTGAGCCGCCGTCGGGAGCAGTCGGGATGCCCGTGACCGCAGGGAGCGGACATCGATGACATGCGAACGACTGGGCGGCGAACGCACCGCAGGAGAGGAGGATCGTCTGGAGCGGATGCCCGAAGCATGAGGGCGCAGCGCAGGACGATCCTCCTCTCCGTATTGTTTGGGGAAGTCGCGGCAGCGTCCGTTTACCGGCCCGGGAGGCCGGGCGGGGCCTGCCCCGCACCGCAGGGAGAGGGGAGTTTGAGGGGAGAGGCGGCAAGTCTCGCCCCTCAAGACCGCGCGCAGGCTCGATGCCGGCAAGCGGTCAGGACCACGCGGAAAAGACGAGAGGCGACCGTGCCGCCTCTCGTCTTCATATCAGTCGGTCCCCAGTTCGCGGATCACGGCGGCGACAGGCCAGTCGCCGAAATGGGTCCGGCGCTGGGCAACGAGGATGTCGACGGCCGTCTCATTGGCTTCGATGGCTCGGATTGCCTCATCCATATCGTCATAGGGGCCGAGATTTTCGACCGGCTCATAGTCGCCATAGTCTTCGTCCCAGCTGCCGGCAATGTATTGCGGCGCGTTTTTGACACGGATCAGTGCCCGTTCTGCCTCGCGGATGAGACGGAACCCCTCGGTGCGCTGCCGCCAGTATTCCGGGCTTCCACCATCGATGTATTTGATCTTGCGCTGTGTCATAGGAAGTCTCCTTTCGTTTTCTGACGGAAGGAGTCCGCACGATAGCCGCGAGGGGTCAGGGATCGCGGAACGCGGCCGCCGGAGGCGGCAAGCGGGGGAGCCGATTTTCTGACGACGCCCAAAGGCGGCGCCTGAAAATTGGGGGAACCGCGCAGTCCTTGACGCCGGAGTGGCGGGTGCAAAATGGGAAGTCAGGTGCGACCTGGAAAGTCGCATAAGTTTCTGTTTTACAGGAGGAATTCGAGAGATGAACTAACTGATAAAACCGGTTGTTCCATCAACCGTTCCCTACCCGGACATGCGGAGTTGGCAACGACTCGGTGTGAAGCTTCGGGAACAATGTAGCCACCGGGCATCCGGTACACTAAGCCGTGAGGCAACGTGGAATCTGCCAGCACGAGGGCGGTGAGGCGCTAGGGACGAGCGGCAACGATCAACATATGTGAACCTCTGATAAACGTCGTAACCATTGACAAGCCAAACGTGCTGACAGGCTTGACCAAAAGGTATGCAGCAAGGTGTGGTCTCTTCTGACGTGAGCCACCATGGACGATGTGCTGCCGGCGAATAGGAGGGATCCGACCCGCTCAGAGACTTATGTGGAACAGGGTAAGCCCGTAGCGCTGCCGGAAACGGCAGGCGAACCGTAAGGAACGCTGTTGGCGCTGCGGGTAAAGGAAAGCGGAGAAAGCGAAAGCCCGGCTGTAATTGTCGGGATACGGGCTGCAACATCGCCCGACACGAAAGTGGGCAGACTTCCGCTCGGTCATTCATGGCGAGAGAGCATGACAAATCGCTGGACGAGGAAAAGCAGATGACGGCTACCGATGCGAAAACATCGATGGCTGGTGCGTCCTCGCACGAGGCTCAGATGTGGGATCAGGCGAACTGGCTCCACATTGAGGCAACCGTGGAGCGACTTCAAGTACGTATCGCCAAGGCCACTCGCGAAGGCAGATGGGGCAAGGTGAAAGCCCTGCAACGTCTGCTGACCCGCTCGCACAGCGGCAAGATGCTTGCTGTGAAGCGGGTGACGGAAAATCGTGGTAAGAATACGCCGGGGGTGGATGGAGCAATCTGGTCAACCCCGGCGGCCAGATGGAAGGGAATGACGACGCTACAGCACCGTGGTTATCGAACGATGCCACTACGCCGCGTCTATATCCCGAAAAGCAACGGCAAGAAGCGCCCGCTCGGGATTCCCTGCATGCGGTGCAGGGCGATGCAGTCCTTATGGAAGCTCGCTCTGGAACCCGTGGCAGAGAGTCGGGCGGACCCGAACTCCTATGGATTTCGGCCCAGACGCTCGACAGCCGACGCCATCGGCAAGTGCTTCATCTCGTTGGCGAGACACGTTTCGCCAGCGTGGATTCTGGAGGGTGATATCCGTGGCTGTTTTGACGAAATTAGCCACGATTACATCCTCAAGCATATACCGATGGACAAGGGTGTCCTGCGAAAGTGGCTTCAAGCCGGATATATCGAAGAGGAAACCCTGTTCGAGACGACGGCGGGAACTCCCCAAGGCGGGGTAATCTCGCCGACGATCGCGAACATGGTGCTGGATGGGCTCGAAGCAGCGGCACACGCAAGTGCGGGTTCTACGAAACGCGCGCGCGAGAAAGCCTGCCTAAACGTCATCCGCTATGCGGATGATTTTGTCATCACCGGCATTTCCAAAGAAATACTGGAGGACAAGGTCATGCCTGCGGTCAGGAAGTTTCTGGCCGCTCGGGGTCTGGAACTCTCGGAAGAGAAGACCAAAATAACGCATATAGCGGAGGGTTTCGATTTTCTGGGCCAGAACGTACGCAAGTACAACGGCAAGCTCCTGATAAAGCCGTCCAAGAAGAGCGTTAAATCGCTTCTCGACAAGGTCCGGAAGGTCATAAAAGGCAACGCCACCGCTACGCAGGCGTCATTGATACACAAGCTCAACCCCATCATTCGAGGATGGGCCATGTATCATCGTCATGTCGTGGCAAAGGCAACCTTCTCTTTGGTGGATGACCGCATCTGGCGAATGCTTCGGAAATGGGCGTGCCGAAGGCACCCCAATAAGGGAGCACGATGGGTGCAGAGCAAGTACTACCGGATTTATGGAAACCGGAACGGGGAATTTGGCACGGAAGACACCAAATATCGGTTATTCCGCGCAGCGACGGTCTCAATTAGGAGACACATCAAAATCCGCGCTCCGGCCAGCCCATTCGATCCAGTGTGGCACGAGTACTTCGCCCATCGTCGAGCCACGAAATCAGCCGTCGAGTGACCGGGTGCCACGGCATGGTGCTGAAGAATGGCTTGAGCCGGGTACGGGGCGATCCGTACGCCCGGTTCTGAGGGGGCAGCGGGGCAGCAATGCCCCGCTGCTACCCGACAGAAGAAGAGCCCACGGCGCCAGGGGCGCCGTGTCCGTGTTGAGGGAGAGTGTGAGAGGGCTAGGCCCTCTTGCCGCCGGGCGGGCCGGTCGATCCGGACCACCCGGCGAAGGTGCGATGACAGACCCATCCGTCGGGTCCTTAGCGCGTCGTATCGGGTGAGCGGGGACGGGATTGCCGCCCCCTTCTGTCGCCCTCACACCGTGGCGATGACGGCCGGATTGGCGGCCTTCAGCGTGGCGGTAAAACCGCTGACGCGGCTGCCGAATACATGCGGTCCGCTGATTGCCTCGAAAGTCGGTGACAGGACCGGGAACCGGATCGTCAGGATGGCGGCAAAATCCTCGATGGGCCGCTGCGGTGAAACGGTTTCGCCAAACTGGTCGGTACCGACGATCAGGAGATTGCCGGCCAGCGGACTTGCATAATCCGCCACCTCGGTGAAGCATGGGATCTCGTCCATCAGCCCGTTGTCGTCAACGATGATGCAATGGTTCCGGTCGATCCTCACCATGTCGATGAGGTTGCATCCGATATGACGGCGAATGTCGGCAAGGCTGTTTGCCGGATCGATCGTCACCATACGGATGCTGCGGGTTTCGACTTCGACAAGATAGGCGTTGAGGGTCATTTTGAAGCTCCTTCGGTTCGCGAAGCGAAGGGCCTTTCGTCAGGAAGCAGGCCCCGCTCCTGCTTCCCGAGCGCGCGCGGAGCGGCGGGTGAGAGGGGGGCAAGGCGCAGGCGCCGGAGGGGGATCACCCGTCCTGCACAAGCCGGCGCGGAAGGACGGGGAGACCGGCGACTGGACCTTGCTGGGGAGAGAGGGCGGCGCCCTCTTTTCCCGATCAGACCGGAATGGATCGCCAAAGGCGATTTCCGTCGGCGCAGCCGAGGGAGAGGATCGTCACCGGCATCGGCGGAGACCGCTTGCGGGCTCCGTTCGCGCAGCGAATAGAGCCGTCCGCGTAGCGGCTCGCCCTCAATCCCCTTTCACTCCGCAAATATTCGGATAAGGCGGGAAACGAAACAGATTGCGAGGAACGGCAGGCATTGAAGAAGATCGTCAAGCTCGATGACGAGCGAAGCAAACGAACCGACAAGCGGAAACCAGCCGCCACGGCTGAACGAAGACCGCCGAAACGGCCGAGGTGGAAACGCAGCCGTATCCGACCCAGCAGCATCGTATTGGCGACCATCATCGCTTTGGTGGTGTTTGGCGGTTATCTTGTCGCAACGCAGGACATCATCGTTGATCTCGGGCCGCCGATGTCTGCACGGGCAAACGCTCCGGTTTCGGTTCGCTTCGATATCTGTCCGAATGGACCGCATCGCGACTGCGTGGTCGACGGCGACACGTTCTGGCTTGGTGATCAGAAGATCAGGATTGCGGATATCGACACGCCGGAACTCAGCCCGCCGCGGTGTGAGGCGGAGAGGATCAAGGGCGAGGCGGCGAAGACACGTTTGCTCGACCTCCTCAATGACGGGGCATTCTCGCTTGTGGCGGGTGATCGGGACGAGGACAGGTATGGCCGGAAGTTGCGCAGGGTTGTCCGCGACGGGCAGTCCATCGGCGACATTCTGGTTGCTGAAGGTCTGGCGCGGCGCTGGGACGGCGCACGGCATCCCTGGTGCGATTGATCCATCACCGAGATGAATCGGTCGGGCCTGACCGATTCAAATCTCTGGTTGGACGCAGAATCGGCAATCGACGATTCTGTCGTCATGATTGCCCAGCCCTATCAGCTTTATATCGAACGCAGGGACGTCTCGATGAACATGGCTCGTTATTATGCCATGGATATCTCGGAGACCCTGTTTGGAGAGACCCGGCTGACGCGCCGCTGGGGACGCATCGGCGCGCGCGGCCAGTCGAAGGCGCATATCTTCCAGCGTGAAGAGGAGGCGGTGCTGCTGTTTCTCGATCTCGTTCGCCAGAAGCGGACACGCGGCTATCGCCCGGCGGGACGTCAGGTGGAACGAGGCCCGCGCGAGCAGGCCTCGACTGGTGCCTTATCGGCGCCGGTCCCAGTCCGTCTCGAAGGCGATCTCGATCTCGACGAAGAACGGGATCTTGATTGCGAGCTTGAGGCCGAGTTTGCCTTTGCGGAAGAAATGGCCGGCGACTTTGCCGAGTGCGCGCAGCCGGCGACCGGTGGCGGTGAGGAATTGGGCGAGTTGGCGCATGATGTTTACTCCTTTCGATAACGTGTCATTGCGGGGATAGGCCGCGGCCCGGAAAGGCGTGCTGCACCCGAAAGGGCCGCAGCGTATGCGGAGGACCTGCCGGCGACGGAATTTTGAAGCGCGAGGAGCCGAAGGCGGGGAAAACTCCGTTGCCGGCAGGTTGCAGTGCAACGACCGGGCTGCAACATCCCCGATGCCGATGACAGGGGATCTAAAGGAACGACGCGGCAACCTTCCCGATCTCTTCCGGTGGGATGCAGGCTGCGGTATTGGTGTGGTCGGTGGCGAAGCGAAGCGTCGGGCCCTGGCCGCCGGTCGATCCGGCGGGCTGGGCCGGCAACTGCGGCAGAAGCCTCCGTCAGAACGGAGGCTCCGAGGAATGGCTGCCGTCCTGTTCGGCAAGCGCGGCGGCCAGCTCAGCCTGGGCGAGTTCGAGCTCGGCCTTGATCTGGCGGCGCTCTGCGGCATCGACTACGGCCCGCATCTCGGCGCGCAACTCTTCAACCTGGATTTCGAGGGCATAGGTCATCGTCGTCTCCTTGACGTTTGTGAAAGACGGGGACCAGCGGCGTGAGGGGATGGCGGGGTCAAGGATCGCGGCACGCGACCGGCGAAGCCGGCGTATGGGGGAGCCGATTTGCGGAACCTGCCCGGCAGGGCGGGCGGAGCAAATTGGGGGAACCATGCGTCCTTGAGGCCGTCATTTCCGAACGGCACAATGGGACGATCTGAGCAGACCCCACCTCTCCGTATGGCACCGGAAAGAAGCAGGCGGGTTCGATACCCGCCTGCTTCTTCATCGTATCGGGAGAGACCTGACCTGTTCGTCGGCCTTGTCCATTGGACGGGGGTAGATGGCCCGCCGGGCCTCAGGGACACCCGAAGACGCATAATTCCTGTGGTTTTCGCGCCTTTTCGGTCGAATGCGGATGTTTCGCACTTATCGTTGCGGCATCTTCAAGATCATACCGGAAGGTGTGAAACACGAGGAGCTGTTATATCATGACCACGACCAATGAAATTGCTGACAAGATCGCGTCCGAGCAGAACCTTAGCAAGGTGCAGGCCAAGGCGATTGTGGAGAGCGTCTTCCGGCAGATTACCGAGGCGGCGCTGGCCGGTGCGGAGACGTCCATTCCGAGCTTTGGCAAATTCAAGCTGAAGGAAACACCGGAGCGCGAGGGGCGCAACCCGGCAACCGGGGCGACGATCAAGATCGCGGCCGCGAAGAAGCTGGCGTTTACGCCGGGCAAGGCCGTAAAGGACGCACTCAACGCCTGAGGCATCCCATGACAATGACAAAGCCGGATCCTGGCTCGCTGCCCGGCTCCGGCTTTGTTGCTTTTTGCGAACGACCCCGCCTCGCGGCGGGGCCATTCGTGGATCCCGGTCATGCGGCCTCGCGGTTCGGGCGGGACCAGACGAGGACGTAGTCGCCTTCTTTTTCGGCCGGCCACAGGGCGGCGTTGATCGGGGCGTTGAAGCTCGGATCGTCGAGCTTGAGGGAGATGTAGGGCTCGCCGTTCGCCGAGACCGAGTTCCAGCCGGCTCCCACTTCGGCGGCGCCAGAGGTGACGCGGAAGTCCGGGGCGTCGCGGGAGACGCGCTCGATGGGATTGAGGCGGGCCTTCATTGCGACGGTTAGAGTGCGAACGTTGCCGACGATGGTGTTGCCGTTGGTGGTGAATTCGCCGATGACTGCCATGACTTGGTTCCTTTCGTGTGATCGGGCTGCGCCCATCGCTGCCTCGATGACGGTGTAAGGACCGGGAGCGATCGGTACTGCACCCCTTCAGGGGCCGGAACGCAGTGGAGGGCGGCTGGAGCGGGCTATTTTGTTTCGCGATGCAAAGCCCGGCCTGCCGGGCGGCGGAAAATAGTCCGGGCCGGTCGTTGCGGTCGGCCGATCGAGCCGCAGGCGTCTTGCGGTCACACCAGTTCCATCGAGGTCTGCGTGGGTGCACCGGTGTCCAGGGCGGAGGAACCTGGCAGGGCGCGGGGTCTCGGCGGTCCCCTGCTTCAAACGAACCCTTTCGGTGGCACGGACGTTCGTGATCGGCCGCATGCTGGCGCTTTCGTCCGGCGACGACTTTTTCCGGGACGGTGGGTTTTCCGCCTGCCCCTCCCGTTGCGTTTGAGGCAGCGCACGGATGGACTTCACCGACGCACGGCACAGCTCATCTCATCCCTGTGATGCGTCAGCGGCGGCACCTGATATCTGCCGTCGGCAACCCTGCCGAAAGGGATGAAGACCGCCTTGTCCGGTTCACCGCCGATCAGAACGCCGGGTGTCATGTCCAGGGGCGCCATTGCCGACTTCCGCCTCTGAGGCACGGGTTGCGCTCGCCCGATCGCGCCGGGCTCCTGTCAGACGCGCGATCCGATAGAGATGCCCGGCATAGACGGCAACGGCTTTCCAGTAGACCGCCATCGGCGCCTTGTTCTGTCGCCAGCTCCGTTCGGCGCGTTCCCGCGCGTCAAACGACAGTTCCCGCAGAAGCTCTGCCAGAACCGCACGCGCTTCCGGTGGCAGAGATCGCATTTTTTGCGCCGCGGGCAGTTGCAGAAGAGGGTTGCGCACTTCGGCGCTGGAGGATCGATCAGACACCGCACATCCCCTCGCATTCATTCGGCCACAGATCGAGCTGACCGTGGTCGGCGGCCGTCGACAGGTCCGCCCGATCGAGCGGCACGCCCGAGCGATGGAGAAAGACCTGCCCGCGAATGCCGCGCAATCCGCTGCGAATGGCGCGGTCGACCTCGACCGCATCGATCCAGGCATCGGTGTCGTGATCGCGCATGAAGCGCCAGCGTGCATCGTCATGGAAGGGGCACCCGATGCAGGCGGATTTCGGGGGCTCGGGATAGTCATGGCGGCGCAGCCACGCAAGGCAATCGCGTCGGCTCATGCGCTGTTCGATGAGCGGCCATCGGTTGATTTGCCATGCCTCCCGACTTGGTTTCATTCTGACGACTTCATCAAGGCTGATGCCGATCCATTGTTCCACAACCGGTGCGTCGGGAGACCGCCGGCGGGTGAGCCCGGCAAGCTCGCGGACCTTCCTGCGGATCGGAACGATCTTGTAGTCGGAGGTGCATTGGCGTCGGATCATGCCAATCGAGATTGTCTCGGTTCTGGTCTGGCGTGTGCCGACGGTGACAATTTCGCCGTCCTCATCTTCATCGAGGATCGGCACACGGGAACCGACTGGCGTTACCGTGCGGGTGAAGGCGGGAATGGAGGCCCAGCGGTTGCCAGCGCCTGCCTCCATGAGCTGGTTGCGGATGTTTCCGTTCGAGACGATATGGACCGGGAATGGCAGGACATTGGATGACATCAGCCATGCGAGATGATCATAGACGGCCTTCGGTTCCCATCCGGTGTCTGCGAAGATGGCGCAATCGGGCATCGGACCGATCTCTCCATGGGCCGCCATCAGGGCCATAGTGGTCGATTGCACGCCAGCACCGAGGCTGAGCGCCCGCAGCCGGATTTCAGAGGATCCGGTGACCTGGTTCGGGACAAGCGGAGAATACGCCATCAGCCCGCCTCCCCGTTCTGGTCGACGAGCCACCGGCGCAGGGCGCGTCGCATGAAACCGATGGATTCATTGATCTCCGTGATCCGGGCGTCACCGGCGACATAGCCGCCTTTACAAAACAGATCGACAAGGTGCCGCATGACGTCGAGATAGAGATGCCCGCCGGCGAGCGCGACGTCGCAAAAGGCAAATTTCCGATGCTCGGTGAGCGAAGCGATGTGCATTCCCGGATGTTCGCCAGACGGCATGACGCGGGCATGAGACGTCGGTCGCGGCCAGCGTGTTCCGAGATCGCCCCTCTTCATCGCAGCGACCATAGTTTCCGTCATACGGGCATCGTAGATTTCGATCGGCATGTCTGCAGCGCGGAAGCCGAGATGGGCGGAGAGAAAGGCGACTTGCGCCTTCTCCCTTCGCGGATCGACCGTGCGCAGCGTCCGCCAGAGCGGGCCATCGTAGCGGTCGATGGCCGGCATGTATCGGGGATCGTTGCGTTTGGTCGCCGAGCACGCCAGGATGAGCAATCTCGTGCACGGGAGGGCCATCACGCAGCCTCCCTGTGTTCAGCACCGTTCGGCTGCAAGCCATGCAGATAGGCGGTGGCGCGTTGCGCATGGGCCGCTGCCTGGAAGATTGCGCGCTTATCTTCACCCAATACCTTCAACCATGAGTGGAGGTAGCTTGCATGGTCGGGCCGTGGTTCGAGCTCGGGCGAAATTCCCACGTCCGCGGCTAAAAAAACGCTGCCCAGCTCGGCAATTAGCTCTTCGCGGCTACGCTCCGATCTGTCCTTGGCATAGCGGCTGAGGTCGCGTCCGACCCGCTCCGGACTTGCCGTCCAATGGGTTGCCTCGTGACTCAAGGTTGCATAGTAGCTGGCCGCATCCTTGAACGTCTCGAAGGGGGGCATCTGGATGTAGTCCATGACCGGCGAATAATAGGCCTGGCTACCGCCATGCCGGATAAGGGCCCCGGTGCGGCGAAAGAACCGGTCAACCTGTTCGAGGCGCTCGACGGGATCGATCTGCACGACCGGATGATGGTAATAATGGTCGGGCAGACCGTCGATCTGTTCGACATTGAATACGCTGTAGGCCTTCAGGAACGGGATCTCCCGATCGACCTCGCCGCCCTTTCCATCGTCCTCGGACTTTGTGAAGCGGCTGGCGAAGACGACGGTGGAACCGGTCTCGCCCTTGCGCACGGCAGCATCCAGCTGCAAGGCCTGTTTGAACGTCATCCAGGTCTGTGAGGCAAAGCCTCGCGCGATACCCTCCGACCACAACAGGAGGACGTTCATGCCGGAATAGGGCTGTCCGTTGTGGCGCAGCGGCCGGGTAACCCGACCAGCGGCGTTGGCGGAACTCCAGGGTTTCATCCACGGCCGGACGCCTTTTTCCAGATCGGCGATGATCCGGTCGGTGATCCGTGAATAGATATCGCTTCGATCGCTGTGCTCTTTCCTGCTCATTTTCCTTTGCCCTCCAATCAGGAGGCCGCGCCATTGCGGCCTCGTCGCGGAGGGACTAGGGCAGGAGCTGTCAGGCGGTGAGCTGCACCGGAACGGCCGGAACGCAGTGGAGGACGGCGCAGCCGTTGCGGCTTGCCGCCGGCTCCTGCAGGACCGACAGCAAGGACGGGGCCGCATTGCAGCGACCGTTCAAAGCCTCTTGGCCATCGATGCGCTCACGGCAGGGGCAGACCCACACTGGTCCTCACCCGAAGACGACAAAGGGGTGGCGCGCTGGACGGAGATGGATAGGGTCAATCCTGTTGGGTACCGCCGATATCGATACCGGGTGTGCCGCCGGCCATATCGGCCTGCAATTTTCTTTGGCGGCGAATTTCGGTCACGCGCAGTTGCGCTGCCATTCTGTCGTCGGCACTGACCGGCGATGTCGGACGTCCGGCAATATCATGGCGCATGGCATCCGGCTGGGCGCAGGCCAGCAGGTAGTTTTTTGCAGCCGCATAGGCGGCGACAGCACGCCGAAGACGGATCCTGGCAATTCCAGGCTGAAGTCTGCCGCTGAATTGCTCGAAGATGCCGATCTCGAATGGTAAGATCGGATCGGTTTCCTGCTGCGGAAGGATTGCCGCGGGTTCGGTCAGCAACTCGTTGATGGCAGCGGCTTTTTTGAGATCATTGGCACTGGCAGGAACCGGGCCTTGCGAGGTGACCCAGGGCTTCATCTTGGACGTTTGTTCGTTGTTCATGTGATCCCCTTCGATAACGCCGTCCATGGGGATATAGTGACAAACTGCGACGGTTAAACGGCTGCCGGCGAAGCTGGCCGAAAGCGGGCACCGCTATAGGCACAAAAAAAGCGGGGCCGAAGCCCCGCCATCTTGCGGATCAGTCGAATGCCGCCATCTGTGCCGCGGCAGCCTTGCGGTCGAGATTTTGGCCGGGATTTTCGACCGGGCGGTCGAACGGCTTCCAGCTTTCACCAACCACCTGTTCATAGGCCGCGACGGCCCCTTCGGCTGCCATCCGCAGGGCGTGGGACTGTATCGCCATGTCCGCGGCAAACTCGCGTTTGCGCTGGGCGGCGCTATCGTAGCCGACCGGTCCATCGAGGTCCTCGTCGCGGGCGTCGTTGGCCGCCTTGGCCGTTGCATCGCGAGCCTCGGTGACGGCGCGGCTGTAAAACTGTCCCGCACCATGAGCGGACCCGACATAGGCGCCAACGACACGCTGGAGATGGATCTGCATCGCCCGCTCGCCCAGGCCCTCGGAAAGGCTGTCTGCGGTTTCGATAATCAGCCGCTCATGCAGATCGCGGATGCCGCCGCTATCGACCACGGCGGTCCCGAAACTCTCCGCGATCAGCAGTGCCTGTGCGGTATCGGGGCAAGTGAGCCGAACCATTTCGAGGGTGGCTCCCTTGCGGAGCTGGACGACGCGTGCCGACGGACGGGGCGACTGACGGGAGGGGGTAGCGGGCTTTGCCATGAGGGTTTCCTCTTCGGGTTTTCCTCCGGGGACCCGAAGCGGCCCCTTGCCGCTCCGTCCCTCGGGTGCGGTCTGGAAAAGCCGGCGGAATGACGGTTGCTTCAGGGTCCGGGGCGGCCATGACGAGCGTCATCGGCCTGCGGCCAAGCGGGGTGCAGCCCTGCGCGGGACGCGGGATGGTGATGTGAGACAGGCTGTTCCGGCCGCCGCGCGGCGCGATAGCGGCCTTGAAGCAGACGGCCGCCGGTTTAGACCGCAACACAACCGAGGGGCGGAGCGGCAAGGGGTTTAAGGCATCATTGGAAACGCGTGGTGGGATACCCGCCCGACAATGACGCGCCCTCACCACAATTGGCGATCACCGTGTCAGCACCCCGGGTCCCCTTCGCAAGACCGTCCCTGCGAGGTGCTCACGCAACCCTGCGGCCGGCCTCTTCGCCGAGTTTTCGACGCAGCGTGTCGATCGCCTGCTCCTGACGAGCCAGTTTGCCGGCGAGCCCATCGAGTTCAAGACGCCGCTCGAATTGAAGCCGATCGAGATGTGCCTGAAGCAGCATCTGGTCGTTTCGGCACCACCGCGTACCCGACCGCTTGCGGGATGAGTGTCTCGCCTTTGCCTTCTGTGTGATCGTAATGCGTTCGGCGCGGCATGCGATCTGCCGATGAACGAGATCGAGGTGCCGGCGGGTGTCCCGATGGGCTGCCTCCATTCGCTTCAACAGCACGCGAGGATTGACGGGTTTCATCCGGCCGTCCTCCGCGCCTTCCAGCCCACGAAGCTCGACGAACCGTCGTAGAGTTGATGACGGCCCGGATCGATGACGAAACCGAGCGGGTTCCGGGTGCCATATTCGGGACTTGGCACAAGATAGCGCCGCTCCCCGGCAGAAAGGTCGCGTTTCCCGCCGAGCGTGGCGATCACTTCGGTCATGCCTTGATGCTGGTCGGAAAGGATGGCGGAAATGACCACCCAATCGTCTGCATGCGCGGTGTCGAAAAGCCTGCGGGCCTTTTCCCAGGATTCGGCAGGATCCAGCACGCAGCCGTTGATTGTTTCCCACGCATCCGGCCAGCTATTGCGGATCGTATTTCCGGCGATCCGGCGCTCGTAGCTGGTGAATAGCTCCGGGAAAGTCACGGCGACGATCGCCCATTCGGCATCTTCTTCGTACCACGGGGTCTCCTTGCGAAGCGAAGGATGGATTCGCAGATTGCGTTCCATCGACAGGTGAAATCCGCCGTGACCGGCCGTCATGTGTGACGTCACACCCTCGGCATAGACCGTCGCCATTTGCGAGGCGCCCCATGGGGTGCTGCAGGCGATCCGCCTCTCGACACGGTCAAGACCTGCAAGCTCGCGACGGTGTTCGGCCGTCTCGAACACGCGATCGCGGAATGCCGCCTCGTCGTCCAGCCGGCGTTCGTGACCGTAAAAATCGGCTCGTGTCATCTCCGCGAGTGGCCGGTACACACGCCAGGCACTGGCAAGGAAAACGCCGCCATCAACCAACGGCAGCATCGCGAGCGTGATATCGCCGATCCGGGCGACCGGGAAATCATCAGCACTGCGCGCGAACTCGACCCCTGAATTTTGGGGGGTCATTGCATCATGGGCGTTGGCTTGCCTGTTCATGCCACCCTCCCCTCGATCCGGTCAGCGGCAACCTCATCCGCGGTGACCTCGCGCAACATCGTATTGCTGAAGCCACAGCTCCGTACCCAGATCTCGGCATGGGCTTGATCGGCCGCAAGATGCAGGAGTTCAGCATCCTCGGCATCACCGTCAAGAATACGGATGGAGCCGACCTGAGGCCGTTCAAGCACGGCGAAAGTGAGCACGCTGCCGACGGAAAACATCCTGAAGTCGGCGCCGATGATGGCACCGAGATCGTCGATACCGTCCGTGGCAACCTTGAAACTTGCGGGAATGCGAGACTGTGCCATGACAGTACGGCTGCGTTTACGCACCAGCCGTCCAACCGCATTGTCGCGTTTCCATCCGGCAAGCGTGTGAATTCTGTCCTCGGACGGGCGAGGATTGCCGTCCGACCAGGAAATGACGGCGCCGATCGGCGCAAGGTCGAAGATCATGAGTGCGGACATCTATGTCCTCCTTCTCGATAAGGGAATTGAACACGAAAGCGCCGCCGGACAGGCCGGCGGCGGTAGATGATTTCGATGTACAAAGGGAATGGCGGCTTATGCGGCGGCCTTGTCCTCGGACGGGCTTTCCTGGCTGCGCGTTACCTCTTCCAGCACGGCGTGCGGATGCCGGTGGCGGGCGAGCCATTCTTCCGCCGCGGGATGATCGGCAGCGACATGAACGAGCTCCGCGCCCTCGCCGGCGCGATCGAAGATGCGGACCGAACCGATCGCCGGACGCTCCACCACGGTGAAACTCAGGGAGCAGGCGCCAACATCGAAGGTGCGATAGACACGCAGCACGATGGTGCCCTTGCTGCCATGGTCGCCTTCATGGATGGTGAAGCAGTCAGGCGCGGTGTAGCTGCCACGGGTCTGGCTGGGCTGCTTGCGGATCAGGCGGCCGGAGCTGTTTCTGGTCCTCCAGGCAGCGAGTTTTTTCTTATGGCGCTCCGGCGGCTTGGGCGTTCCATCAGACCAGGACACGATGGATCCGATCGGAACGAGCGTGAAAACGAGAGACGCGGACATGCGATTTCTCCTGAAGATTTGAGGATCTGTAAACGAAACCGCCGCTGGTGATAGGCCGGCGGCGGAAACGATCTTGATGAGAGCACCGCCCCTATTCGGCGGCGATGCCGTAGGCACTGTCTTCGTCGTCGGACTCCGGAGTGTGCGATCCGTCGTCCGTGTCAGCCGGATCCTCGCCCGGTTCATCATCGCCGGCTTCGGACGGGTCGCTGTCAGCCACCTCGGTTTCAGCCTCGGCATCCTCGGAGACGGCAATCTCCTCCTCGTCACTGCCCGAGCCGTCGTCATCGGCGTCGATGACCTCGCCACGCTTGATCAGATCTGCCACGTCGCCGGCCTCCGGCGCGAAGAGAGCCGAAGCGTGCACGAAATGGCCGTCCTGGTAGTGGTCGACCAGCGCAGCGCGGGTTTCCCTCACCTTCTGGCGCGGAACGACCGAAGCGTCCTTGCAGGATGCTTCCAGCGCCTGGCGCGACAAGCAAAGCAGGAAGTCTCCGGTTCCCATATTCGGCAGATAGCCATCCGCCCCGATGGCATCGCCCGCAATCCGGGAGATGACGCCGCTGTTCGACATGCCACGGCGGCATGACAGCACCTCAACCAATGTCGAGCGGGCAACGACCCGCAATGTGTCGAGATCGAAGGACAGCTTGCCATTCTCGTCGATCAGGCGAACGACATGACGGGCGAAACGCTTCTGGCCGAAGACAGTGTCACCCGCGCCGGAATCGACGCGTACGTTGGTCCCGGCAAAGGCCAGGACGAGCAGAGCAAGCAATGTATCGTCCTCAATCGGCGCGCGACCGAGCGCCTCATGCAGGGCGTCCGTGCGGAAATCACCGACCATGTCGAGACCCTTCTGGGTGACATCCGGGCGCGGCTTTGCCCCGACGATCGTGTCGTCGGCCTCGCCGGCACCGCCCGCCGTCGCACCACCGGCGCCCTTCGGCTTCTTCACCTCGGGGAGACGATAGTGGACCGTCTGCACTTTCCCGTCACGATCGAGATACATGCCTGCATGGTCCGATTTCTGTGGCTTACCGTAGACACGCTCTGCCTTCTTCGGCAGTTCGGGCTGTCCCCAGGAATTGACCTCGACGATGGCACCGCGCTTGGGCAGGTTGGCGGTCATCCATTCGTGCTGAGCACCGAGGAAACCTTCAACGTTGGCTGTGTAACGCGTGTCCTCGTCAGCGGGAGCGAAGAGGTCTTCGACCCATTCGACACCATAGGCGGCCGCAAGATCGTCGCCGAAGCTCGCATCCTTGGCGTACATGCGCTTCTTGGCGAGCGCATTGGAGATCTGGTGCCAGGATGCCCGCTCGCCCTTCTTCGGCTTGTTGGCCTTCCAGACCTGCTTCTGTTCTTCGACGCTGGCGGCTGCGATCGTGCGAAGCTGCTGCTCGGACGGCATGTCGCCGAGCGCCATCTGATCGAGCATCGCAGGCAACACATTCGCAAGCAGCCTGAGCTTGCGGACCTGCCGTACCTGCAAAGTGAGCGCCAGCGCGATCGCTTCCTCGGTCCAGCCGAGAGCGACGAGGCGTTCGACGCCGCGCCATTGGTCGACAGGGTTGAGCGGCTCGCGTGCCGTGTTTTCCACCATGGAGCGCATCGCACCATTGTCGTTTGCCGCCTCATCGACGAGAACCTGAATTTCCTCGAGGCCTGCGGCGATTGCCTGGCGCACGCGGCGATGGCCGGCATCGATGATATAGCCGTTGCCACCATCCTTCTCGGGTTCGACGACCGGTGGCTGGATAATGCCGACGGCCTTGATGGTGGCCAGAAGAAGCGCATCGGCTTGTGCCGATGATTTCGACTGACGGGTCTTGTCGGGATTGTCTTTCAGCGCGCGTGGATCGAGCGTGACAAGATACATGGGTTTCTCCTTGACCGGATGCGGAGCGGCCCTTTGCCACTCCTGTTCGCGTCTTCTTTTTTCCGAAGACACCTTCCGGCCCGCGGGGCGGCCGGACCGGCGCAACTGCGGCCGAGCGTCCCTGCGGCGAAGGACAAGCGGGGCCGACGGCCTTGCGAAGGACGAGTTGCCGGGATGCGGCAGGCGGCAGTTGAGCGCAAGCGTCGGCGGGAGGACCGATCTGCGACCGGTTCTTCTTCCCCCTTTTCTTCCTCCCTATTCATTTTGCGCCCACGGATCGAAAGGGACAGGGCGATGCCACCTCTTGCGAGGAGCGCGACAGCGGAGTTGAGCGGAAGACAAAAAAAATGGGCCCTCGGAAACCGCGGCCCATGAAGTGTGGAGATTTTGAACCTCCAGAGGGGAACAGCTGATGCGACGGAACTGGGAGGTGACCGTCCAAATGCATCAGCTGTGTGCTCTATGGCTAGTTTCTGAGCAGACAGAAACTATTTATTGTGCAATGCAGCCATGCGAATGCTGCACCGCCTTTATGAATGGACCCAATTGCCGAGCACAGTTCCGCTGAGCACATGCCCGGAAACGGGTTGGAATTCTGTGGTCCGGATGCTGCTTTGCCCGAAGATTGAGCGCTTTCGCGGTTTCGTCGCGATGTCTTGGGCGAACGAAGTCTACCACACCGCTGCTACGTGAAGGGATCCCACGGATTGACAAGTTTCACGCCCATACCCGCAAAATCCTTGATGTTGCGCGTGACGAGTGTCATGCGCCGGGTGAGCGCCGTCGCGGCGATATAGGCATCGTTGATCGGCTTGGGGTCAGGCACATGCCATTCGGCTGCCTGCAAGGCCGCCGCCTCGTCAAGGGGAAGAATGCGACCCGAGAACGCTGTGATAACCGTGTTGTCCAGCCAGTTGCGCAATACCTTCCCGGCGGCGCTATCATTGTGTTCCACCAACCGCACGCCGATCTCAAGCTCATGCAGCACGACGGAAGAAATGAACGTTTCGTCCGGATCTACGGTTTCATTCCAGACCACGACATTGGGATGTGCCTTGCCGCTCACAATCTTGCGCAGTTCGGAGACAACATTCGTATCGAGCAACAGCATCAGGTCAGGTCAACTGCCTGCGCTCGTTCCGTCCGCGGCGAAAGTGGCAAGTCAATTTCGCCCGCACCCGGTGCGGCCAGCATGTCGCCAAGCGTCCGCATTTTTCCGGTCAGCCGTTTATATTCGTCGAACGACAAGAGGACATGCGCTGGCCGTCCTCTGTCGGTGATAATGACTGGACCCTCGTTGGCCGCGCGTTTTGCACGGCCAAGATCGTGATTGAGTTCCCGGCCTGAAAGCGTGGTGACCGTCATGACAATCCTCCAAAATATCGTGGTTACGTAACTACATTTAGCTCGCATCACCTTAAATTGCAAGATAAGCCACGCCAGCTGGCGCATAGAATGCGGGAACGAAATCCTCGCGTACTGGTATATTGCGCTCCCGTTTGTCGGATGCGCAACCCTCGCCAATCACTTAGACGGGCCACCGCGTGTGAAGAAAAAACAACGCGCTTGCCACACGCCACCCACTCGTTGATGCTGGATTCCCGTCAATTGTGATAGGCAGGATGCTTTAAGCATGGCAGAATCCCGTTCGCCGCGGCTTGCGGTACTTATCGACGCTGACAACGCGTCTGCGAAAATCGTTGATGGCCTGTTTGAAGAAATTGCCAAGATCGGCGAAGCGAGTGTTCGACGCATCTATGGCGACTTCGCCAATGCCCGTTCAAAGGCGTGGACCGACGTTCTCGCAAGACACGCAATCATTCCCCAGCAGCAGTTCGCCTACACGGCCGGCAAGAATGCTTCCGATATCACGCTTGTCATCGACGCGATGGACCTGCTGCATAGTGGTCGCTTCGACGGTTTTTGCCTGGTATCTTCCGACAGCGATTTCACCCGCCTCGCCTCTCGCATCCGTGAACAAGGCATCGACGTCTTCGGTTTTGGAGAGCAGAAGACGCCTGAAAGTTTCAGGCAGGCCTGCCGGCGTTTCATCTATACCGAAAATCTGTTGCCCGTGGCTGCCGCGAACGGGACAGATGCGGTACAGGTGACAGCCTCCCTCCAGCCCCCGACAGCCGCCACGCCCATCATCAGGAAGGTCATCGCCCAGATGGAGAGCGAGGATGGATGGGTACCGCTTGGCGCCGTCGGCAATCAACTTGCAAATCTCGCTTCGGATTTTGACCCGCGAACTTATGGGTTTCGCAAGCTGAGCGATCTCGTGAGGAAAACGAACGCCTTCGATCTGGAGTATGCAGAGGGCCGCCCGCTGCGAATCCGGGTGAAGCAAAAATCAGGAAAAAAGAACTGATAGAACTTGTGTGCCGCGTGTGAGACTTAGTCGGAATATACAAATTATTTGACTATTTTGCAAATGCCAGCGGTTCTGCGTGCGTGAACAGCCAAGGACAGGCGTCAAACACGATTTGTCCCCCACGATCAGCGGGGGACAAGAGATGGAAGCGATCAGGCTGCCTGTTCAACACCTTGGCTGTCCTCACGCATCGAGGCGGCCAAGGCCTCATCGACATCGCTTAACTGGCGACGCTTCAAAGCAAGCTCTTCAGCGAAGGCGAAACTCCCGCCCTCACGTGTGCGATATGAAACGAGCCGTCGGCGAGCGTCTTCGAGGCGATGGCGATAACGATCACGCTCCTCCTCGAACCCATCGAGCGCATGTTCGAGGCGAGAGATCGCCCCGAGCGGTGTCACCGTCACGGCCAGATCGACCTCGTAGTCCGCACCGGTGCGCTGCAGCAACGTCGCATAACGATAGCCCTCGGCTTTTCCAAACCGTTCCCCCTCATAGACGAGATCGAACCCGCCGATCGATGCGAGATGAACCTCGCCGTGCTGGCGAAGCTGTACGAGCGTCAGGATTTCCCGCATCAGCGCCCGACCGGCGTCCTTGCGTTCATCTTGGACCTCACCGAGAACTGTCATGGTGAAGGAATCCGCTGCGGTCGGAATAGACCGCTTCAAGTCCTCACCGATCTCACCAATCCGGCGGGTCGCGGTTTCGATGTCACGCTCGGCGTCACGGATCTGGCGTCGAACAGCATATTGATCGTCGTCGTGCGCGGCGCGCAACCGTTCGAGCCGGGCGATATCGGCTTCCAGACCTGCCTTTTGCATGAGCCTCTCGTCACCGCTGGCGATCGCTTTCGCCATCGCGAACTGGTTGGCCTGGCCCTCGCCCAGATCCTCAAGCCTGCGGATCGAGGTGTCGCCGCTCAACGCGGCAGCGATGAACCTCGCCTTGCGCTCATTGTTCTGCCACATCGACGCATCAAGGCTGCCCTCCGTCGCGTAGGCGAAAATATCGACCTCGTCATGCTGGTTGCCCTGTCGCACGATCCGGCCCTCGCGCTGTTCGATCTGGGAAGGGAGCCACGGCACATCGAGGTGATGCAAGGCTTTCAGGCGTAACTGCGCGTTGACACCTGTTCCCATTGTCTCGGAGGATCCGAGGAGGAAGCGTACCCTGCCGGCACGCACGTCGCCGAACAAGCGTTGTTTCGCCTCGGTCTTCTTGTAGTCCTGCATATAAGCGATTTCGGAAGCGGGCACGCCGAGGCGGATCAGTTCATCACGTATCCAGCGGTAGGCCGAGAAGCGGCGTGTCTTCTCGACATTTATGGTCCCCAGATCGGAAAAGATCATCTGGGCCGCACCCGGCAGATCGTAGTCCTTGCCATCCGGGCGGCTATAGATGCTTTCACCTGTCTCCTGCCAGATCCGGAAAGCGTTGCGGACGAGCATGTTGAGTTTGTTTTCGTCCTCGTTGTCGTTCGCCGGCATGACCAGACGAAGATCGATTGCCGCATGGCGACCATCGGTGATCACCGACAAGAGAATGTCGTCACCGGGCTGCGCCGGTCCCTCTCGCATCTCGATTGCCTTGATACGCGCTTCGAGGATTTGCTGATACATCTTGAAGGCAGGCGTCGGCTTAGCGGTGACGATCTGGCGGCGGCCCGTCGAAATCGCCGGCACCCTGACATATTCGCGAAGATCGTCGGGCATCACGACGTCGGCGAAGGCGCGGAACATGGCGATCAGTTCCGGCACATTCACGAAGCTCGCAAAGCGGCTGACAGGGCGGTACTTGCCGGACGGCTGGATCTCCAGTTCCGTTGACGTATCGCCGAAGCAACTCGCCCAGGCATCGAATTCATGCAAGCCACGTTCGGCAAGCGCCTCATGTCCAAGCAGCCGCTGGATCGAGAACATCTCGCCGAGTGTATTCGTAATAGGCGTCCCCGATGCCAGAACGAGGGCTCGACCCGGATTTCGTGTTTCAATGTAACGCGATTTCACATAGAGATCCCAGGCGCGTTGCGATCCGTTCGGATCGATGCCTTTCAACGTCGACATGTTGGTCGCGAACGAAAGCTTGCGGAACTCCTGGGCTTCATCAACGACGATCTGGTCGACGCCAATTTCAGAAATCGTCAAGAGGTCGTCCTTGCGCGTCGACAGCGCCTCCAGGCGCTCTTGCAATCCCTCCTTCAACCGTTCCAGCCGCTTGCGTGAGACACGGTCCTCACTGTCGACCCGGGTTAGCAGCTCCTCATAAAGCTCCAGCTCGTCGTGGATCATGCCTTGTTCGAAAGCTGAGGGAACACCGATGAATTTGAAGGCCGAATGGGTGATGATGATCGCATCCCAGGTCGCGGTCGCGGCGCGCGATAAGAATCTCGCCCGCTTGTCCTTGCTGAAGTTGGTCTCGTCCGCGACCAGAATGTTGGCGGATGGATAGAGCGCAAGAAACTCACGCGCGGCCTGAGCCAGGCAATGGCCTGGCACGACCTGCATGGCTTTGGCGATCAATCCGAGACGCTTTTGCTCCATGATGGCGGCGGCCATCGTCATGGTTTTCCCCGCACCGACGGCATGCGCGAGATAGGTGGAGCCGGCGGAAATGATGCGCCATATGCCACGCTTCTGGTGCGAATAGAGGTGGAAGGCCGCGCTGGCGCCGGGCAGTTTCAGATGCGAGCCGTCAAAGACCCGAGGCGCGATGTTGTTGAAGCGGTCGTTGTAAATTCTGGCCAGCCGGTCGGTGCGACCCGGATCGATCCAGACCCACTTCTGAAATGCCTCCTTGATCTTTTGGAGTTTGTCGCGTGCGGCTTCGGTGTCGACCACATTCAGGATGCGCCGTTCGCCACCGATATCCTTGATCACGTCGAAGATCTGCGGCACGCGGGAGTTCAGGGCATCGGCGAGTAGTTCGCCGGCATCGCGCCGGCTGGTCCCCCATTCGGACGTACCTGCGGCACTGTATCCGAGCTGGCGCGCCTCGACCGTCCAGCTTCCCAGTTCCGGCATGTGATGGATACGGATGTCGGCACCCATCAACTCGTTGACAAAATCCACGACGTCGGCTGCGGGGATCCAGGGCGCGCCTAGGCGGGCGGTAATGTCGGAAGGCCGAAGATCAGCCGGCTGGACAGCCTGCAATGCTCGGACATTCCGCGCGAAAGCTGGATCGAGCGCCGCGGCGGCCTCCGCTTCTGTCAGTCTGGTGCGAACCGGACCAGAGAGATAGGCGTCAGAGGTCTGCCAGGAGCCGTCTGCGGGATTTTGGAAGATTGCCTCCCCGAGGTCTTCGATCACCTCCTCGGCGGACATGTGCAACAGTTCGGCGATGTGCTCGAGGTCGACACGTCCGCGTTCGTTAAGCACAACAGCCAGCGCATCGCCAGCGCTGGTGATGACAGGTGCGACCGGTGGCGCTATCACCCGTTCAGAGAAGATCGGACCGGGCTTTGCCGTGTCGGTGTCGAGGTCGTAGTCCTCAATTGACGCGACCAACCAGCAATCGGGATCGTCCCTGAACGGCGCGAGGTTCGGCTGGCGATGGCTCTCACGCATCTCACCGGTCTGTTCGTCCTCGCTGATTGAGACCGTGGTATGATTGATCGGGCCGAACTCCCGAACAAAGGCACCCCAGGCGATGCGTAACCGGACCTGAAGATCCCGCCAGGGTCGATCCTGCTCCTGGGCCTTCAGCACCTCACGAACGGCATCGCGGATCGGCAGGAGCTTGCGAATGATTCGGGCATGCTTTTCGGGGATACCGTCGCTGCTGCGACCCTTGCGGATGCCGATCGGAACGGGGGAACCGTCAATCAACTGCATGAGGTTATGCTGGCCGTCGAGGAAAAAGCTGCCTTCGCGGACTTTGGCGTTATCGGGCTTCAGGTCGACGATCTCGGCGAGCTCTTCTTCCAGATCGAGATCGATGATGCTCGGCTCGCCATCATAGAGATGTTCGGGAAGCAGAGAGATCGCGGCCTTCAGCAGAATCTCAAGGTCCTCGCCGGGACGCGGCTGGCATGTATAGGTTTCGCCAAACGGGCCGGAGGTGAGGGCATGGTCACCGAGCACAAAGACGGGATGTCTGGCGAACCAGCGATTGACACGGATCGCGCCTTCATCGGCGGTGGCTGGCCGGATTTCGTCAACGTCGAGCCAGGTGACATCGCCTTCGGGCTCACCGGCCTTGCGTTTGCGGAAGAACAGGATGTCGACCACGACATCGGTACCTGCAGCCGCGCGGAACGCGCGTTCCGGCAGGCGAATGGCAGCGACAAGGTTGGCCGATTTCGCAATATGCTCACGGGCCGTCGTATCGGCCTTGTCCATCGTGCCGTGGGAGGTGACGAAAGCGGCGAGAGCGCCTGGCTTCAGCAGATCGATCGATCTTGCGATGAAATAGTCATGCAATCTGAGACCGAGACCGCGATAGTTACGATCGGAGCGGACAGTTCGATCAGAAAACGGCGGATTGCCGATGGCGAGATCGTAGATCACCCCGAGATCGGTGCGGGCAAAATCACCATTAACGATCCGGGCCTTCGGCTGGAGGAGACGGACAATCCGGGCGGTGACCGGATCAAGCTCGATGCCGGTGACATAGCTGGATGCCCGGAAGGCCTGCGGCATCAATGCAGGGAAAAGACCGGTACCGATGCCGGGTTCAAGAACGCGGCCGCCGCGCCATCCCAGACGTTGAAGACCTGCCCACATCGCACGGATGATGAACTCCGGTGTGAAGTGGGCGTACTGCGTGCAACGCGCCAGCGAGGCGTAGTCCGTCTCGGAAACCACACTTTCCAGCGAACCGCCAAGGTCGTCCCAGCCATCCCTGAATTCGACCTCGCCGGGGCGACGGAACATGCCGCTCGCCAGTTCGGAGGCTCCGAAACCGGTAAAACGGATCAGGCGCTTCTGGTGTTCGCGCGTGACCGGAACGTCGAGCTTCTCGATCTCGTTGGCGGAGAGGATGGCGGCGACATTGATCCGGGCGCGCTCCTTCCAGCTTTTCGGAAGGTCGCGATCATCGTCATCAAGATAGAAGTTGAAACGATCGCCCATCTTGCCTGGCAAGGGTGGTTTGGCCGCAACAACCGGTAACGGGACGACATGCGCTTCAGGCGCGGTAGCTGTGTTTTCATGCGCTGCCGGTCCGGGGGCAAATTCTTCAGTCGTGCCAAGGCCAAAACCAAGCCCGGAAGAGAGCGCAGTATTGCCGAACATATCGAGGGAAAAGGGATCGTTGGACATCGGATGAATGCTCCTGAAAAAAGACGAGCGTCATCGACCGGATGAACCGGCGTGGCGCTCGCGTGGAAGGGGGAAGGTTGTGGTTGCAGCGGACGCTGATGCGTCAGCCGCGTTGGATGACCGAGATCTGCATCGCGTCTTCCTCAAAGGCGAAAGACAGATGCGTACCGCCAGGGCTGGCCGCGATCATGGCCTCGAGGCTCTCGGCATCGATGAAATCGACACCATCATCGCCCCCGAAGGTCTGGCGTTTGACCTCGAACCAGTCGTCGTTTTGCTCGGGGTGGCATTCTTCGGCATAGACGACCAATGGCTTGCCGTTTTCGGGCAACTTTCCGTTGGACATCAAATACACCCCATGATCTCCAACAAGCCAGAGGCCGGGCTTTTCGCCCTTTCCGGGTTCGAGGCCATAATAGGGATCGCGGAAGCCGCCATTGGCCTCGGCGTCGGCGCGACCACGTGCGATGACGTCGAGGACGGATTGGACCGGGAAAGTCAGCATGGTCGATCCTCCGTCAGACCGCGATGGGAAGCGGCGGGATCTCATTTGCCACCGACGCTGGTT
Organism: Rhizobium sp. FG113; assembly: GCF_057809895.1. NCBI lineage: Bacteria > Pseudomonadati > Pseudomonadota > Alphaproteobacteria > Hyphomicrobiales > Rhizobiaceae > Rhizobium > Rhizobium sp. FG113. The sequence continues at coordinate 100,927 of NZ_JBMDKV010000017.1, read as the reverse complement.
TTACGGCGGCCGCAGGTGACGGCGGCGTTGGATCCGGATCGTCATCATTGGCGGCCAGTGGAATGAGGCGGCTTTCCGATCCGCCAGGCCGTCCTGCAAACGGTCGGCGCGATGAAGGGGGGAAGAACTTCATGGGCATGTCTTTCACCATTGGTTGGGACGAACGACCATGCCGCCGGATCTCGATCCGTCGGAGCATAGCATTCGCAGTTTCGGGATTTGGACTGGAGAAATTCGGCGCTGTCCTCGCCTCTTCAGACTTTCCAATCCAGCTTTTCACCGCTGCATTGGCGATGGCCGGTCAAAGGCCGCTTTAGCGGCGAAGCCCGCCCTTGACGGGCTGGAGCCACATGCGGCAGGGGTCTTCTTTTCTTCCCCTTCCTTTCCCCTTCACAGGGTCCGGAACCAGAAGCGACGGTCGGCCTCCAGCCGTACTCGCTTGGCGCACGCCTCCCATTCTGGCATCAGCCGCGCCTTGCAGCGTATGATAAGGCGTGTCACACGGCGCGACCGTTCGTCATCATCGCCAAACAGATCAGGGTTGGCCCTGAGGCGCCACAGAAGACGCTCATAGTTCATCGGAGCCACTCCAGACGTCCGCAACGTCGTCGTCCAGTCGAACTTCAAAGGGGCCGGGCCAGTCCCGGATCCATTGTGGAGCATCACCTTCGTGACGCAGATCATCCCTGATCTGCGCATTGGCATCCCACTCTGCCTCTGTCGGAAATCGTTCGAGGAGCAGTGACAGCGCCACGGTCCAGTCTTTTGGTTCAGAGACATCAACCTCGATCGCCTGATCATGGCGCCAGATCTGGGGCATGAATGTCAGTGTCACGCGCCGGTCTTCCAGCGAGACGAAGGGCGGACGCCGATGTCCGTCATCCAATATTTGCGGCTCGTGGTCTGGACTGTAGCTCCGGGTTTTCTCATAGTCCGGGTCGTCCGCTTCATCGACGAGATAGCCGACCACTTCCTCGGCATAGCCGGCCTCGATCACGCCGATACCGCGGGGATTGAGGCTGACGGCAAATCCGTTACCAAACAGACGTTCGTCGGCCGCGGTCATAGCGGCCCGGTGGTTTGTGGCATCGACTTCAACCTTGACCCGGACCACGGCGTAGACATGCACGAAATGCTTGCTGCACGCGGGATCGGCAGAAACCTTTGCAGTTGCCGGCGGGATGGAAGATGGTGCTTTCTCGCTCATCGACGTCCTCCTTCATGCATTTCCAGCTTCTTCAGCACGCGGGCGGCGGCATCCTCGAGCGGTGTTGCGAAGTCAGGACCATTCTCTGTCCATTCAAGCACTTCGAGAACCGCCGGGATAAATCCATAGTCGAACGGTGCATGGCGATCGATCAGCTCCCGTCCAAGATGGTCATGGATCTGGAGCGCGCAGATGGCAGCCGGGCGCGCCCAGCGCCGCAGTTCGATCGAACCGAGCTGGGTCCAGAGCAACATCAGAGCGTGAATGTTCCGCACCAGCGGCTTGTCGTGTTCGAACAGGATCCGGTAGTCCTGCATGGCCTCCCAGCAGCACAGGGCCGCGTCCAGTTGTCGGCTATCGATGTCGGCGATGGCCGGCGCAGGCGTGGCGAAGGACTCGATGAACCGGCGGATCGTGGTCAGCGAGTTGCGACCGCCAGCATCGAGCAGGAACTGGTCGTGCGGCAATCGCCCTGTCATCTGGCGGTCGATCGCACCGCGCATTCGCTCAAGAACGGGATCAGCTTTTGAGAGATCAGGCGCGCCGGGAAGGTATCTCAGGCCCTCGGCCGGCCTTTGTACCTCGTTTGCTGCGCGCAGTTCCTCGAAGAGATCACCGCTGGATCGGCCTGCGCATTCCGTCGCGGTGATCAGCATGACGCAGGCAGCGAAACTGTCGGGTCTCTGCGATGGATGCCGGGACCATTCGAGTACTCGGACTTCCGAAAGCGTTTCGGAGCGTGCGACAATGTCCTGCAGAATGAACTCCCAGGAGCTTGGTCGCAGATCGATTTCGATCCGGTCCCGACCATCGATCTGGTCGCGCCAGCATTCGGCAACGATCCGGTTCAGTTCGCTCTTCGGTGAGCGGCGAGACGTTTCATAGGCTACCGATAGATCGCCTGCGGCCAGGCTGAACGTCAGGGCAGCGCCGCTGTCGGTATAGAGCAACAGCGCGTTGTCGACCTCACCAGCATCGAACACGCTGGAGAGAACCAGCCGTTCAAGTTCGGTGATATCGGTAAGTGGGATCGCCGGGTTGATGACAATGGTGGTTTCGAGGTCGTCCATGGAACTCTCCTTTTTGGAAACGGAGAGGCCCGAAGCGATGCTCCGGGCCAGCTGATCGAAATGAAGTTTGTTGACCGCCGCGTTGCTGGTGTCAGTCAGTCCTCGGGCAACAGCTGCTGTACCTCCTCGGCACAAAGATGCGCGAGCAATTTGAGAACAGGCCGGAAGCCGGGCCTGCGAATAACGATGGTCCTGAAGCCTTCATTGCCGGGCGGCCAGACCTCGTCGGCATAGCCGCGGTCTGCGCCCGCAGCGTTCCAGATGCGTTCGAGCTTTTCCTGGCGGATGTCGGGGACAGGTTTGCCGGATTCGCGTGCAACAATCGCCGCCCGCATGGTCTCGGGCGTCACGGCGGGATCGGTGACGCTGACGAAACCGTGGAACCAGCGTTCGCCATCACTGGTCACGAGGCTGAAGAGGACGGACCGGATCTGTTCGGGACGGCGTCCGGGGAGAACAGTCAGACCTCCGGGCCGTAGACTGGCGAGGAACAAACCGGCCATCGCGCGCGCCGCGGGCTCCTGCAGCTCGAACCACTCACCGGCGTGCAGGATACCGGTGAATCGTCGCAGGGACATGGGTGCTGTATCGTGCCTCGACAGCAGCGCTCGAACTTCAGCTGCAGGCGCCGTCCCCGTGTGGATCCGACGAAACGGTGAAAAGAGAGAGGTGGTAGGCATCCGGATCGCTCCTTCGAGGATGGGGCTGGGACAGGACTGACGTCAATCCGTCTCGTCGCAGGCGAGGCTGTCGAGATATGCGGCCAGCGCTTCGGTATGCCGGTCCCGATCAAGCCAGCGGGAGATTTGCAGCAACAACGTGAAACTGTCCCATCCGGCGGTGGCGGCGATGCCCTCCAGACGGCTGCGGGTTTCATGCCCGCCGGTGTCGATACCAGGACTTTCTGGCACCGGTTGAGTTGGCTGCTCGTTCGACATTTGCTCGAGCATGTCGGTCGTCGAGGAATACTGAATTGCCGTGCCGGTAATGCGCATGACACTGCCGCCAAAGCCGTCTGCGCACATCTTCGAGCAGGTAAACGCCGCCCAGACCACGATTTCCTCGATAGTATTGGAGCGCCGCACAATATCCTGCAGGATCTCGGGCCAACCACCCTGGCTGGTGGTCAGGTCGATCTCGATATAGAAGCCACGCTCGGCCTCGTCTTTGGCATCGAATGCCGCAAGCAGGTTGGCGATATACTCGTTGAACCGGCTTTCCGATCCAGGAGAGCCTTCAAGCGCCACGCGCAGTTCGTCTTCGCGTGGTGAGATCCATTCGTTAGGACTGTTCCAGGTGCTGAAGAAGGTCCCGTCGCTCCACGCCTCTTCATCGAAAACAAGAGAGAGCATCAGACGCTCGAGCGGTGTCATGTCGCTTGCCGGGATGTCCGGCGTCACGACAGTCTCGGTGCGGTAGTCTGCCATGTCACGCCCCCTTACGCTGCGATGAAGACGGGAAGGTGGCGCAGATGCACCGGCAGTTTGGCGGCGATCTCGTCGTCGGTCAGGTCTTCAAGGAGCTTGAGTATGCTGCCGGTGGCACCGCCATAAAGCATCACTGTGCGCTTGCCGCGTGAGGCGTACGGCCAACGATCGCCGGCATAGCCGCGATAGTCGTCGGCCGTGCTGCTCCAGATATGGTCCAGCCGCTCATCCCGGGTCATGGCGCGCACCGGTCGGGTTTCGCGCTCGGTGATGGCAAGCCGCATGTTCTCGACTGAAGAGGTATCAGAGAGATCGCAATAGCCGTGGAAGTGGCGGATCGATCCATCGATGCGCAGCGCGAAGAAGACACTGGTGATCGATCCGGTCAGAAACTCGCGCATGGCGAACATCGACCCGCGGATCCACAGCGGTGGCAGGATCTCGAACATGTAATCGTGTTCGCTCTCGCGGATCTCGAACCATTCTCCGCTGTAGAGCCCAGTTGCATCGACGTTCCAACGATCAGGTCGCTGGGCGTGGCGGTCGAACATGCGGAACATCTGGTGGCGGTCGGCGACCCCCTGATAGACCTTGCGGATTGCGGGTGAGGTATTCATTTTCGGCTCCTTCGGAGTTGCTCCGGACCGATGCGCGGCGCTGTCCTCTCGACCTCACCATCCTCTTCAGTCCTTCATCACCCCTCCCGAGCCGCCGGCATCGCGTCCGGCCGGGTCAAGGGCCGGCTTCAGGCCGGGCGAAGCTTCCCTTGATGCGGCCGGCGCGTATGCGGCACGCCTTCCCTTTCCCCCCTTCTTTTTCTTCGTTCCGCCTCCCTCTCCTGCAGAGCCTCGTTCCAGTCGTCTGCAGGAGGCCGCAATCGCTGCCAGCCGCAGCCCGCTTCTTCGGCAAGGGTTCGAAGCCGATCGGCGAACGTGTCGCCCTGCGTGTTATTGTCAGTTGCCGCGACCAACTGGACGCCGGAAGAACCGGTAAGTACGCGCAGCGCCGCATCTGTTGCCGGAGACCACCCCCCGCCGGTACTGAGATAGAGGGTACCATCACGCAGACCCTCGAAGGCAGCAAGGCTCATGGCATCGATCGCCGCTTCGGTGACGCAGAGTCGGTAAGCCGCAGACCGGCCGAGACGAAACAGGACCTTTGTTCCCCCCGTCGAAAAGCCCCTCCATTCCGGGCCGCGCTCCTCCCAGCCCGTGATTGTGCCAAGATCGTTCGTGTGGGCGGCCCACATGCTGCCGTAAGGTCCTTCGCGAAGATGGTTCTGGGAAATGGCAGCATGAAGTGTATGGGGTGGCAGCAACCTTACTGCCGAGAGATAGTGCCAGGTTTGCGAACCAAGCCATGGACGACGTTGGCGGTTCCATCGGTCGACAATTGCAAGGTTTGGCCCTGGGACACGACCAACCATCCGTCTGGCGGTGTCTTGCGGGACATAGCCGATAAGCTCGGCAACGCGCTCGCGCGCTGCCTTGAACCCTCCGCCATCAAGATGGGCGACGAGCGAAAATACATCACCCTTGGCTTCGGAAAGCGGGTCGAACCAGCCGTGACCGTCATGGATCGTGATGATGATTTCGTTTTCACGGCGATACTTTACCGCCCGCCGTGTGCTCTCTTTCAGATCAATGAGGAACCCCGCCTTTTCCAGCACCGCAGAGCATGGCACACGGTTGCGAAGTTCCTCGATTTCCTTCTTTTCCATTCTCTTCTCGGCCTTTTTTGCCGCCCTCTTTTTGGGTTGCCTTCCCGCAGATTTCGCGAGACCCCATCTGTCAGCCGCGAAGAGCATGCGGAGGCAAGGGCGCGGCGGGAGTTGCTCGGAAATCGGGAGCCACAAGCGCCACCTGCCCGCTGCGGCGAAGCTTCCCTTGCCGCCGCCGGCTCGCAAGCGGCACCCGAAGGGGCAGGCCGGTTTCTTGAACCGGGCTCATCAAGGCAGGCTCGATCAAACCACTGAAAGCGGCAATGTCACTGAAGAGCGGGAGCCTCTATCCGGACCGTTGGAAGATTGGAATACGAAACTCGCTAGCCTTTCACCTGGCGGCAGTTTTGACTGCCTCAGACCCCTCCCACGCTTTCGTGGGAACATGCCCATATCCGGAATGTCGAGGGGGCGCCGTGATCGAAGATAAGCGAAGAAATTTCAGGACAAATTCAACAGGATCACATATCTTCCGCAGCGAAGCGGTACGCGCCGCTTTGGGGCGTCGAAACCCCTCATACCCGGTTGGTGCCACCCGTAAGGCATCAGACTCCTTGACCTTTGCGGTCGGGGGACCTGTGGCGTATGCAATAGGTTCTCCGGGACTAAAGGCCATGGGGCCGTGGTATGCGGTTTCGAATCCCCCGATCACCAGGGGTCAATGAGCAGTGGACGGCGGGGGCGCACCGCCGCAGTTGCTTTGGGAGAAACCGTTGGCACAGGATATTGTGTTCACTTTCTACACATACTCGAATGCCGGTGTTCGCGCCGAAGAGCGTTGGAAGCCAACCGGTATTCCGGACATTTTCTTCGACAGTCACCGAAAGGCGCAACGCGCGTTGCAAGAGATGCGCGACGATCTGATTGACGATCCCGAGATGGTGTGCCCGGTTATGAACATCGAAAAGGTGGTAACCGTTCCGATCAGCCCGGCAAGCATTCTCGCGTTATTGAACGAAGGTCTGGGATCTTTTGTCGATCGATATGAAATCGTTGAGACCATTGAGTCCAAATGAACCCGAAGCTTAAACGTTTCGACCGGGATTCTCATGAGATTTCCGCGGCGTCATGGAGAGACGCTCAATGACTATCGGTTTTCATAACAGGAGGCGTTCACATATCGAACGCCCAGGAAGAACAAACGCATCGTTCCCGGCAAAACTGGCACAAAGAGGGCCAACCTGGCTTGCCGCTTGAGATCTTCCCAGGGACGGCATCGTTGAGACTCTACGATTTTGCGGGTGCTGAATGAGCGGTTGCGGCGACTGCGAAACCAATTGCAGGATTGCGAGCGACGCACATATCAAACCTCCAATATCGGCGATTGGAATTGTGTCGATGTCATTCGGACTTGATCCGGCAAGGGCGACTTCGATATCGTCGCGTGTCACATCGCGGACCGCTTTGTGGATCGACACCTGAAGCACAGGTACTCCTGGACGCATGACCAGCACGACGGTTTCCCTGGGCGGGTATCCGGGCAGATGGCAGGTGACTCATTGACGGAGACGAGTGCGTCTTCACCAAGCGTGAGTGCATCGCGCGCCCATTGCTTTATGGCTCGGGCACTTGCGACGACGCCAGGATCGTTTCGTGACAGCGGATTGGCGAAGGTACGGCTCATGCTGGAGCACTCCGCCTGCGGGAAGCACGTGGCGCAAGCACATCGAATAGGTCGCGGATCGGTTTTTGCGGCATGTCCTGTCCGATCAGGACGACGCGGGTACTCCTGTCGTCGTCGGGCCAGGTGTGGAGGCGGTGACCCACGGCATCAAGACATCTTTCCAGATCGGCTTTGTCTTCGGCGGTAATTCTCCCGAGTAAACCCCTCCTCTGCCAGAAGCCGAGCGATATGAGGTCGATCACATGGGCGGGAAAGCTTCGGTCGATCTCCGACTGCTGCGGAAGATAGGCAAGCCGCTGGCACCGGCTCTCGCAGCGTCCACTGATCGGCTTGATAACGCCTGCAATCTCTTTAATCAGAGTCGACTTGCCCGACCCGTTGGCTCCGACGACTGCCGTCATCGATCCATATTCCATATTGCCAGTAAGATGGTGTACGGCGGGGTGACTGTCATAACCGAGAGTCAAGTCTTCGAAATGCAGGCAAATGCCGGTCATGGCCGCTCCGGAGGTTGACACTATCCAACAAGGTAATGTTATTACATGTTCCTATCCTATGTTATGTAATAACGTTTCTGCAACAGAGTGCAAGCCCGGTTCGATGCCTGCGTCCGTAATTCGCTATCAACCGGTCAATCGCGAGGACAAGATCATGACCCAGCAGACCGCCCCGACTCCCGTCATGGTGCTGACCGGATACCTCGGTGCCGGGAAAACGACCCTCCTCAACCGCATTCTCTCCGAGCCGCATGGCCGGAAGTATGCAGTGATCGTCAACGAGTTTGGCGAAGTCGGCATCGACAACGATCTCATTGTCGATGCCGAGGAAGACGTATTCGAGATGAACAACGGCTGAATCTGCTGCACGGTTCGCGGCGATCTGATCCGCATCATTGAAAGCCTGATGCGACGACGCGACCGCTTCGACGGAATTCTGATTGAAACCACCGGCCTCGCTGATCCCGCCCCTGTCGCTCAGACATTTTTCGTCGATGAGGACGTACGCGCCAAGGCCCGACTCGATTCCATCATCACCGTGGTCGATGCCAAGCATCTCATCGGCGAGATTGGCCGGGCCCATGAAGCACAGGAGCAGCTTGCTTTTGCCGACACGATCATCGTCAACAAGACGGATCTAGCTTCTCCGGAAGAACTGAAGGCGGTAGAGGACCGCATCCGCCGGATCAACCCGACCGCCAGCATCCTCCACACCCAACGCTGCGCCCTCAATATTTCAAGCCTTCTTGATAGGAGGGCCTTCGAACTCGACCGCATCCTTGAGGTCGATCCGCACTTTCGTGAGCGCAACGAACGCGCCACGTTGCCGAGGCGGCTGGTTTGTGCCGACGGCTATTGGCGAGCGGCCCGGGTGACAGCGTAGAGCTGGGTCACAGCGGCTCGGATATGGATATGAGCAGTCGCTCGGATTTTTCGTTTTTCCTGCGGTGACATGCGGAACAACAGTTTGGCGAGCTGCGGATTGACGGTCATGATCGGGGTGATGATGGGCTTGGGTGTGGCCAGCAGGATGGGTGCCCACGCCTCGCCACCCAAGCCCAGCCCCAGCGCAAAGCCGATTGCCCAAGCGTCGACGACCGTCCTGCCTTTGTCATGCATGAAGATCGGATAGTAGTCACCAGGGGCATGTGCGAGGAGGTGGTCCACTTCATCATGCCGGTTGAGGACGGTGTTTACGAGACGTTCCTCGATCGAACCGGGCTTCGTTTGTGGCAAGGTGCCACCGAAGACATTCGGCATCCAAAGTGCTGGCGCAACCGGCACGGGGCCAGCGACGATCGCCGCCAGCAAGCCGTCGATCGCGCTCATTCCGACATAGTCATTATGTCCGTCGCCGCGCAGGCGTTCATCAAGCTCATCATAGGAGACACATGGGCGATTCATGCTGCTTGCCTGGTCTGCTCGGGCGACCAATTCCAAGGAAGCAGTGTATCGAGCTGGTTGATTGTCGTTTGACCGGATACTACCCGCTCGAGGACATCGGCAAGCCAAGTCTGCGGATCAAGCCCGTTCAGCTTGGCCGAATTGATCAGCGAAGCCAGGATGGCAAAGGTCTCGCCACCTCGGGCGTTGCCGACGAACATCGAGTTTTTCCTCGTGAGAGCAACGGACTTCATCGAACGTTCAACAATATTGCTGTCGACTTCGATCGTTCCATCGTCGAGGAAGGCTGTGAGCCCAGTCCAGTGCGTGAGGGTATAGTTGATGGCCTTGGCGAGAGCCGATTGGTTCGAGATATCTCCCTTGAGGTCAAGCAGCCGGGCCTTCAATGACTTCATGATCGGGAGCGATTTTAACTGCCGCGTCTGACGGCGCTCTTCTGCGCTCTGCCCGCGGATCTGCTGCTCGGTCAGATAGACCTCCGCAAGGATCGACACGATCTCCAGGGCCTCCGATGAGCCGGTCAGCTTGACGACGTCCACGAACTTGCGTCGGGCGTGAGCCAGGCAAAATGCCAGCCGCAATGGATGCGCATTACTTTTGCCGCGCCGTTTGGCGAGGGTTTTGTATGCCGCATATCCGTCCACCTGAAGGACGCCATCAAAAGAGGCCAATTGGCGCTCGGCCTCACGGGCGCTGCGGCTCTCGGAGAAGATGTAACCAACGGCAGGAGGCGCTGGACCATTCCAGGGCCGATCGTCCACGGCTTGTGCCCACAGCTGACAAACCTTGGTTCGCTTACGCCCGGGATCGAGACGTGGGAGGCGTGTTTCGTCGGCGAAGACCCTGGGCTGTGAACGAATGAAGGCGAGAAGCCTGTCATAGAGCGGCTCGAGCCACCACGCCACACGCTCGACCCAGCTCCCGAGTGTTCCCCGATCCAGCACGATACCGTGGCCTGCGAAGATCTGGGTTTGTCGATAGAGTGGAAGATGCCATGCAAACTTGGATGTCACGACATGCGCCGCGAGTGCAGTCGTCGCCATTCCGCCATCCATGAAGCGTGTCGGCGCTGGCGCCTGCGTGATCCCGTTTGTGCAGGCCCGGCAGGCATAGCGAGGGCGAATAGTGCGCTTTACCCTCAGGATGGCGGGAACGATATCGAGGGCTTCGGTGGTCGTTTCTCCAACGCGATGCAGGTCGCCTGCGCAGCACGAGCATGTCTTGCTCTCCGGCTCGATGACAACCTCATAGCGGGGGAGATGCTTGGGGAGTGCACCAAGATTGCGTCCTGGAGCTCTCCGGGGAGATGGAAGAGGACTTTGCCCGCTATCATCGTTGGCAGCAACTGGGATATCCGCGAGGTCGCCGAGATCCAGACTAGTTTGTGTTGGATCGATGGTCGCAAGCTTCTCCGACCGAGCCCCGTGGATCAAGCGCTTGAGATAGTCTATCTCGGCTTTGAGATCAGCGTTCTCTGCACCGAGAGCACGAACCGTTCGGCTCAAATGCTCGATATTCTGCAGGAGTTGATCTTGGCTTGGCGACATGCTGGAGACTACCACATCCCCTAAAATCTTCAAGCAATTACAATTACATCATGCTGCTTTCGTCGGTCTTTTGACCTGCTGTGAGCCGATCCTCGTCCAATCCAATCCCGCGATCAGAAGGGCAAATTGTTCGGCCGACATCGTCATCGCACCATTCGTGATCGGCGGCCAAACGAACTTGCCAGCCTCCAACCACTTCGTGGCCAGGATCATGCCAGATCCATCCCAATAGACATAACGCAAGCGATCGAGACGCTTGGCGCGGAAGACAAACACGTCACCACAATAGGGATCCGCCGCTAGCGCCGACGCAACCAAAGCCACCAAGCCATTCATGCCGCGTCGAAAGTCGACGGGCTGCGTGGCTACCATGATCTTCATCCCAACAGCAGGAACTCCGATCACCGGCGACACCGGAGAGCTGCCAACATCGCCTGGGCCAACTCCGGTGCCACCGAGCCCACCACAGTCATGCGCGCACCGTCGAGCTCGATCTCAATTCTACCCGCAGCACTGCTGGCGACATCGAATGCCGTCGCGCGTTGCAGTCTTTGGCTATCGACCACATTCACCGGCACGAACGCTGGCTCCTGACCCAAGGCCTTGCCCGCTCTTTGCCCGATCAACCCAGCCTCCCGACGCCAGGCGTTCAGCAAACCACGATTGACCCCGTGCCGCCGGGCAACGGCAGAGATGTTGGCGTCAGGTTCAGCGCTCTCACAAACAATCCGCGCCTTCTCCTCGTCACTCCAATCCCGCCGCTTGCGCCGCCCGGTGATCACCTCAATCAGTCGGTACCCGCCTTCATGACGAGCCTCATGCATGGCTTCATCCATGACTCCAAGCATGGCATTAGCGTAATCCCTGGCCATCCCATTCAGCTCCTCTCGATGAAGGAGCATATCTCGCGGCCGCAATCACAAAAGAAAAGGTGGGGTGTTCGTCGCGCTCACGCACTTTCTTGAAGAGGCGCACGATCACGAGCACGACGACCATTTGACCAGCTTCTCGCTTGTCGAGCGCGATCCCCTTGATCCGGAGAAATTCTTCCCCTGGCTGCAGATGATCATCCATGCCTTTGGCCTGGATATCCTCCGTCTGAAAGGAATCATTTCCTTCTCCGGTGATGACGACCGTTTCGTCGTTCAGGGCGTCCATATGCTGCTGGAGGGAGACCATCAGCGCCGGTGGAAAGATGCAGAAGAGCGCGTCACTCGGCTCGTATTCATCGGTCGCGACCTGCCGAAGGATGTGATCACCGATGGTTTCCTCAAATGCCGGGCTCTCAGCCAGGCATCTGAGTAGGCACTCAAAGCAGATGTCCTGCTCTTTCAGACGCTGGCTTGGGCGATGGTTTGCAGTAACGTCCCGCCGGAAACCGCCTTGCTGCCGCGGCTAAAGGCCACGGTATGCCTTGGATACGGGGCTAAGTGACGAGGCCCCTATCCGACCACCAGCAAGGAGCAACAGATCATTGCTTCTACCGCGTGGTTGTCGCCGGACATCTATATATCATTCGCGTGAACCGTCAGGTTCTTCAAAAGGATCGATCGGCTGCTCACCTTGCGGTAACAATGGTCGCTCACCCCCATTCTCCGGTGATCCGAGCCCATTCGCCGAAGGCTTAGTTTTTGCTGCGATACCCGTTCCACCAAGAGTTGAAGGTAGTTCTGCCGAAATTGAGGCATTTCGATTTCGCCGGCAATCCATTGCTCGATCCAAGCCAGAAAGCGGGGATCGGTCTCCATTGGAAAGCCTGCGCTCCGAATTCGCTCGAAAACCCTTTCAGCAATGTTTCGTCGTTGTTCATTCTTCATCGGCTGCCACTCATTTGATTTGCGAGCGAAGACTGTCTATCGCTCAATCGCAAGGAATGTGCGCGGCGGCTAACGGTAATCTAGCGTGCGTATGGGCCAGTCTATGTGTCTATATTGATCAGTAATATCACGCGCCTCATGCAGAACATACCATGAGTATCTGCATTTTATCGAACAATTCCAAGGCGTTCACCAATTCTCGGCGCGTGCGGCTGCGCGGCCAGCTTGGTCATTTCGATGATCGTTTCCCGAGATATATCCTCGATCTCATACCCTTGGCTCCGGGCCCCCTCGGTGAGGGCTTCCAAACTAAGGAACTCTTCCAGAACGGTGCCAAGCCAGATCTCCCTGGACTTACCCATGAACGCTTGCAGGAAAAAGGTACGCAACGGCGGATCAAAGCCGATCACGGCGTGACGATCGGTTTTGCCCCCCTTGGTGACTGTGATTTTATGTCTGCGATCCAATAACCTTCTCCTTTCTTGCAATGTTACATCTTAACTCGGCAATGTCCGCGTTGAACCCACTGCCACCAAACGCCGCGATGGCCTGTTACATGGCTCGTCGCTCGTCGACTGAGGGAGCTATCGCGAACCGCCCTCTCAGTTTACTGGTGTCTCTTGGCACTCGATTGCAAGGCGCCGCGTACAACCATCCGAACAAGATAATAAGGTATTCAATCTGAGATCCTCACCGCAATATTGGAGCGTGATCCAGAATTATCCACCCGAGAGACCATAGTTGCCCTCGATCAACTTAATCAAAAGCCCCAATACGATAGTGGTTATTTTCAGGATGGCGGTGTTAAGTGCTGAAACCGCACCGCAAAACCTTAAATTGGGTACTGATATCGGCAGAAACGGGCGCACTCTCGTAGGGGACGGACGTTTCAATCAGACCCATTAAGTGCAGCGGAGCGGAAAAAGGCCATAGGTGCAGCGATTGATGTGATCAGAAAAGGTTCGCGGCGATTATACCGCTCGGGCCTCAGCGAGGAGTAGTTGGCAATTGCAGTGCCTGCAGCAGGACACCCCTGACTTCGGCCGCACACAAATCCTAGCCAAGCGCCGCGGTTTCACTGGTTGGTTGAGCCAAAGAGTCCGATCGCCGCGGATAAGATTGCCTTTCGAGTTTCCGAAACGGCTTACAACTCATCACGGGCTACAATGACAAGCAACAGCGTCACACGCTTTCGAGCCGATTGAGCACAGACTGCATCCACTCGTTTTCCTCCCGAAGTTTTACGAGCATGAGGCGTTTGAGGTAGCGATTGTCAGCCTCAAGCAGCGCGAGCGACTCTGGTGCGGCATGCCGACTGTGAGCGTTAGGGGATTTGAGCTGTTGCAAACGCCTTTCCTGGCTCCCCCTTCCCTTTTGCTTCTCTGCCAGCCCATTCGCCGGCCCTACAAGATCGTCGGCCTTCGCCTGGTCCGCAGATAGAATTTCACTCGACTGGTCATCGAGTTCCCCAATATCCAACCTCTCGCGCGGAATATTTTCGCGACCTGCAAGGATAGTTGATTTTTCGTCTTCTGAGTGCGCTTCCGAAATCAATGTTGGAAAGGCTCTATCAACTGTCACCATCGACGTTGAGGCATACGGTTCTGAGATACCCTGTGGCACCGCCTCGTCGGTCTCAATCTGCCGCGCGACGGCCTGCAGATCGAGATTGCCCCAAATGGAAGCCGATCGTGGCTTTGCCACGCGCCTGCTCGTCTTGTATTCGACGACAAAATTAGATCGTGGTGTTCTCATGTTCCGGATATTCAGAATTGGATGGAGTGAAAAGACCAATCGATTTGGACCGATGAAAACGCGCTTGCCCCAGAGGTACGTGCGCTCCTATGGCACGGACGCCGCATTACAACATGCTACTTCAAGCCCAATCTGCGGCGCAAATCAGCGTTTTCTGTTCGAAGTTTTTCCGCCAGAAGTTTGCGTAGCCGGCGGTTTTCTTCATCGAGCTGGATGAACTCCGCAAACTCGTCATCTTCTGCAATAGCGGATTGCGAAGTGGACCCAAACGCCTTTTTCCACTGATAGTAGGCCTGGTCGGAGATGCCGGCCTTCTCTACTGCTGCTTTGAGGGTATCTCCAGCCGCAACCTGCTCGTCGATGTGACGAACACGCTCGATCTTCTCCTGCTCACTGAGACCTCGGCTCTTGGGTTTCACGGACTTCTTCACATCCCCGCGAGCCTTGCCGGACGCAGCACTACGTGCCCTCGCAGGTAACTTCGCAGCGCGCTGTTCGACCTCAGTCGGTGACGCACCGTCGGCAGGAACATGGTTATCTTCGTCGGCCATTGGTCATCCTCTTTTGTTGCATGATCTTCTCCGTCAGCTCTAAGCGCCTGTCAACTCATCGGTGAAGACTCTGCGATAAACGAGCGATTTATGGCAGAATATGACAGCTCACATCGGACGAATGTTCTCTTATTTGGGAGCTACATTTATCCACCCCGGAGCATTCGACGGGTTTCGAATTGAACACCGCTGCGGTTTCGACCGAGGGGTAGAAGGATACCGGGGCCTAACAGACCGATGGTTCAATGACAGTAAACAGCGCGTCCATCTTCACGGCGAGGCGCTAACTGAATCAGTTACAACATTGTTTCAGCCCTTATATGCGCTGCATGTCCCGGTTAGGGTGATGCTTTACGGTCAAGGAAAATCTCAGTGTAATGTAACAGAAGACGCCTGCGCGATGTGAAATGGTCATGCACAAGACACCCAAAAAGATACAATATGGAAAACTGTTTGTTTTCCGCATATTAGTCGCTGTGGGAGCTCCCACAGAAAACCAGCGGTCTGTTTGCGCCTGTCTCGGGCCCGAAACCGAAGGATGGTAACGAAACGGCTGTCGCTCTCATCTGCGGCACGTACTGCAGCAAGCCTTCACGGTCTTGCGCAAGAGGGTTGTGACGATGATGAGTACGATGTTGCCCTCGCCGAGGGAGGCGGAAGTGAGCAGCTCTGGGCCCCTGTGATTGAATGGTGCATCGCTGGACGAGACCAGATCGAATAGAGCTTTGGTGAAGGCATTATACAAGCGTTGCCTAATCGGAGGGCCGACTGCCTTCGCGAAGAGTAGGGACAAGTTCTCTTCCAGTTACCCGGACCGGAGGTGGTTGTTCAGCGGTCTTTCCATGCCACGCTTCTTCACGAGCGTAGCGTTGCAGAGTCGACGATTTTAGGCCCTTTTCCCAATAACCCTTGGTCGCCACTCTCGCGCGCTTCCGAGCCATTGCGGGGAAAATCGTTTCCAGTGGTGGGCGTCCTCACGAACGCGGTTTATGACGCGCACGTGATGCGCCTTTATATTGGCGCCGCCTGCCCGTTCTCCATATCACGGAAGGCACCGGTTGCTCCTCAGTTAACTGCTGCACCGTTGCCTGGCGCGGCGCCGCGGCTAGCCAGCCTGATGGGAAGTGGGCGTGGTCCCTGCCCGCATGTCATGCTGACACCTCCATTTCTGCTTTGAAATCCCGCGACTGTGGAACCGAACGGTCATCACCGCATGAGCCTTCGTGTTGTCGGCATCCACGTCGAATTCAAGTTCGAATTTCGTCTATCTGACCCGTGCCACCGTCCCGAGCCGTATGTTCTAGACGTCTTTTTCATCTGTGTTCCCTAGCTCCAGGAAATGAGGTGATATCAGGTACCCCCACGCTTATACATTCAGACTCTTTAGTACTGCGCTTATAAATCATCGCTCTACGCACAATCAGGATATCGCTTTATATCCCCTCATAGCGGATGGTACCGATCGAACCATGGCAGCGGCTTCGTTCGATTAAAGCCGAACAGCCACTGGGTCTCCCCACAAAGACCAAGCTCGCTTAAACAAGATGGGATCAGGTGGATGATGTGGGTGGATCTATGTTCTGAAAGGCCGGTTCGATGTGCCGTCGTCAAGAGCGCGCCTCTCTGTTGCGAATGACAACCGGGGCAGGTGTTCGCTGATCCAATGCTTTGGGTAGCGGGACAAGACCGATCCATTTAATGCTGAACGATCGCCGCCTTCGTAGCTCGTTCAGCCGGAAGATCTGGCTGCTGCAGGGCAAGATGAGCCAATCGCTCGCAGCGATTATCGGCCGCGGCGTCAAGAACTCACCGAGGAGGCGCGAGAACGCAGCAAGCAACTGCCTATCGATCGAGACTGCTGAGCGGATGGCCGATGGCTGTAACATTTGCCGATCTTGCTTCCGATGGACATTGAGGTCTCGCAAATGGAAGGGCAATAGCCTCATCTGCGGCACTCGGGCACACCCTGCACAAAGTGCTGTATCCAACGGTCGTGGCTGAGGGTTTCAATTCCTGCGTCAACGGCGAGATTGCTGGCGCCATTATTCATATCAGCACGTAGACCCGTAGAGCCACGGGTCGGCTACCGTCGTTCGCACCACGTTCTCTTGGCAACGCATCTCCAAAATATTACGACAACCGAGGAGGGGCCCTCTCACCGTGCTTATCCCGCATTTCGCCCTTCCCGCGGGCTAACGTTTAGGAGCGCCATGACCATGGGCCCGATTGAAAATTCGCCACGCTCAGCCCTTCTCGTCAGATCTCTGAGATAGCCCCCCGGAGAATTGATCATATTCGCTTTCTCGAGAATGCAGGCAACCGCTACCGCAGCATTCTCAGGCCCCATAACCTCGCAGGCTTCTTGGTAGGCGGAAGCGCTGATGCCGAGCATTGATCGAACGACGACTCCGGCGGACATGAACTCTCGCCAATTCGCGATTTCACCATTCTTGCCGTAATCGGCAATCTGCGGGCATGCTCTCATCACCAACCCTAGCGGAAATACCTTCGGCGGCTCGCTCCGTTGCCTGTTACCAGCACTCGACTTCGCCCCCAGCCCTTTTTCGGAGCTTGGTTCAAGTTCATATAAGGATTCGGTTTTTGAATTCTGTATGTGCTGCTCAATACGGGCAGCATTGCTGCTAGAATTCTTCTCTTTATCATACGTTTCCAGTCGGTTGAGCACTTCTTCCTTCAGCATTTTCATCTCATCGAGCAGACTTGTCACCACCTCGATGTCTGCTTTGCGTGGAATGCGGGATACGAGCCGCACATACATGTCCTCAATGGCGTCCCAGTCTCCATCAGCAGCCTCTTCGATTGCCGCAGAAACAAGCTTCCTGACGTCTCGCCGGCAAACGGTCAGTGCTTCCCTGGCGTTCTTGAGGGCAACGCGGTCGGCCAAAGTCTGCTGTGCCATAATGGCGAACTCGTCAGCGCGTGCGAGCAGGGGAGACAAATCGAAGCCGAAGGCATGGTTGACAATGCCAGAGTTATCCTTCCGCGCGTAACGCTTTCCATTTGCGCTGTCCTTTCGGACAATCAGCCCGGCTTCGACCAGAACAGCGATATGCCGCCGAAGTGTCGAACCAGGCATACTGTGAGCTCGCAGGGACAGCTGAATGTTTGACGGGAAAACGATGAGTTGCGCATCCTGACGCAGCTCATTTTCGGGATAGAAGCTTAGGAGCGCGTCCAGGACCGCAAGGCTGTTGGACTGTATTGCCAACAGCTCAATAGCCACGGAGATGTCCCGGAAGACTTTCCACTTGTCTACGCTTTTGCCTGCTCTGATTTCCCCGACAGCTTGTTGCCGCCGTACGAGGGCAAGAGATATCGGCCGCCGTCCGAACGGCGTTGTAACATTTCCGCTTTGCATCGTTCTTTACCTGTCAGCAGGCAAAAGAAATTTGTTCGCCAAATTGGCGCCGAAGACTCTTGACGATGATTCTCGAAAATGCGATTCTGAGCTTGCTAACGAACAGAATAGGGCTTCCGAGACGGCGACGTTTTGGGGGCTCTTTTCTTTTGCGGGTTAAGCTTCCTTCTCTTTTTCATTGCTGGCCTGATACTCCTCGTAGAGTGAGGCCAATCGTTCGAGCACGAAGGTCGCGAAGTCTGGCGTCGCCTTCTTGTCGATTGTTATTTCGAGTTTTGCCCGGCTGTTCTTAACTTGGGCCAAGCGGCTACCTGTGGATGTCGACAGGACGTCAGGAGCACCGCGTCCAAGACGAGCGGGTTTCAGATAAGAGATAACCTTTTTGAACCGGTCCTCTGATGGAAGGGCGCTCAGTGAGCGAGCCAGATCGAGAACCTTTGGAAGTTCTGGAAACTTTTCGACAAGCTCCGCCAATTGCTGCCAGTTACCGCGTCCTACACCCGGCGCCGGTCCGATAGCATCGACTAGATCGGCTGGGAGGGCATCCACAAGCGCCATCATGCGCGAGACATCTGCTCTGTCGATCGACATCGCCGCGACGATAATCTCGCGTGTGAACCGATCCTTGAGATTGGCGGCGAACCGCGCTTTCTCGATATAGGTCAGGTCTGCGCGTTCATTGTTTTCTTGTCCCTGTGCGATCACCAACTGCTCATCGGTGAGCTCACGGACAATGGCCTTCGCCTTGATTCCGAGTTCTTTGAGAGCCCGCAGGCGACGATGGCCGAACGCAACCTGATATCTATCGGGAAACTCGGGATGAAGACGAACGAGAATAGGTACCTGCTGCCCTTGTTCAGCAATCGAAGACTTCAAACCTTCGACATCACCGTCCATACGGTCTTGAACAAAAGAAGGTTCGATAATGGCGGTGTCGATCTCGATCACCGCCTGGCCTTCCATCAAACTCTTTTCGATCTCCTCAGCGCGCCGGCTGCGGTCGTTCAGGTCTCCAACAGACCGCTTGATAGCTGACATCGGTTTCGCGGTCCCTTGGAGAGGCCTGGCGAGCGGTGGCGCGGTTCCCCCTGGTGTGGGGAGGTCGGCGAAGAGATTTTTACGGCTCATGTTCTACCCCATGTCTTTTTGATGAGGCTCTCAATCTCGTGATTGACACTGTTCATCGATTCGAGTGCCCGATCATAGGTGGCGCGGTTGAACTGACTTCTGTCGACCTCAAAGAGGGTCTGGTTGGTCAGGCCAGCGTCTGAAATCGCGGTACTCTTCACCATTGAGTTGACCATTACATTTGCACCGAACAAAGACCGCAAAAACGCGACCATCTGGTGCTGAGGCCCGTCGGTGGGTTCAAAACGGGTGACGAGATAGCGCATCCAGTTCTGCTTATCTTCAGCTCCCGCTTCCCCAATGGTGTCTAAGAGGTCACTGGTCATTGCCAAAAACTGATTCATGGACAGAACATCGAGCATCTGAGGATGGACTGTGATGAGGACGGACGTGGCCGCGGTCAGGGCTGAAAGCGTGAGATAACCAAGTTGGGGAGGGCAGTCGATAACGACGACATCATATGCATCGGCAATTTGGTCGAGTGCATCTGACACGCGAGCGAAGAATAGCCTATCGCTGGGATCTCGTTTTGCGAGAGCCATGGGAGTCGCGTGCTCGAACTCCATGAGTTCAAGATTGCCGGGGATCAAGTGAAGGTCAGGGATATACGTCGCTCGGACGATATCCTGAATTGGCCGTCTCTCCTCATCATACCGGATAGCGCCGTAAATCGTGTCGTTTTCGCCGACATCCGTCTCCGGTTGGCTGCCAAACAGTGCTGACAAACTCGCCTGGGGATCAAGATCGACGGCAAGGACGCGGTACCCACGAAGTGCGAGGTACTGGGCAAGATGTGCCGAAGTTGTTGTTTTACCGGAACCGCCTTTGAAATTCATGACCGCAAGGACCTGCACTTCTTCACCATCGCGGCGATGCGGTAGGTATCGCCCAGCGGGCCGGCTGCCTGCGTCCATATATTGGCGTATCTTGGCGATGTCTTCGACAGAATATACGCGACGGTTGCCCGGACCAGAAGCCACTTTGAAGTTCAGGCTTTCATCCTTCTCCATTTCGCTAACGATGGTCCGCAGATATCCTTCTGCACAATCGAAGAGCTTCTCAGCCTCTGCTGGCGAGAAGTTTCTGATCGTCTTGCGTGCGTGAGGCGGGAACACCTTCGTTTGGTAGGCTTGAAGTTGGGCCGAGAGCGCAGCCGAATGGTTTCGGACAAGATCCCGAAAACCCGAAAACTCCTCGATGGGTGCCAAATCCAAATTCACCATTGCCGCACTTTCTTCCCCAAGATACGGAGTTTTGCCAACGCACGGCTAAACTCCGCAAACAGATAAGACGCGATTTTCCGATTTCCGCAAGCGCTTTATAGTTAATGAAATATTAACGCGGGACCTTGCGCATCGCGTATGGAGCCTGAATTTCGCCTTAAACCGCTAGAAACAGGCGGTTGTTTAAACTTTTCAGTCACTAACACGGGTTGTCAAAAAAAGAGTCGATAAACCGCGTTCGATTATCTTTACCCTCCGAATGGGTGCACCTATTGAAGAATCCCTCCCCATCCAGCTGACGTGAGTCGGCACAAGCTGTGACGCAGACAGGGGCCAACGGCGGTTGTTCAAACGCAAGAAATTCGAGATTGATCGGTCGGCTCGAGTGCCTTCCCGGGAAACCTTGACCAACCCGCAAAATTAAGTGGCCTCATCGTCCAGTGCATGCCGCCACTACGTTTGGAATAGATGCACAGGAGTTCTTGCGCTGCCCCGCAGTTGTAAGAAAAACAACATTCCTCAAATGCAGGATAATTGACTAGGCCTCGTCGAGATCGCCGAAACAACCATGGTGTCCCTCGTTCTTTTCATCGCTCGCTTCGTGGCGGCCAACGAAGTCGTCTTGTGGCAGTGGTTGTGTATGTGCCGCGCCTTCGCCGGATACCTTTAAACGAAATCACAAACAGCAGCGCTGCACAGATCAGTAACAGGTATCCGCCCACATGCTGATAGGCGAACACGCCCAATACACCTCCGGTGAGGAAAGCTCCGATCGTCCAAATGTGTAGCGTGAGCCTTGTTCGGTTCTCGGCCGCGTGGGCGTCCGGTTCTCGTCCCCGCAAAATGTCCATCGCGATACCGAGCTCAATGCCGATATCGGTTGCCATGCCGGAGATATGTGTCGTCCGCACGCGAGCGTCAGAGATCCGGGTGACGGTCGCATTCTGCAAGCCCATCAAGAATGCCAAGCCAAGAGTGAGTAGGGGAGGGCGCCACGCCGCGAGTAACCAGATGTCCGCGATCCCGAGCAAAGCAAGCAGGATGGCTTCTACGAGAATACTATAGGCGTAAATGGCAGCGATACCGCGGCGTCGACCCGAATTGATAAGGAGGGATGAGATCGCTGCGCCGAGGACGAAAATGATGACCACGGCAAGGAAAAATAGCGCCTGATTCCATCGCGCCGTTGCAAGATGATCAGAGAGAGCCGAAACATTACCGGTCATGTTGGCCGAGAAGAAACCGACTGCATAAAAAGCCGCAGCGTTCAAAGCCCCTGCAATCAAGGCCAGTGAGCAGGCGAGGTTTAGGTTTATCCGCTCGTTGCGGGCGGAGCCTTGGCTGATCAACATACACGCGATCCAACTTGTTCAGCGCGTAAGATTTGCGCCTGCTCCGTCAATAACATTGCCATTTGCATTGCGGCAATCATAACAGGGAGCCTTGGCGAGATTGTACTAGAACCAATCTCACTGCGATTGGTGTCGATCGGGCGTTGCGGCTGAAGCGTGCACCGTTGCCTTTGTCGATCATGCTAGAGGCCGATCCCCTGCGAATGGAATGCTCTGCAGATTCAAGAGAGCGTCCAACCGACGAGAGCGATTCTCGGGCGGGCGACTAGATCTTTGCAGCAAATCTCGAAATCGCCTGCGCGCGTGTTGCCACACCAAGTTTCCTGAGGATTTCACTCATGTGGTATTTCACCGCGCGTTCTGAGCAGTTCAAGATCACCGAAATGTCGCCGTTGGATTTGCCGGAAGCAGCCGATTTCAGGACTTCGGACTGCATTTCGGAAAGTTCGCTCAATTGCTGGCGCTCATCGATCGATACATCCGGACAAAGACCCAAGGCTACCGCCTTCATCACCGCCGAGTTTGCGATCACCGTGTCCTGCTCGTCAACGAAGCGGGCCATGCCCTTAAGTTGATAGGTGGCAGGGTTCATGCGATCGACGAGCAGATCGATGGCATCGTTCAATCGGCACAAGAACAGGCGATCGGACTTCGGGATATCAACAATGCTGTGACCAACCTCGATAGCATCACTCAGAAGAATGTCGCCATGATGGAACAGACCCGCGCGACTACGGCAAGGCTCGCAGAGGCGAGCATTAGGCTTTCCGACCTTGTTGAAGGCTTCACATTGCCCGGAGGCCGGTCGTTGACCGACATTGCGACGGGGCGCAATGATGAATTCCGAAGGTCTGCAGCCTGACCAATAATTACAAACCCGCAGCCTTCGTGAGATTGACGCGGAAGCGATCACGCCGGCGCTGATAGCGTCGCGTCATCTCAGCAGAGGCATGACCTAGTTGCTTCTGCACATAGCGCTCATCGACTTCGGCCGAAGACGCCAGTCCGGCGCGCAGCGAATGCCCTGAGAACTTAAAAGCCCGTTCGATCTCTGCCAGATCACCTCGGATGCCTGCATCCATAGCGGTGCGCTTGACGAGCCGCGCCACTTCCTTGTCGTTGAGCCGGTCCGGCCCGACGGTCTTCCCTTGCCCTGTAACACGCCGGAAGAGGGGACCATGGGCGAGCCTGGCGAACCGGATCCAGGTCTCAACCGCGGCAACGGGGCAGGTGGCTTCGGAGGACCCGCGCCCGATTTCGACCTCCCGCCATCCAGTCTTGCCGCGAAGCGTCACCAGCAAGCCTTTCTCAAGGATTTCGATCCATCCGCGGCCGTCCTCCGTCTGGTCGGCCTTCAGATCCAGCCCGACGATTTCCGAGCGCCGCAGGCCGCCCGCGTAGCCGATCAGCAGCATGGCCCGATCCCGCAGACCGCGCAGGGTCCCCCGGTCGAGCGTCTCCAACATGGCAACGATATCCTCAGCCAGGACCGCCTCTTTCTGCAGGGGCGGGCGAGCATGGCTGTTGCGAATGCCGGCCATGACTGTGGCAATGTGCCGGTCCTTGCGATTGAGCATCAAACCGCGCTGCGAATAATTCCACGACAGCGAGGAGAGGCGACGCTCGATCGTCGAGACCGAACTCGCCTTGGCGCCGCGTTCGGCGGTCCCCGACGCGCAGGCGGTAATGTATAGGCCGACGGTCTGAGGATGTGGGGGGAGGGGAGAGAGGCCCGAGCGCCGGCACCAGGCGGAGAAGTGTTTCCAGTCGGCGGCATAGGCGCGGCGGGTGTTGGCGGAACTGGCGGCTTCGACATAACCCCGCGCGCGATCGGTGAGATCCTGAAGATGGCCCAGCAGGCCGGACGCCGGTTGCGGGGGAGGAGAGGGCGCCGTCTCTGAGAAATGTTCGCCAAGTATGATCTCGCCGCCGCTATTCATGCCGCCTCGATATCCGTCTGTTTAAAATCGTTGCCCTTGAACAGGAGCGGTTCGCCAGTCAGACTGGCAAGCGCATAGGAGAAGCAGTCGCCGTAGTTCAGGGAGGCAGGATGGCGGCCCTTGCCGTAACGGCGCCAGGCCCGGCGCGCCTGATCGGCATGCTCGGCGGTCACCGCGACAACGTCCACCTTCGCCTTGTGCAGCCACAGATCAAGCTCTGCGCCACCAGCCTCACCGAAACGGCTTTCTACCACCATAGCGGCTTCGACAAGCGTCGCCGCCGAAACGAGCCGAATGGGATCGTCGGCGACGCATTCGCGATAATGTTGGGCGTCCGGTTCATTGAAAAAGATCGCGACAATCGCTGAGGTATCGATGACCATCAGTTCGGAATACCATTTTCGTCGTAGCCGATGATCTCTTCATCGCTGCGATCATCGAGGACCGGCAGCACGCTCAGGCGCCGCTGCATTGCCTCCATGTCCTCAAGGAGAGCAGACTTCTTGGCTTGCGAGCCCATCCGCTTCAGCCGATCCTCGAGGGCGCGCCGCGTCGCAATGGTGATAGTTTCGCCGGTGCGCGCGGCAAGCGCGCGGGCGAGCTTCTCTGTTTCGGGATCTTTGATGCTCAGCGCCATTGAAGGTTTCCAGGTTCCTTAGTATACATATTCTACCTAAGGCCTGCGCGGCGACCGGGGAGTTTAACCATACCGCCGCCGCACTCTCTCGCGTCGCTCAGCCGGAAAAGCGGGGATTGGTGCGGCTGAAGGCCGCGAAACGGCCGTTTCTTATATAGAGCACAGAACGTCCGATAAGGCAAGATTATCGGACGTTTTTTGTTGGCGACAGGCCGTGCGTTTTGTGTCGATAATGGTAGCACAAACTGCGCACTTAGTTTATGCTCCACCGCATGGATTCGCTCACCCCTGCCGCCCCAAAGACAATGGCCTGGTCGCCTCGTCTGCCAAGCTGGACGCGGCCACACGGCCGCGACATCAGCGAATCCGACGCCGCCTTTTCAGCCGGTATCGCACTGAAAGCACTCGATGATCTGATCCGCTCAGATCTGTCATGGATCGGCTGCTGGCGCGATCGCCTTGCCCTTAAATCGGCCACCACCGCCGCCCGGATCCTCGGTCGCAACGAGGAAGACACTGCCATCCGTGATGCGGTTTTGCTGACGGCACCAGGCGACGATCCCGGGCCGGCCGGCAAGCTGTTTCTTGCCACACGAATGGCGGCGCGCCGATCCGGGACAATCACCACACCCTTCGTTAAAGAGCTTGTCGCGCTGCTGGGGATGACGTGGACCGATAGCCTTGCTTCGATCCCCGACATGGTCGATTCTGCAAATCAGTCCGGGCGAGCAGCACCCTTCGCGGTGGCGGACCTGATAACGGCGATCTCTGCCGTTCGCCCGGACGCCGAGGTACTGGCGCTCGGCCTTGCCGAGGTCGTGCTGGCGCAAAAACTGAGCTGGCCGAAACCCGTGCCGCTGCTGCTGCCCGCGCGTTTTGGTCCGGCGTTCCGCACCATCGGCGGTCGGGGTCGCTTCCGGCCGGGTGAGCCCGCCTACCCGAAAGCGATCTGCCTGGCGCTGGCCGGTAGCGTTGAGGCCGCGCTGCGCTCCGCCGTCGAGATTGACCGCCGGGCGGCGCGACTGCTGGCGGTGGCGCCGAAGGTGCGGACGAAAGGCGCCGAGCCGGTGATCCGGCGGTTGTTGACCGAGGATGCCGTGCCGGCGTCCGCGCCGGGCTCAAAACTGTCGCGCTGGGCGGCCAACCGGCTATTCGAGCGTCTGGAAAGTTTCGAGGCGGTGCGCGAGCTCTCCGGCCGCTCCTCCTTCCGAATTTTTGGGTTGTGATCATGGCCGGATCTCCTGCACTCAAACCATCACGTCGAAAGGCGAACGCCGCAGACGAACTTCTTTATGATCGTGAACTGGATCAGTTCCCGGCGGAGATGCGCTGGCGGGAATGGATGATGCGGGTCGAGGCGGTGATCTTTGCCTCGGCTGAGCCGGTCACCCGCGAGACGCTGGGGCGGGTGGTGGGAAAAGATTGCAGCATCGATCTGTTGATCGACGACCTCGTCGAGGAACTAAGGGATCGCCCCTATGAATTGGTTTCGGTGGCCGGCGGCTGGCAGCACCGAACCCGACCACGGTTCGCCGAAACGATCCGCGCCTCGTCGGCGCCGACAAGGGGAGGGGCGGCGGCCCTGTCGGAGTTCGAGGCGATGGTGTTGATGGCGGTGGGATATTTCCAGCCGGTGACCCGCGGTGAGTTGTCGAAGATTTTTGGCAAGGAAGTCAGCCGGGACGTCATCGGTAATTTGCGGAGTGCGGGATTCATTGGCTCCGGGCCACGCAGTCCGACGCCCGGCGCACCCTACACCTACGTTACGACGCAGCATTTTCTTTCGGCCTTTGGCATGGAGACGTTGCGCGACTTGCCAAACATCGAAGCGCTCGAGGACGCGGGATTGCTCAACCGACATGCCGTGCGGTCGGAAGCTGCGGTTACGGAGCGCGCCGCTGACGATGGCGAAACCTCTTTCGAAGAATAAAGAGGGATTGTCCTGCGCGAGCAATCGTGTCGAAAGACACCGGCGAACATCGCGAAATTGACGGCAGGTTTTTACGTTTGGCCTGGAAGCAGTTTAATACCTGCAAACGTCAAGAACGCTTCCAAGGTCGCTTGTATCCCACGGCGCGACTTGGAGTAGATACGAACCATTGGCCGTGACGCGAAGTTACCTCCACGCCTCGGTTTATATGCGGCGCACGAGGATGGGTTCGGTCGAACAAATCACCAGGCGTCGCGAGCCACGCGTCATCGCGACATATAAATTGCGTGAGTCGAGAGTATCGGTGTCCAGTACGATGGCAACGTCTGCCTCTAGCCCCTTCAACAGCAAGGTGCTGCCGACTGCCCGATTGGGAAGTGCTCTGCCGAGCATGCGAGATTGCTCGCGGGTCCGAACCGCCATCTCGTGAAACTCCGCGGGAGATCTGCAGGCGTTCAGGGCCTGGATACAGGCTCGTAATATGGCCGGGCGTAATTGCGAGACGCCGGACTGCCTGTTTATCTCAACCAGGAAGTCCAGCGCGGATTTTGGGGTCGGATTTCCTGCAAAAAGGACTGCGGCATTTTCTGCCTCTGTCGGCGACTTCTGAGATCTGCCGGCGAGCAACGTAGCAACCCGCTGTTTCAGCTGAGCCGCTCCTACCCCTGTAAGCGTGCTGCCGGCGAAATCAATGAGCGCGTCAGCTGCAGCCGGAGCGGCGAAGTCAAATCCTTCCGCGAACCTGATGAAATCCGAGAGATCCGCGTTCTCGACGACAACCGCTCCTCTTACCCGGCTTGCTATGTCCCGATGTCTGCGTGGTTGACGGCTATCGCAGACGATCAGCGCGCCACCGCCAGTAACAGGCGACGCCGTATAGGCCGCTCGCGTTTGGGCCGCGATATCGTCGGGGCCGGATGTCTGGATCCAGGACACTTCGCCGGGCGCCTGTCGCAGGTCGATCGGTGTTCCGTTCTTCAGAGCCTCCCGAGTCCAGAGAAGCCATTGTCCGAGGGTTGTCGATCCTGCGTTGTTCCAGCGCCACGGAGTGCTCAGTTGACCGATCGGCGGGAACTCGGTTTCAACCTCTCGTGACCAATCGACGAGAACATTGGTTCCCCAGCCGAATATCGCCTGCATGTCATCGCCCAGGACACAGGTAGGCAGGATATTGGCCAGACGGGAGATCGCTCGATGTTGCTGGGTAATACAATCCTGATATTCATCCACGATTACGCGCGAATAGGTCACTTCAAGAATGCCGTGCAGGTGGTGGCCGTCCAGAATATTGAGCGCGCCGTCCCGGATTGCGGGATAATCGGATGCCGGATTCCTCAACGACAGAACTTGCGGATCCTGACCACTTCGGCCAGGAAATGTGCCGACAAGTCGCATGGCCCAGCCGTCAATCGTAGTGATGCGGTAGCGATCAGGAGGAACCCCTGCGGAGTCGAGGCGTGATCGCAAGGCCGCAACCCCGGCGTTGGTATGGGTGAGGATCAGCACCGGCCTCTGGTCAGTCGACGCTCTAAGGCAAGCAGCGATCAGATGCGTCTTCCCACACCCAGCCGGCGCGGCGATGCTGCCTATATTGCTTTTGAGAATAGAGGTCTCATCCATGCACGGCCTGCGCCCAGATAAGCAACTGGTTGACTTTGGCTTTAAAGGGTTCGGTCGCACCGGCAAAGTTGGGCGCCAGAATGTGCCGCGCGACATACTCCATGTGGCCGACCGACTTGAACCAAGCGTTCTTTCCTGCGCAGGCGCGAGCCAGGATGTTTCGTTGCAATGCGGAAGCCGAATGCTGTTGTGAATGAAGCACGGCCCGGAGGTTATCAAGTGTCTCTGCACCTTGAGACGCGGTCGAAACGTGCGCTGCGATCAGATCGATGCCGTGTACCGAAATCGCATAGTCGATCATCTGGAGCAGAATGGCATCGTCGACATTGAAGACGATTGCCGTCTCGATATCCTGCCTTTCGTCCCACGTAAACGTGAGCCCACCGAGCGCGGCGACTTCAGACTGTGCCGCCGGCGACGGCTTTACGTCGTCATCGCGAAAGATCGCAGCGCGATAGCCCAGGCCGATGAGGGCCTTGGCGCGTTGATAGGGACGATCTGCATGCCCGCCGCCGCAATCCACCACCGCGATGCCGGCAGCTTGCAACGAAATGCGGCCATGAGCGACACAAAATTGGTCGAACCCGCGAATAAATCCGACCTCGGTGGCTCCCTCGCAAAGCAGCACCGACGGAGCGAGGAATGCTTCCGGAAAAGCCCGAAGCGTGCCTTGGGTGTCTGCCGGTACACTATATGGGTGATGCGCACCAGTCGCCGTTTTTCGAAGCACAAAAAGCTGATTGCAGCTGAGTTCGCGTAGGACAATAGGAGAGTGGGATGTTGCAAAGACTTGCTGTGGCGCAGGCTGCGTTTTCGCGCCCAGCGATCCTATAAGCCGCATGATCCTGTGAGGCTCCAACCCATGCTCGATCTCATCAACGAGGAGAATCGATGTTTTGTCCGCGACCTCGCGCTGCAGGCCGGCAATCAGCAGCCTTGTGGATCCGAGACCAAGAGCACGAAGAGGAACGCCAATCTCGTTATGAAGGGCAATCGTCCCGCCACTGACGGAAACCGAATGCGTGTCGAGCAGTGCCTTGGCCGCACTTCCAATCGGTACACCCAACTCTCGAGCAGCCTTATTGACGATCGCCAACGCCTGGCCCAATTGTTTTTCGGCTTCCGTTCCGAAGGTTTTCCGGGCATCTCTCGCTGCGTTGGAAAGCGCTTTCGAGGCATCGGGCTTCTCGTCACTCAGGCGGTTCAAGACCGAGCCGCGTCGCCAGGCGAGATTGTGTTCTGCCCAATCGCCAAGGCGCGTGGGAGAAAGCGCCAGACGGTCTCCCCAATTGAGCCCGCGATCGAGGCCTCTGTCTTCCGCCCGCTTGGAAAGCAGTCGCCATCGGGGTTCGAGATCGCCAGCGATAGTCAGGTTCAGCCGCAGAACTGTTTCGAGCCCGTGGCCTGGTTCGTCTTCAATACCTCCATCGCTGCTGCGCAATCCCGATAGGAAGTCGCCATAGGCTTCGTAGTTTTTCAGGCTGTCGTCGAGGCGACCAAGGACCACTGTGATCGAGATGTCGTTTTCGACCTCGAGGTTGTGAAAATCGGAATCGCTGATCGTCAGTGAGCGCCGCGCGCCTAAGCAGTAATCGATCGCGTCCAGAACGCTGCTTTTTCCGGAATCGCCGGCACCGATCAGACAATTCATACCATCGGTAGGCCACCAGTCGAGCGACTTGATCGATCTGAAATTCCTGATTTCTATCTTGCGGACGACCGCCATGAAATTTCCCCCGAAGTCATGCCAGATTCGCAAGCTTCAACCATCTTTACGTGCCTTATTTTCCCAATACAA
Organism: Rhizobium sp. FG113; assembly: GCF_057809895.1. NCBI lineage: Bacteria > Pseudomonadati > Pseudomonadota > Alphaproteobacteria > Hyphomicrobiales > Rhizobiaceae > Rhizobium > Rhizobium sp. FG113. The sequence continues at coordinate 71,301 of NZ_JBMDKV010000017.1, read as the reverse complement.
CTGCTGCCGGCTCGTCCTCCGCTACATCTTCAAACCCTGTCGGGTAAAGTCCCAGGTCCGGCTTTACATCGACTGTCACCTCTTCGTCGTCTGGCTTATCATCCGATTTAACGGCGAACGTGATCGCACGCCCGGTTTCCATGACTTTTCGGATCCAGCGCTCGATGACGGCTGATTGATTGACGACCGTTCCGACCCATGCGCCCTTGACCATGCTGGCAAAGGACGAGTTGTCGAAGTATCGGCGTACATTGGAGTAGGCGAGGCGGCGACCACCGCGGGGGCCGAGAAGACCATCGTCGTCTGCAAGGCGCTTCCAATAGGACAGGGGGACATACATGCCTTTTGTGACGCCGCTGGAATCTGGGTCGAATTGCGTCCGTGGGCAAAACTTCAGAAAGAAGGGTTCGTGGCTGAGGCGGAAGTCGTCGACTGTGCCGCCCTCCTTCAGCTTTGCGAGCTCGGACAGGAAAGCATCCATGCGCCCGATCTCTTCCGACAACTTCTTTTCCGGAAAGCGAAAGATCGCGCCTTCCTTGTCGTCGGTCTCCATCGCCTTGTACTGCACGAGAACGAAGGACTTGAAGGCCTCATTGTAATAAATGAGGTCCGTTCCAGTCTGTTCCTCCAGCGGAAGGCGGTTGGCGAGTATGACGGTCAGCCGGCTGCCTGTTTCCTTGTCAACGAAAAGCGCGGCCGATGCATTGGGCACGTGGCGGAGATAGTCGTATCCAGGAACTTCGGATAGATCCCGGATGATCATTTCGTCTTCGCGCTGCCTTGACTCGGAGAGACCGTCAAGGAAGGACGTCGGCGTTTCATCTTCGCCCAGCACCCATTCCCTCAGTGATGTGCGATCGATACCAGCGAGCAACATGGCCGTCGCCACGCTCTCCTTCTGGGCGCCAAGCGCCTCGCGGGTTTCACTATTCAGCTGAGCAAGACGACGGCGTGTCGATTTGCTGAACCGATCAATGGAGCGCGCTGTTTCAGGCGCTCGGCGCGCGACGAGATCGACCACCTCTTCGAAAGCCTTCGGCGTGAGCAGACCGCCATGCTTGAAGCGCTCCTGGACAAGCTTCCTGTTTCTTGCAGGAACGCCGTCGATGATGTCCTGAGTAGTCAGCCGTGTCTGAAGCGCTTCTATGTCGGACAGATTGAGGCGGCTTTGGTAGGTGCCCGCATTCACACCGCGGCGTCCATTCGCAATATGGGAAATCCGGCCGCGCGAATTCACGACGAAGCAGACAAGTGGTGCATTGCGGCTGTGAGAAAACGACGGTACCGCTTCCGCGAAGAATTCCATCTCGTCCAGGGCATCGCGAAACACCATTTCGCGTTCCCTTGTAAGCTTCAACACAAACGCACCCGGTTTTGCCATGTCGGCAGTTCCTCCAAATCCCAAATGTCAGGACTGATGCACGCCGCTCATTCCTATGAGCGGCTGGCGAGCGTCCTTCTCCGCCACCTCAGGCAATTGACCTATGTGTTTTCCCGATCTTTCGTGCGGTGTCCGCATCAACACCCGCCTCGTTTGCATATTGAAGCCAATTTGAAACGGCATCGCGAACATCGGAAATCAAAGTCTTTGCCTTTGTCGGCTTGATCGACGCCGTCTCGGCAAACGCGAGCAGATCTTCGAGAACAAACCCATCTCTCTTGCCGTTCAGGCTCATCTGATGTTGGCCGGTCCAGTCACCCTTGGGATTGTAGGAATAATTGACGTCGAAAGCGGGCGACAGTTTCCATTCCCCGGTCTGGTCCATCAAAAAGGCGATGTTCTTGACGTGGTCGTCCTGGTTTCTTGCAATCACGTTGAAGACCGCGCGAAGGAATTGCTGCTCCAGCGCACGTGCCCCCAATCCAAGTTGGCGGATGGTCAAAATGGCCTGCTCGTAGGAATAGCCACGTGGATCATTAAAGTCGTAGTGCTGCAATGCGCACAGAGACTGCATGTGCAGTTTGCGCGACGCGCCGGTTTCATCGACAGGTCTGTCAAATCGTCTGGTCATGAAGTGGCTTCGTCCGCCCTCCTGATGCAGTCGACAGGGCATCATCTCGATTTTGGCGGCGATCGCCATCAGGTAGTACGCATACTCGATCAGGCCGAACCCCTGCGGATCCGGTTCTTCCTTGTCCCGATTGTTGTCGATGCCATCGAACTTCATCAGCCAGTGTTCGAAACCATCGCCGGCATCGATCTGACCGTGCCGAAACTCCCCGGTTTGCTGGTTCCAGGCGAGGATGGCTTTTGCACGGGCGCCGCCGGCCGAGGTGCCGACGCGAAGAATATCATCAATGGCGGCGAGGTCGTTTTTGCCCGACAGGATCCCCTCCAGGCTGGCCTTCTCATTCAGGACCATATTTGCCAACCGCACGAGGTTGGCGACCTCGACCTTGCGCGCTTTTACATTCGACCCCATGACGGCTGGCCGGAATTCAAGCGCCCCCATCCCACGTGTCCCGACATAACAAAGTCGCTCAACGGGATTGAAGTTCTCTGGCGTGCGGCCCTGTTCCGCGAGCCAGGCGTTGATCAAGCGGTCGCCGTATTTGTCGGGGAGCGCATCTGCCAGCAATCCCGGCAGTCCCTTGAAGGTATTCTTCGGCAATGACGGAAAGGAAAAAGGGGCGGGGCCGAGCGGCATTACCAGTGGTGAGAGCTCTATGCCAGATTCGGCGAACTCCGGATCATACTGGAAAACGGCGTGTCCGGTATCTGTGAGCCAGGAGACGGCAGCAACTTCCCGTCCCCACAACACAACGGACGCATCGGTAGAAGCATCAGCCATTCATCACCCCTTTGTTCCCCATTCCCATGGCTTCCCTTTCTTCGTGGCTTTCGCCGAGCTTGATCTTTGCCGCTCAGCCCCTTTTGTACGGACGCGCTCGATAGGTCGTATTCGCGAGTCGGGAACGAGAAGATCAATATTCTGCTGGACCCTGAGTGCAATGAGAACGCGAACCAGTGAGTCGAGCGTCGGGTTGTCGCCTGATTCAAGTCTTCGAAGCGTTCGTTCGGATATTCCGGCATCCGCCGCGAGCTGGCTTTGAGTGATGTTTCTGGACAAGCGCAGACGCTCCAGCTTCTGCCCGATTTCTCGGGAGATCGCGTCCGGTGACCGGGCATCCACGATATTTGAATCGGACATATATGACCTCGAATCACTAAGAATATGAGATTACCGGACTCATAAGACCGATTAGCGTTTGCGAGTCAAGGAGACCTCAAAAGGACGTATACGACCGATTATCATAAATTACAAGATTAAGCGGCCATTTGCGTCCGCTTATCGCCCGCGCAGCCGTTCGATTGTTCAGATTACGCTTTATCCAATCTCCCAGACCCAGTGGAAGCGGTGGACCTTCACTGAAGGGCCTGCCCGAACGCAATACCCGGGAGTAGCGGCCAATCACACCGCCTCTCTATCTTCGGACTGTCCCGCTGGGCGCAGGCATTCGGCTCCCTTAAGCCTCCCTTTAGCAGTAGGAAATAGTATCGAGGGATGAGAATAAGTACGATCACCAACTGGGCCTACGGCGTTACAGTCCTGCTGACGGCTTTGTCCGGCGGCGCGTTTATCGTGTCGTCCCGTAGCGCTATCGACGAACGGGTCGCGGTGGAGGAGCACCTGGCACTGGATTCTTTAGCGGAAGAACTGGCAATCGGAGCTGAGGTCAGAAGCGACGAGGCAAGGCTTTACGTGATGCGCGGCGAGGAGCGCCACCTCACGGTCTTCAAAACCGAGGAGGCAAGCGAAAGCCGCCGCGAGGCTGCGATCTCTGGATTGCTATCAGTGGGGCTGCCCGGTGCAGAAGCCGATGCACTGAACCAGATCGAAAAGGATGCGGAGGAGCTCGACAAGCTCGAGATCACTGCGGTCGAGGCTTTCCAGCGCGGTGACAAATCTACCGCTCAGATGACGCTCTTCGGCGCCGAGCATGAGAGGCTACAACAGGACCTGCTCAGCAAGGTCGGACACTTCCGGGATATGACCGCTGCGCGCACCGGCACGCAATTGCTCTATGCCAGGGAGCGAAGCGATTGGTGGAGTTTTGTCGCCAAAATCATGCTCGGATTGACCGGAGCGCTGTTCCTGGCGGTGCTCTACTTCATCCTCAGACGACGGGTCGCCATGCCTTTGGTGCGGATGACCGACATCGTCGGCCGGCTGGCAAAACAGGACTACACGGTTGAGGTTCCCCTCGACAGTCGGCGCGACGAAATCGGCGAGATGAATACCGCGATCGCACTACTACTGCGTCAAATAGGTCCCTCGGAATGGGCTTCAAACGCTTTTGCGCGGTGGTCCCTAGGCCCAATGATTGTCAGTCTTCCCGACTCGGGGTGGAAGGTATAGGTGTTTCTTATGCTCCCAAGCCGGGAATGACGATGGCACAATAGGCCTCGACGACCACAGAGACACAACCAACCGTCGTTTCAACCGCAGAAGCTGGGATGGCGAGAGAGGTGGCTGGGTTTGTCAGAACAGTTCCCGGCGTTTCACTAAGTGGATATCCTCCTCGACTATGCTGCGGCTTTCATTGGCGCCAGCGCGTTGAAGTTGGTCTGATCCGGCGTCTGCCGTTCAAGCGATGAATGTGGGCGTCGGCTGTTATAAAATCAAAATAAAAAAAGAAATATTTCCTTGTTTATCAGCACCTTATACGTGCTTGCGTATAAACTGTAATAAACCAGCACCTCGACGTTGAGGTTCCAGGAATTTAGGTGGCCGTTTCGCCAAACTCCGAGATCCGAAGCCATCTACCGGCTTCGCATCAACCGACAAACGAAGAACGATGAGGCAAGCGCGAAGATTGCCGCGGTAATAAGGGCAACCGAGAAACCGAACGAGAATGCCGTTCGCGCCTGTTCGATGGCGAGTTCACGTGCTGAGCCGCTCAGGCCAGAGACCGCCTGGGGTAAATCACCTGCGATGATCGCGTCGGCGAAGGAGGACGTTGGTGAGCATGATGCACCGCAATCCGGATCAGCGAACTGGCCTCGCACCACAGTAGCAAGCACCCCGCTGAGCAATGCGAAGCCAAGCAGAATACCAGAGAAGCGAGAGGTCGTGCTGATACCCGACGCCATGCCAGCTCTTTCGCGAGGGACGACGCTCATTATGGCCTTCTGCGTTTCTCCGTTGAGTAACCCACCACCACTACCCAGGACCAGCATCCCCACCATCACAACGTGCCACGCTCCGAGCTGCGCACCCCACGCAGTCGTGGCGTTGCCAACACCTACGAGGACTAGACCGGTTGCGAGAATTGCGCGTGAGGAGAAACGGCTTCCGAGCATTCGACCGACCTGAGGGAAAAGCAACATGGTGAGTGCGAAGGGAAGCATGGCAAAGCCAGCCTCAAGAGCGGTGTGACCTAAACCGTTTTGCAGAAACAATGGCAGCATGGAAGCCATAACCTGAGCTGCTGCTGCATAGGCAAACATTGCCCAGACAGCACCTACAAAGCGCGGATTGGAGAAGAGCTGCAAATCGAGCATGGGACGCTGCTGCGACCGCTCGGCGACGATGAAAGTCACAAGTGCAATAGCGCCACCAATGAATCCGAATAGTGCGCTGGCCGAACTCCATCCGTGTGCCTGACCGTTAATCAGGCCCCATGTCATGCCAAACATCGTCGCGGTGAAGGACATGATGCCGGCCGGATCAAGACGACGGGCAGCCTTGTCGCTTGATTCCTCCACCAGAACAACAACCGCGGTCCCAAGTAGAATGCAGATCGGGGCATTGATATGGAACGCCCAACGCCATCCGAGAGCATGCGCAATCACGCCTCCAACGATCGGCGCCAGCACCATGGTCAGCCCCATCATTGCGCCCCAGATTGCCCATGCGCGATTACGCTCTGCTTCGACGTGGAATGTATGACCGATGATCGCCAGAGCTGGCGCCAGCAAGAATGCTGCACTGCCCCCCTGCAGAGCTCGAGCCAAGTATAGTGCCATCGCCGAGGTCGCGACGCCGCATAACAGAGAGGTTATCGCAAATGAAACAATACCAATCAGGAACACGCGGCGCCGGCCGAACCGATCTGCAATCGCGCCAGCCGGAAGGAGCAGCGACGCGAAGCACAGAACATATGTGCTTATGACCCACTCGATTTCGGCGAAACTTGCCTGGAAATCACGAGCGATGGTCGGGAGGACAATCGCCACGACATTCGTATCCAGGACGGTCATTGCGCAACCGGTAGACGCCGTCACCAGTACAAAAAGCGGATTCGCGTTCTTTCGAGTGAGTGCTATTTCGGTCATTTGCTGATCGCCGCCACGCCGGCCTTCGCGATCTGCTCGTCATGATCAGGCGTGTCGGTCGATACGCCAATCGCGCCGACGACCTTGCCGTCAACGACAATCGGAACGCCGCCGCGCATCAGGATAAAGCCCCGGGCTGTGATCGCCGCAGGTCGCTGACCATTGATTGCATCTTCGATTGCTCCACTCTCACGACGGAACAGCGCCGCAGTTCTTGCTTTCCCCGGTGCCAGATCGACACCTGCAGGTAAGAGTGCATTGTCCATTCGCACGAGGAGAATCGGAGATCCAGCATCGTCAACGATCGAGATCACACATGGCCAACCTTCGGCCGAAGCTTTCGCCTCTGCAGCGGCGGCGACGGTTTGGGCGGCGTCGAGTGTTAGGACCGCGCGTGTCGGAAGATCAAGCGACAAGGCCGGTGTAGCGAAAGCTGCAGCCGCGAGGACAGCAACCGAGATACGGGGGAGGGGGAGGGGGAGGGGGAGGGGGAGGATACTTGACATGTGCGGCTCCTTGACCGTTTACGAGTATCGGTTTAGCGGCTTTCGTAATTCCTCGCATTGTCTGATTTTTTCGATATTATTAGGTAAAACCTAATTGCAATCGAAGTAGCTATGGAACTCCGACACCTCAGATATTTCGTGGTTCTCGCAGAAGAGCTCCACTTCAGCCGCGCGGCAGATAAGCTGAACATTGCACCCCCGACGCTGACCGTACAGATTCAGGAGATTGAAAGGTCGCTTTCAGCGCAACTTCTTGTAAGAACGAAGCGATCGGTAGCACTGACACCTGCCGGAGAGGTCTTTCTGAATGAAGCTCGAAATGTTCTGGCGCAGTTCGAGAAGGCACAGAGCGTTGGCCGACGCGCCGGTCGTGGCGAGATCGGCCGCATCGAAGTCGGCTATGTCGGATCTGCAGCTTATGCGGGCGTCCTTCAGGATCAGATGAGCGAGTTCCTCAAGGTTTGGCCTGGCGTGTATTTCAATGCGCGAGAAATCGCGATGGACGTGCTTCCAGAACTCATTCTTGAGGGTCAAGTTGACGTTGGGTTTGTCCGTTTGCCTATGACAATTCCGGATTCGGTTCATCAACACGTTCTGTTGCGAGATCGGTTCTGCCTTGCCATTCCGAAGGGTTGGGCGGAAAAACAAGAGCAGAAGGCGATCGACCCGCACAATCTCAAAGATGAGGCATTCATTGCTCCCGAACAGGATGCCGGTACATTTGAAGTCGCATGCCGCGGCGGCTTCCACCCGCGGATTGTATCGGCTCCGGGCGGTTTGCTGGCTGTGCTCACACAGGTGTCACTTGGCGCAGGGGTATCGGTCTTCCCATCTGTCGCTTGTGGGGTTCTCAACCTACCCGGAGTGGAGTTTCGACAAATCAGCGGCGAGCCAATAACCTCGGAGGTTGCTGCTGTCTTCCGGGGCGACGAAACCTTTCCAACTGTGAGCAATTTCATAGCGCAGCTCTTGGCAAGTCCCGTGAGGGAAATTTTCTGAGTGAGGCAAACGCTCCCCGCGTCCTTGCGTTGCGGTTAATTCGGCCCTATGTTCAGGGTCGCATTAGAGAGGATGTGCAATGGAACACCTCACAACAGCTCAGGCGGCTTTTGTTGTTGGCCAACCGCTCGACAGCTTCAAGAAGGTCGTCGAGCGTGCGCCAATCAAGCCGAAACTGGTGAAGCGCGGAGGGCGCAAAATACGACAGTTCGGGCAAGCCGAACTGGTGTTTCTTCACGCCTATGACGAGCTCAAGGAGGCTCTGACGCCGAAGAGCCAGACGGCGCTATATGTTGCTCTGCGTTCTTCGCTCAAACACGGAAGCGATAAGGAGGTCGTGTTTGGAAAGCAGCGGTACGATATTCACCAGCACCTCGTTTTCGTCGATCAACGCCTAAAGGAGCTCGGCAAGCTGGCGGACCAGATTGACGCTTCACGAAAAGAGCCGGTCGTTCGTGGAACCCAAATTGAGGCTTACCGGCTCGCTTCACTTATCGACGGAGGAATGTCCGTGAAGGATATCCTGCGGGATTATCCGTCACTACGTGAGCAGCAGATCGTGGCGGCAAAAGCTTATGCTGAAGCAAATCCCAAAAAGGGGCGACCTTATCCAAAGCAAAGTGCAAAGGCCGCCATGCGCGCGGCCGATCTCAGCGCTCTGGACGATTAAGCCTTGAAATATCTCCTCGATACGAACGTCCTTAAGGAGATCAGTCGGCCCAAGCCTCACGAAAACGTAGCGGCATGGCTTGAAACGATCGACGATATCGATCTTGCAATCAGCGTGCTATCCGTGCGTGAAATTTCCAAGGGCATCGCGAAAAAGCGACAGAAAGACCAGGCGATCGCCGATGTAATCGCTGCTGGCGCCGCCGGGATCTTTGCCGCCTATTCTGGCCGCATCCTGTCGGTCGACGAGGCCGTCGCGCGGTGTTGGGGCGAGGCCCTTGGTCACGTGGACAACCATGTTGACGACACGGGCTTGGCCGCTACAGCAAAGGTCAACAATCTGATTGTCGTGACGCGCAACATCGCGGACTTCGAGAGGCTAGGGGTGACACTGCTTGATCCCTTCAAAAAGAACCCAAAACCAATTCCCCCAACGCCGTGAAGACCTGAAGACCGGGCTGGCGGCAATCTGCCTCGGTCTTTTGGCGAAGGCCATGTTTTTACTAGTCGCACCTTGCCCAATGCATTAGATTTTTTCGAGATGACGGCACGGCAGCTAAGATTGCCTATCAATTAGCCATGCCGGCACGTCCTGCAATTTCTGCAATCTGCTATTTCCAAGCTCAGCAACATCTGCTTTCGTCGTGAGGCTCCGTGTCGCGGTTCAAGCGTCGTACTTCGGCGCAGCATTTCATTGCCGTCGCAGCAGAAATACCGCGACACTACAGGCGACGCTGACGACGAGTTCCGCTTCGACTGCGGAAGCGTTTCGCCCCTCCTGAACATGCCGACCGTTTTGGGATGCATACCCCCAAAGCTTGTGGATCGCGTCGCTTAGCGGCTGTGTGAGTGCCAGTCCATTGATGATCTGCCCCAGATTTTGGTTCGGAGAATTAGTCAGATCACGAGCGACACATTCGAGCGCAGCCATCGAGTGCTGAATAGCACCCGTACGGTCCGGTTCGGGCCGCCGCGATATATCTTTCAGCGCCTCTCTGATCTCTCCGGCTGCCGTGTGCTTTCCACTGCTCGCAAACACGTCGGCTGCTTCCTGCGTAGCAATGGCGAAAGTGGCTTCGCCCCTGAATACGATACCGTCGGGACTTTTCAGCTCCCACCCAATCCCTTTTTCACGGAACAGGCGATTGAGATCCGCTTCGAAACGCTCCTGTTCGTCCTCACGATATTCGAAAGAGCGCCAGATTGCTTCAGCGATGTCGTAGACCTTGTACCATTCGCAGTTCTGAAGCAGGGTAACGGCTTCATCGAAGACATTTGTGTCGCTCCAGTTGTTCGGATCCGGAACTTCAAGCAGTATGTTGCAGACGAGCTTGCGGATTGTCTTTGCGCTCAGACCGCAGTCTCGCGCAAGCGAGGCAACCTGGTAGCGCAGGAAGGCGGGAGCATTCTCCCGGATCGTGATCGGAGGTTCGGGGTCCCGGTACCCATGTCTGTCTGAAAAGAAGCGGTTCATCGGCTTTCCTGCACAAAAAAGCAAAAAGGGTTCAAGGGCTCTGATCGAGGGCGACAACAATACGCGTCTTCAGTGCGTCGCGGCGGCGATCGTAGAATTCCGGAAAAGCGCTGATCGTTTCAGGAAGTGATGCAATCTCAAGACCCGCAAGGTATTGGGCACGAGCCGCCTCGTCGGGCTTGATCCACGCATACCACTCATGCGGCATTTTCTGCCGCTTCTGATTGTTGATCGAACCTTCCAGAAGCTGGAGGTTGGGCAACCGGTTGTACTTGTCCTGCAGGATTTCCCAGAGATCCTGAGTGACACCAGCCTTTCTCAACTGCGCGTCGGTGAACCGACCTTGTGGATAAATATGGTCGACGTGGAAATGGCGCGAGAGGTCAAAACCGGGGAATATTAACGATAGCAGTGCGAATGTCCTGCCGTCGCCATAGGGCAGATCGCACAACTCATCGATCTCCACGTCTGTAAATGTCAGGGATTTACCACGTAGGGCCATAACTGCCTCAAGTTCGCTGACAGGAAAGCCTGTCGATGCCTTCCCGGCGATCTTTTCTCGCAAGGCCGTCAGAAGCGTATCGAGCCCGCTTCCCCAAATTCCGGATGCCTTGAGCACGCTTCGGATCAGCCAACGGCGAATACCTTCGCGATCTGCGGCGAATTCAGCACGATGAAGATATGATCCGTCAACCTTGCGGCAATAGAGATAATAGGCGATCGGAAGGATGGAGCTTTCGGCGCGAAGGTTCTGGCTGCTGAAGCCGAAAGACGCGAGCAACTGCACGGCAAGTAACATTGCATCGTGAATTTGCGGCCAATTCTTTTCTAGTATGGCCATGTTGGTCTTGTTGAAGTTTTCGACCTTGAAGCCCACGCTGCCGATGTCAGACAGCATCAGCCCCGCCTTTAGCGCCAGATCCTTGGTGAACTTAAATCCGTCACCCTGCTTGTTCATCTCATCGACGAGAGAATGAATTGCTTCTCTGGCGTCCACCTTCTCCCATTGGGCAACAGCCACAGACAAAAGGAGATCGGAATAGGAGAGGGGTGTGCCGCCATTGTTCATACGGATAAAAATATTCAGCACGTGCTCCAGGCTTTGGCTTTCCTCCTCGTAATAGGTAATCAGATCCTTGTCGTGGATCGTCTTGTGGAAAAGACGCAACGTCGCCCGTGCCGTTTTGATGTCCTCTTTCTCCAGGTTCAGATCATCGAGGGCGTCGATCAGATCGTCGTATTCTTCTTCGAGGATGCGCCCGCACCGGAACCATACCTCTCCTGCTTCGGGTTTGGTGAACTGCTGATCGGTCAGGAATTCGAAATGATATCGGCAGGCCGTCTCGACATCGAGTTCGCTGAGCAGGTTGAGGTAAAGATGACGGATGGGAAAGGCTGCATCGGTGCTCCACCGCTTGCCTGGCATTTTCCACGCGTAAGATCCCCGCAGGCCAACATTCAGGGCCGTCATTCGCTGTTGGCCATCCAGAACGGCGGTCAATTCGCGATTGGGGGGATTTTTCAGGAACGCGCAGTGGAAGCGATCCCGTTGGTGATAGTGGCGAACAAAATCATAGAATTTGTACTCACTACGACGTTCCTGTTCTATTTTCCAGAACAGGAACGTGCCGAACGGGTAACCCTGCATAAGGCTGTCAAATAATTCGCAAATCTGATCCGGCCACCAAACAAACTCCCGCTGAATGGCCGGCAGGACATAATCTTGACCCGCGATCTTGTCGAGAAGAGATTTGATAGTGCCGCCGGGCTTATACATATGTAATTCTCTGCTTTCATGGATGTAGTGAGTTTGGCTGCCGAGAATGTGCGTTCGCGTCTTCGTCCGCGTCGCGAACTGCGCGAGTGCACATTTCGTTTTTAGGCAAAGATGTCGGACCGCCTTAAAGACCTGTCGGCCTCCTTCTTGCGGTCAGGGCCAGGGGCCCAGGATTGGCACTATGTCGTCCGTCCAAATCGTGATCCCAGGGACTCCTGCACTACCCTCTGAATTGACTCCTTCCAACGGGGCATCCGGAAAGCTGATCCCAGCTGGCACATAGCGAATGTCGGTTGAGCCGCTTACAAACTGCTTTGCAGGAAACTTTTCGAGTATGCGCTTCTGGTCTGGGAAAACCTTGAAATGCAGGTCTGGATTCCTGGGCATCTGCGCCCTGAGTTCCGGAGCAATAACATCTTGCGGGCGAGCTTTGATGCTTGCCAGGCCATCACCGAGAACAATCTCGGGGATCCGCCGCTGGAAATCATCTCCCCGCCATCGCTGATAGTGCAGAGTCACGTCGATGACGTCGTACGGAGGCGCGATTACCCACATGTGACCCGTGTCAAACCCGCTCCCCTCGTTCTCGTCGATGATAGCGAAGTGGCGCGACTGCCCCCCGGAATAGACCGATGCTGAACCGCGCACCGGGATGTTCCAGATACCGAGACGATCGAGGATCCGGGTCAAAATTGCGGTGAGCGCGATACAGGCGCCATGCCAGTTGTGCTGCACAATTCGTCGTTGCAGGATCTCAGCGACCTGAGGAACAACGTCACGGACACGCGCGTCATAGTCCTGAGTACGATCGCGCAGCAAGACCCATTCGGCATAGTTTTCGGCAAATCGCGAATTTTGCTCTTCGCGCGCTAGAAAACCTGGATCGTCGTAAAAGCCCGGCCGGCTGATGTCGATGTCCATTTCCTGAAAGAGATCAGCAACTTCGATTCGACGAGCTTCTCGTGCTTCAGCCAGCTTTTCCTGCGCCTGCTTCTTCGTCTTTGCTTGGCCCATAGCTCCCCCTTGCAAACCTGTTCCCGACCGCGTTACGGGACAAAAAGACAAGACGAATCAATAATCGCAATACTTGCATTCGGCAATAATCACGCATTCGATTGCGGTTTAATAACTTCGCACAAAGCAAGTGCTTGTTAGACCTGCCATGTGAGACAAGGGCAGGACTGGCCCACTCATCGGCCCAGCCGCCGACGGGCGGGATGGTACCTTCCCCTCCGACAAACTTTTGGCTTTCCCAAGCAGTCCAACGCGTCACAGAGGACAACGTACCGATCCGGCTCCTCGACCTACATAGCGGCTGGCTGATGCGGCGTTGTTTTCACGCGATCAACTTTCTTCGTCGACGATGACCTGGAGATGGTTCTGCGAGCACCTTTCGACCCTGGCTTCGACACCGTAAACGGCACGGAGCATGGCGCTGTTTACAACCTCCCCAGGTTTTCCAAATCCGTAGAGTTCTCCGTTCGAAATGACTGCAACGTGGTCTGCATGACGTACGGCAAGGGTGATATCGTGCATGACAACGACGGTGATCAGTCCTTGCGCCTTCGCCAGTCGCCTGACCTGCCACATGACACGGGTCTGATAGCGCAGATCAAGGGCGCTTGTCGGTTCGTCGAGCAGGAGAACCCGTGGGCGCCTGGCGACGATTTGCGCGAGGCCGGCAAGCTGCCTCTGTCCGCCCGACAGCTGCGACAATGGCCGCTCGCCCAAGTCCGTAATCCCGACGTCTTCGAGTGCCGAATAGGCATCACGGGCGATGCTTTCCATGGACCGCTCGGATCTTGCTGACCTAGGCAGAGCACGCAGCGTCGCAACGACCGATTCAAAAACGGTCAGCGCCACTGGCGGTGGGAGTGTCTGAGGAAGATATCCGAATGCGTTCGACCGATCCACCGCCGTCATCGTACGCACATCGCGACCATCAAGGGATATCTGACCCTCAACTGTTCCAAGTCCGGCAAGGCCGCGCAGCAGCGTCGACTTCCCAGCACCATTCGGACCGAGAAGCGCCGTCATGGATCCTGGCGATAATCGTGGCAAAGCAATTCCGTGCAAAATAGTTTTGCGACCGTAGCCCGCATCTACCCCGTCCAGTTCCAGTCCAGATAGAGCGTCCATCATGACGGCCGCCCCTTCCTGATAATGAGGATCACGAACGCCGGCACACCGACGAGCGCGGTCACGATGCCGACGGGCACGACGACGCCAGGGATAATAATTTTGCTCACGACAGATGCCAGAGACAGGAGAACTGCGCCGATCAGCGCGCTTGATATGAGCAGAAATCGCTGATCCTCTCCAACACAGAGCCTTGCAATATGGGGAGCAACGAGTCCGATGAAGCCAATCGGCCCCACACAGGCAACAGAAATGGAAGCGACAAGGCTGATGCGGACCAATGAGAAGAACCGTAGTCGGCCGACGTCGATCCCCGAGCTTGCTGCGCGATCCTCACCGAGCCGCAAGACAGTCAAGCGCCAGGAGGAGGCGACGGAGAACGGTATGACGAAAACGAGAGCGGCAGCCAACAGACCGACTTTCTCCCAGTCTGTGCGAGCGATACTGCCGAGCGTCCAAAAGACCAGTTGCTGCAGCACATCTTCCGGTGCAATCAACTGCAGAAGCGAGACAATGGCGTTGCACGTGAACACAAGCGCTATACCAAGAAGGACAACCGTTTCCCGTCCGCCAGCCGCCAATTTGGACATAGCCTGCAGCAGCAATACCGAGCCGAAGGAAAACGCAAACGCCATCAGGGACATTGTCCAGTTTGGGGACACACCAGGCAGGACGAAATGAAACGTGATCGCAAGCGATGCACCGACCGCTGCTGCCGATGATACGCCAAGCGTGAATGGGCTCGCGAGGGGATTGTCCAGGACCGTCTGCATTTCTGCGCCGGCGAGCGCAAGCGCGCACCCGACCAAAAGAGACATGGCGGCATAAGGAAGGCGGACATTCCAGATGATCACTTGTGTCACCGGATCAAGTGCTGAAGGGGATAGTATCCCCTTCAGCAATTCGGCAATCGGCAGACCGGAAGGGCCTGTTGTCGCATCAATCGTCGCGGCCACAGCCATGCAGATCGCAAAGGCCAGAACGGTAAGGAGGCGCCTTCTTACCAAATGTCTGTATCGAAGGATCGCAGCCTGCGAGCGTGGCGTGGCGGAGCTTTCAGGGCGTGCTGCGCCGCTTCGAGGGATGCTTTCCATGTTCAATGCTTTTCTGCTGCGTCGACCCAATAGGTGCCCGTGTCAGGAAGTGGCAGATACTTGGCGTAAAGCTCATGTCTCGTCTGCTTTGGATCGAGATCCTTGAAGAGCTCCGGATGGATCCACTTTGCAAGTACTTCGACGGCGAGAATGTTGTATGGAGTATTGTAGAACTCGTGCCAGAGACCATGCGCCCGTCCTTCACGGATCGCAGTCAGGCTCGAAAATTCAGGTCGAGCCAACACATCCTGCAATGTCTTGGCGGCCGTCTCTTCATCGACCTGGGCCCCAAGCTGAAGTCCCGGCGCTCTGTTGCCCGTTGCCACATAGATGTCAGGCTGGGCCTTCAATGCATATTCAACGCTGATGTCGCCGATCGCTCCGGGAACCACCCCCTCGGCGATATTTTTCCCGCCGACAAGTCTGATGACATCTCCCATGCCACCATTGCCGGTGGTGTGTCCTGGCGCCTTCCATACACCGGCAAGAAGTTCAAGGAAGACTGTCGGCCGTTTGTCTTCCGGAATATCCTTCACTTGCTGCTTGATGCGGTTCAAATGTTGGTCGTAGAAGCTCAGGAAGGCATCGGCTTCCTGCTGGCGCCCCAATGCTGCGCCAAGCGCCTTCATGCTCTGTTCGGTGCCCTCGATCGGGTGAATGCGAAAATCCACAAAAATGACCGGGATGCCAGCCTTTTCCAAGACGTCGGCAATTGGGCTATGCTCACCCGGTCCATGTCCTGCAATGCTGAAAACAGCAAGATCGGGCTTAAGCGAAAGGATCTGCTCTACACTGACGCTCGCCTCGGACGTTTCACCGATCAGCGGAATATCCTTGGCTTCGGGGTATTTTTCCATGTAGCCGTTGAAGGTCTTTTCATCGAGTCTGCGAAGATCGTTCTGCCAGCCAACAATGCGCTTGAATGGTGCGTCATGATCAAGGAGTGCCATTGCATAAAACAGTCGCCCCTCGCCAAGGACAACGCGTTGCACGTGATCGGGCACGGTAACGTGACGGGAAAGAACATCAGTCACCTCCGCTGCGTGAGATGGAACGGCAGAAAAAGCTGCCGCAGCGAGAAGCGCTGATTGGAACAGGCGGGTGAATGCGCGAGCGAATTTCACGTAGGTACTCCTGGGCGTTGGGAAACTGGATTTCGAAGATACTTGAGTGACATAATCACGTTTGATTCCTATTGCCGCATCCAATGGAGGATTGGAATTGCATTGTCGTCAGGTCGACATGCATAGAATGAATTTTGGCCAATATATTTTGGTCACGTATGCATACTTATGAGATCGAAGGGGTCATGGTGCAGCACATCAACATCAATAATCTTGACCTGAATTTGCTCCGGGTATTCGACGCCGTCTATCGAGAGTCGAGCATATTGCGAGCCGCCCAACGTCTTGGTCTCAGCCAACCGGCCACCAGTCATGCGATTGGACGATTGAGGCGCGCTTTGGATGACGACCTTTTCGTCAGGACAGCGAATGGAATGATGCCGACCCACCGGGCAGAGAAGCTCGCCGGCCACGTCAGCAAAGCCCTGGAGGCGATTGAGACAGCCTTGCGGACGGAGGCGTTTGACCCGGCGTCGTCGGCCCATACATTTCGCCTGGCAATGGACAATTTCAGTGCGATTACAATGACGGGCAGGTTGATGGCCGCCGTCGAGACCGCCGCGCCGAATGTGAGGCTGGACATTCGCCCCAGTGGCACGATTGATGTGGACAGGCTCATGGATGAAGGCGAGCTCGATCTTTTTATAGGGCGGAAAAGCGAGGTCCGGGAGCGATTTGCGTCCAAGGAACTGACAACGGCTGATTTTGTGGTTGTTTGCGGCAACGATGCGATGGGTGAGAAAATGTTGTCGATAGACGAGCTTGTCGCCCGGCCGCATTTGCATCTCTCGTCAACCGGCGACGACACCAGCTTCCTCGACACCTGGCTGGCGGCCCGCGGTCAAAAGCGGGAGATCAAACACTCCGTTCCTTTGCTCGGCTGCATTCCGCTCATTGGAAAACTCGATGCATTTGTTGTCGTTCGCCGACCTTTGGCGGAAACACTCGCCGAGATGACGCCCATCGGAATAGCCGAGCTTCCGTTCCACTCGCCCAGACTCACCACGTGTTTGCGCTGGCACAGGCGGCTCGATCCACACCCAGCTCATCGCTGGCTCCGCGATCTCTGCGCGTGTCTGGAACAGTAGGTCGGCACCGCCATCATCCTGAACTCAACCACCCGCCGTGCCGGACCGCCGGCCGTTCCAATTCTCGTGCAACCGTTAGGCTTGCCGAGAAGCCCGGTATCATGATCTCTGAGGCTGAAAAGGAACGATGGGTCCCTCTTCCCCCAGGCGCAAAACAGCCCTCTTGACAAATTGCTCACTATACGGAACATTTATTCAGCATAGGGATCAATTGACCGGTCACGGTTTTCGGCCCCTGGGCTAAAAAAGAATAAATGGGAACAACGTCATGGAGCCAAAGCGCCCACATAAACGGCTTGCAAGTGTCGAAACATGTTCGCTCTCCTCATGGAGCAGCGTGCGATTTCGTCCATGCTTCGGCTGTCAGTAGGACACGAGCGGTCAACCACGCAAGCACGCGGGGCTCCGATCGGAAATTCAAACCGTCTCAGTGACATAGACTGAGGTCGATGGCTTTTGTCGTCGCCTCCGCGGAACAGGTTGTGCTGTCATCCGGCTCGGCGATGTCAATCGCAGGCCTGGGCATTGGCGCAAACGCGGAAGGCTGTCTGACCGAGGCTATCGTTCAGTATCGATACGGTTTGCCATGCTTCCCTTGAAACAATCCATTCCGGTCAGGTCGCCCGGGATGTTTGGACCGCTACCTGCCAGACTTGTCCATCAGCCGTGCGGTACCGTCACACAAAGTCAATCCTTCAGATGAAACGGGAGTAAATTCAAATGAGTAGCTGGGAAGAAAACGTGGCGACGCTACCGTCAACCAGGAAAACGGAATGGCGGCTTATCATCGCCTCCACACTCGGGGGCTTCTTCGAGTGGTATGACTTTTATGTTTATGCGGCGCTGGCAACGCTACTGGCACCGATGTTCTTCCCGGCAGGTAATGACAGCGCGGCGTTCATGGGGGCTCTGGCGACATTCGGCGCGGGCTTTCTGATCCGCCCTGTCGGCGCATTGGTCTTCGGGCGTCTCGGCGATCTGGTCGGTCGCAAGACGACGTTCCTCGTCACAATGTCGATGATGGGGCTGGCGACGATCGGCATCGGATTGATCCCGACTTATGAGACGGCTGGCATATGGGCGACGACCCTCCTGGTGGGACTTCGTCTCATCCAGGGTTTTGCTCACGGCGGCGAAACCGGTGGTGCGGTGACCTATCTGGCCGAGAGTGCGCCCGTCGATCAGCGTGGCTACCAGACGAGCTTCTTGCAGACGACAGCTGCGGGCGGCCTGCTCGTCTCGATCGCCGTGACGCTGGGTTTGCGACTGGTCATAAGTGAAGAGCAGTTTCAGGCCTGGGGCTGGAGAATTCCGTTCCTCGTATCCGTACTTTTGCTTGCAACCTCGATCTATATTCGTTCGAAGCTTCAGGAATCGCCGGTTTTCAAGAAGATGAAAGCCGCTGGCGAACTGTCGAAGGCACCGATTTCCGAAAGCCTTGGGGATCGGGAAAACCGGAAGAGAATGCTGCTTCTTCTCGGTATCTGTGCCGGGTTGGGAGCAATCTTTGGAACCTGTCTTTTCCAATCGATGTTTTTCCTTTCCAAGACACTGGCTCTGCCTGTTTCCCTCGTTCAGATCATCGTCTGCATCGCCCTCGTCGCCGCAACGCCCTTTTATCTTCTGTTCGGACGCCTATCGGACCGCATAGGGCGCAAGCCGGTCATGATCGCAGCATTCATTCTCCAGGCCGCAACGACGTTTCCGATCTTCTGGGGTTTGACGCACTACGGAAACCCGAGACTTGAGCAATTTCTGGCGAACGATCCTGTTGACGTGACGGCGCCGGCCTGCAAGTTCAGGGTGTTTGCTGCACCAACCACCGAATGCGATCGTATCACCGGTCAACTCTCGGAATTGGGCGTCGCGTTTGAAACGAAAGCTGCACCCGAGGGAAGTCAGGCGCAGGTCACGATCGGCGGCAAAGTCGTCGATGCCTCGAACCGCAACAGCCTTCGTGAAGCTTTCGTTGCCGCCGGCTGGCCGCAAAAGGCTGACGCTTCGGAAGCGAACTTGCCAGCACTCACGGCTCTGATTTTCCTGCTTAACCTATATCTCGCCATGGCGTTCGGCACGATTGCTGCCTTTATGGCCGAACTCTTCCCCAGTCGGCTGCGATACACGTCGATGTCTCTTCCGTTCCATCTCGGGGCCGGATGGGTCGGCGGCCTTCTTCCGTTCGGCGTCGCGGCCCTGAGCATCTACTACGGCTCGCCTTATGCAGGCCTCTGGTACCCTGTGGTTATCTCTGCTTTTGCAGCCGTCGTCGGTCTGGTTGCCATGCCGGAAACGCATAAACGTACGCTTTGAGCACGGCAAAGTCGTATCGGCCCAGGATGGATGGTGTTGATACGGCATGGCGGGAGACGCGCACGAGGCGCGTCTCCCGCTTCAGAGGGGCCGTATGTCTATGACATCGACGGCAAACGCTACCTGGATTCGATGGCAGGCTTGTGGTGCGCTTCGCTCGGTTTCGCGGATCAGCGGCTCGCCGATGCCGCCTACCGCGCCTATCAGAACCTTGGATATTACCACAGCTTCGGTGGAAGGGCCTCACCGGCGGCGATCGAGGCGGCCGAAACGATCGCCGGGCTGGTTCCGATCGACAATGCTCATGTCTTCTTCGCAACTTCGGGTTCGGAGACCATCGAAACAATGGTGAAACTGGCATGGCTCCATTTTCTTAGGAGAGGAGAAACGGCTCGCCGCAAGATAATTGCCCGCGATCGGGCCTTTCACGGCTCCACCATATTCGCGGCTTCGCTTACCGGTCTGCCGCACATGCACCGCGAATTTGGCTTGCCACTCACTGATATCGTTCGCGTCGGTTGCCCGGATCCCTATCGCGGCAAGCAGCCTAAAGAAGATGACGACACCTTCTCGACACGTCTGGCGAATGAACTCGAGGAAACAATCCTGCGCGAAGGACCGGACACGATCGCAGCGTTTATCGCCGAACCGATCAATGCCGGGGCAGGGGTGATCATACCGCCCGCAGGGTATTTCCCGAAGATCCAGGCGGTACTTCGCAAACACGGCATCCTGTTCCTTGCCGATGAAGTCGTCTGCGGCTTCTGCCGGACCGGCGAGTGGTTTGGAAGCCAGTCTCTTGCCATCCGGCCCGATATGATGGCGATGGCGAAAGGAATCTCCTCCTCCTACTTTCCGATTTCGGCTGTAGCGCTCTCAGAAGAAATCTATGACTCGGTGAGAGAGATCAATTCGGCAGGAGCAAACTTCGGACACGGCTTCACCAATTCGGGGCACCCGGTTGGCGCAGCGATCGTCAATGAGGTCATCCGCATTTACAAGGAGATGAACGCGACTGAACGCGTCCAGGAGCTTGGAAAGCGGATTTTGGCATCCGCTGTGGCAGAGCTCGGTGACATCGAGATTGTCGGTGATATCCGCGGCAAAGGCTTGCTTATTGGTGTCGAGATCGTCGAGGACCGTGAGGCAAAGCTGCCTTTTCCCGCTGATAGAGGCGTGCCTTTGGCAATCGAGCAGGCCGCGATGAAACGGGGACTGATCCTGAGACCGCAGGGAAACACGATTACGTTGTGCCCCCCAGTCATCATCTCTGACGCTCAAGCTGATGAGGTGGTAGACACAATCTCGGCCGTATTGCGCAGCCTTCCTCGCTGATCAAGGCCAAGTTTCATCAAGACTGTTCAGTGGTGGTCCCGGCAGCTCAGGTTTTTCCCGCGCTGAGGCCACCACTGTCGAGCCTTCGAAGTGAGATATCGAGCTTTGCTTCGGCTTCACGAATTTCCCTTGTTGCCCGGCGCAGATAGCTCAGATGCTCATGGGCTGCCGATTGGGCGGCATCTGGACGTTTTTCTATGATCGCTTGAGCTATAGCGAGATGCTGGTCTCGCAGAAGGTCACGCACATAGGGGATCGTGAACAGACGTTGGCGGTTGTGTAAAACATCCGTGCGCAGATTTCCAGATAGCGCACGCATGATCTGCAGAACGACCAGGTTATGGCTCGCCTCATAGATGGCGATATGCAGTTCAGCGTCAGCGTCAGCCTCGTCTTCCGGATTGTTAGCTTCATGCGCCTGCTTGATCCTCTCGACGCATTCCTTGATGCGCTGGATCTCCGGTTCGTTGGCCCGCTGAGCGGCCATAGCCGCAGCAGAGCTTTCAACCACATCGCGAAATTCGAGATAGTCGTCGGCGATTTCGCTGCGTTCTGATAACATCGCGATGAGGGGGTCAGTGATGCTTTTGGCACCGATCTGCGCGACTTTGACGCCCTTACCATCTTTGGTCAAAAAACCGCGCTCTTCCAGGGACTTAAGGGCGTCGCGCAACGTCGGGCGTGACACGTTCAGTTTTACTGCCAACTCTCGCTCTGGAAGGAGTGGATCGCCCGGGCGCAAGGAACACTCATAAATGAGGTTTTCGATGTGCCGCATGACCGCATCTGCGGCTCTTTCAGGCTTGTTCATCTTGTTGTCGCTCATGACTTCCAACTGCTGGGTAACTTACACTTACCGATAGCCTAGACGACTGGGCACACGCAACTTTTTTCCACGATGCGGAATAATTTATACCGCTTGACATTTACGGTAAAAATATTTTACCAAATATCAAGGGGCGCCGGGGAGGGGCCCTTTTCATCAAGCAAATGCCGGGAGTCGCCCGATCGCACAGCAGGAGGTGCGGACGATCGGCATAGGGAGGAAGCACTACATGCCCTGGTCACAGGTCTACGACCCATTTCACAACATGGTCATATCGACCCTGCTCGCCGCATTGCCGATTGTCGTTCTTCTGGGCGGCATCGGCATTTTTCATATGAAGGCCCATCGCGCCGCCATTCTGGGGTTGATCGTTGCCCTGATCGTGGCGATTTTCGGCTTCGGCATGCCTGCAAAAATGGCTGGCACCACCGCAGTCTACGGTGCCGCATACGGCCTCCTGCCCATTGGCTGGATCATCCTCAGCGTCATCTTTCTCTATCGACTCACCGAAAAGACCGGGCAGTTCAATATCTTGCGAGACAGCATCGCCGGCCTGACGCCCGATCGTCGCCTTCAGGTCCTGTTCATTGCTTTTTCTTTCGGAGCGTTTTTTGAGGGTGCGGCAGGCTTTGGAACGCCGGTCGCCGTAACATCTGCAATGCTGATGGGACTTGGCTTCGCACCGCTGGCCGCAGCCGGCCTGTCGCTGATCGCAAACACGGCACCAGTGGCCTACGGCGCACTTGGTTCGCCTGTGATTGCCCTTGCAGCAGTCACTGGACTAGACTTGCATGACCTGTCTTCGATGATTGGGCGACAGCTGCCCTTCTTCTCCGTTATCTTACCCTTCTGGCTCGTCTGGGCTTTCGCTGGACGTAAGGGAATGCTGGAAGTCTGGCCAGCGCTGCTGGTCGCGGGCGTATCCTTTGCTGTGCCGCAGTACCTTGTCTCGAACTTCCATGGTCCATGGCTCGTCGACATCATCGCCGCAATTTCCTCGATGGTATGTCTTGCCGGCTTCCTTCGTGTGTGGACACCCAAGAAGATCTGGACCTCCACTGGAAACGGCAGTGAGGAAGCGGAACCTGTTCTGCTGAAGCATAGCCACTCGAACGGCACCATCTTCAAGGCATGGCTGCCTTGGCTCATCCTGTCCGTCTTCGTCTTTGCCTGGGGTACACCGCAGATCAAAGTCTGGCTCGACTCAATCTGGGTCTACCGCCTGCCCGTTCCAGGACTGAATGAGATGGTCCTGAAAGTTCCGCCGATCGTCGAAGCACCACATGCCGAGGCTGCGATCTACTCACTCAACCTGTTGTCTGCCACCGGTACTGGCATTCTGCTTGCAGCCATCCTGTCGGGCTTTGTCTTGAAGTTCTCGCCTGTCAGCCTTGTACGCGAATACTTCAAGACGCTCTGGGTCGTCCGCTTCTCGCTCGTCACCATCGCCGCGATGCTGGCTCTTGGTTACGTGTCCCGTTTTTCAGGCACGGACGCGACTCTCGGCTTGGCATTCGCTCAAGCGGGTTGGATCTATCCATTCTTCGGTACCCTGCTGGGCTGGATGGGCGTTGCTCTGACGGGTTCTGACACAGCATCGAACGTATTGTTCGGCGGCCTGCAAAAGATTACGGCCGAACAGATCGGTGTATCTCCCATTCTCATGGCTTCAGCAAACTCAGCTGGTGGCGTCATGGGTAAGATGATCGACGCGCAGAGCATCGTTGTGGCTTCTACCGCGACCAACTGGTATGGTCAGGAAAGCAAGATCCTTCGCTATGTGTTCTTCCATTCGATCGCTCTTGCCTGCCTCGTTGGTATCCTCGTGATGGCACAGGCTTACGTCCCACCATTTACCTCCATGGTGCCGTAACTGGCCTGACGGCGAGGGGCTGAGCCCCTCGTCGAACATCTCAAAGCCAAGAGGAGGAGAATTCAGATGTCTACTATAGCGATGCCAGTGCCCGACGCGGCAATAATTGCCCGCAAGCCCGAGATCGTAGCGGCACTAGCAGCAGTGCTGCCGGCCGATGCGATCATTTCGGACCCGGAGGAGACGCGCGCATATGAATGCGATGCGCTGACAGCGTATCGCTGTCCGCCGCTTGCTGTCGTCCTGCCGCGTACGACAGAAGAAGTCGCGGCCGCAATGCGCATCTGTCATCAGCTGCAAGTTCCAGTTATTCCGCGCGGCGCGGGAACGTCCTTGGCCGGTGGAGCACTACCGACAGCCGACAGCGTGGTCATCGGAACTATGCGATTGAGAGAGATGCTCGAGATCGACACCGAAAACCGATTCATCCGGGTCCAGACCGGCGTTACCAATCTATCGGTCAGTGCAGAGCTCGAGCCAGAGGGCTTCTTCTACGCACCCGACCCCTCGTCACAACTTGCATGCACGATCGCCGGCAATATCGGCATGAACTCGGGCGGCGCGCATTGCCTGAAATATGGTGTGACGACAAACAATCTGCTCGGCGTGCGCATGGTCCTTTCGGACGGCGAGATCGTCGAACTTGGCGGACCGTATCTCGGTTCTTCGGGCCTCGATGTCCTTGGTCTGATCTGTGGTTCGGAAGGTCAATTGGCCATCGTCACTGAAGCAACGCTGCGCATCCTGCCCCGCCCTGAAGGCGCACGGCCTATGCTCATCGGCTTCGATAATGCTGAGACGGCCGGGGAGTGCGTGGCCCGCATCATCCGCTCGGGTCTGCTGCCCGTCGCGATCGAGTATATGGACGACGTTTGTCTGCGCGCGGTTGAAACCTTTGCAAAGGCGGGATATCCCGCATGTGCTGCGGTTCTGATTGTGGAGGTCGAAGGGTCAGAAGATGAAATCGCCGACCAGATCGAACGCATCAGGGTTCTCGCCTCCGCATTGAATCCAGTTGAGTTCCGCAGCAGCCGCAATGCTGATGAATCTCTGGCGATCTGGAAAGGTCGCAAGTCAGCATTCGGAGCGATGGGCAGGCTCGGCGATTATCTCTGCCTCGACGGGACGGTGCCTGTCTCAAAGCTGCCCTTTACGTTGAAGCGCATCGGCCAGCTTTCGAAAGAATATGGCCTGGAAGTGGCTAACGTCTTTCATGCCGGCGACGGCAACATGCACCCCCTCATTCTTTTCAATGCAAATCAACCTGGAGATCTCGAAAGGGCTGAAGCTTTCGGCAATGACATTCTGCGGCTTTGCGTGGATGTCGGTGGGTGCCTGACGGGCGAACACGGGGTCGGGATCGAGAAGCGCGACCTCATGACGAAACAGTATGCGCCGGAGGACATGGCCATCCAGATGGAGGTCAAGGGCGCTTTCGACCCGAAGTGGCTGCTCAATCCCGCGAAAGTCTTTCCTCTCGAGGTCAGTCAACGTTACCGCGAGGAGGCGGCAAGATGCTTATGAGGACAAGCGTCGAAGATACTTTCGGCAGACTAGATTCAGCTGCCCCGAAAACTGAACAGGATTTGGCCGCATTCATCTCGGACTGTTACGCGTCGAGGAAGAAATTGCGCGTATGTGGTGGTGGGACACGATTACGCCCGTCGATTTCAGAAGATGCGATCCTGACAACGAGAGAAATCAACGAGGTCGTCACCTATGAACCGGGTGAACTGACGCTCATCGTACGGCCAGGCGCATCCGTTGAAACCATTGAAGATTTGCTCGCAGCCGAGGGTCAGTCGCTCGCTTTCGAGCCCATGGATCACAGGGCTCTGCTGGGTTCCAATGGCACGCCGACGATTGGAGGCATGGTCGGCGCGAATGTGTCCGGCCCAAGGCGGATTCAGGCTGGCGCCTGTCGAGACCATCTACTTGGGGTTCGCTTTGTCGATGGGCAGGGCCGGATCATCAAGAATGGCGGGCGCGTTATGAAGAACGTGACCGGGATGGATCTGGGCAAGTTGATGTGCGGCTCGCACGGCACGCTCGGCGTGCTGTCGGAAGTTGCACTGAAGACACTTCCTCTGGCCGAAAGCCAGAAGACGCTCGTCTTTCATGGCCTGTCGGTCCGTGCGGCGGTCGAGCTCTTCTCGGCGGC
This sequence comes from Rhizobium sp. FG113, assembly GCF_057809895.1. Lineage (NCBI taxonomy): Bacteria > Pseudomonadati > Pseudomonadota > Alphaproteobacteria > Hyphomicrobiales > Rhizobiaceae > Rhizobium > Rhizobium sp. FG113. The sequence continues at coordinate 45,646 of NZ_JBMDKV010000017.1, read as the reverse complement.
GCTTGCCACACCATTCGAGGTATCGGGTGCAGCATTTCTTGATGGTACCGCCTGGCTAAGGGTCGAGGGTCTGACACGACAGGTGGAGTACAGATGCGCTCGGCTTACCGGCATTTTCCGTCATCGCGAAATCGATACGCTTGAGGCCGAGACGAGCCGCAGCCTATGGAAGTCCTTTCGCGATGTTCGCCACTTCGAGGACCAGTCGGATGCCGTGTGGCGTATCTTGGTCAAGCCGACAGACGCACCGGCTATAGCCGCATCTCTCCACACGCTCGGCGGCAAGATTTCACTCGATTGGGGTGGTTCATTGCTCTGGTATTGCGGAAACTCCGATCCATTGGCTGTCCGCGCGGCCGCCAAACAGGCCGTTGTAACCCTGGTTCGACCAGGAGCCAATTTCGATGGCTCGTTCTTCGCTCCCGAAGCACCCGGCGTGGCACGCCTCGCTGCGTCACTGAGAAAGACATTCGACCCCGCCGGGCTTTTGAACCCTGGGCTGATGGGAGGCTGAAATGCAGACAAATTTCAATGCGGAGCAGCTCGCCGATGCTGCGACCGCTCGCTCGAACGAAATTCTCCGGTCATGTGTACACTGCGGGTTCTGCACGGCAACATGTCCGACATACAAGGTATTGGGTGACGAACTCGACAGCCCCCGGGGCCGCATCTACCTGATCAAGGATATGCTGGAGAACAGCAAGATTCCTGATGAAAAGACGGTCAAGCATGTGGATCGTTGTCTCAGCTGTCTGAGCTGCATGTCGACCTGTCCATCGGGCGTGCACTATATGCATCTGATCGATCATGCCCGCGACTACATCGAAAAAAACTACAAGCGTCGTTGGGATGATCGCGCGCTTCGTTGGATCCTCGCCAAGATCCTGCCCTATCCTGGGCGGTTTCGCCTGGCGCTCTTCGGTGCCAAGCTCGCAAGGCCGTTTCGAAAGTTCGTCCCCGATGCTCGTTTGCGCGCAATGCTCGAAATGGCACCGGCCGAAATTCCATCGCCCAGCCCAAATGACAGACCGCAAACGTTTGCGGCGGATGCCCCGCGCAAGAAGCGTGTGGCGTTGCTCGTCGGATGCGCGCAGCGGGCACTGAATACGGATATCAACGATGCAACGATCCGGCTCCTGCGTCGGCACGGATGTGAAGTCGTCATCCCCAAGGGTGTCGGATGCTGTGGAGCACTGACCCACCATATGGGAAAGTCGCACGAGAGCCATGACATGGCGGCTGCCAACATCCGCGCACTTGTGGCAGAGATCGATGGCGAAGGACTTGATGCCGTGGTTATCAACACCTCCGGGTGCGGTACGACGGTGAAGGACTACGGCCATATGTTCCGGAATGATGCCCTGGCCGACGATGCGGCTCGAGTGGCAGCTCTGGCCAAGGACATTTCGGAGGCCATGATCGACATCGGTCTGAAGGACGCAACGCACGCGGCACCGCTACGTGTCGCATACCACTCGGCTTGTTCTCTGCAGCATGGGCAGCAGGTGCGTTCGCCGCCAAAGGACCTGCTGAAGGCTGCCGGCTTTCAGGTCCTTGAACCGCGCGACAGTCACATTTGCTGCGGTTCGGCTGGAACCTATAACCTCATGCAGCCGGAAATCTCCACACAGCTCAAGCAGCGCAAGGTTTCAACACTTGAGGCCCTGAAGCCCGAGGTGATCAGTGCTGGCAACATCGGCTGCATCATGCAGATTGGTTCAGGAACCGGTATCCCTATCGTCCATACCGTCGAATTGCTCGATTGGGCAACCGGAGGTCCGAAACCGAGAAACCTCACACTTGAGGAGAGTGGCGAATTGGTGCCCGCATAAGACAAATTGCAGAGTTTCATCAGAAGGGGCGCATTATCGGCGCCCTTTTTTGTGAACTTGAGAGACGCTGGAAAGTCCAGGCTAAATCGATTTAAATAGCGATCAAGCGGAATTTGGCTCAAAACAGGCCAGAGACCACAAATGTCGTGCGGAATTTATATGTTCGAGAGACGTTTTAGCTCGCCAAGCCGCTGTTTTTGTAAAGAAATTCTTAGAGCTTATTGTATAGAATTATCCGAACACTCGCGGCGGGGGGCGCGGATTACGAGAGCAGAATCGTGAGGCCGAATGCATGTTATCTGGACTTTCCGCAGCACAGGCGTCACAGGTTTTTTTCTGCCTCCCGATAGCGACGTGCGTCATTGATCGTGATTTTCGCTATCTCGCCGTAAACAAGAAGTTCGCAGATCTGGTCGCGGGCGATGTCTCAACGCTCATTGGCGCATCAATGACGGGCTACTGCCCGGAAACTCTGGTCGAAAATGCCCGGCGGGATTTTACCAATTTCGAAGGTGGCTCGATCGTTCGCGATCACGAAATCGAGTATCGGGGTGGATACTATCTTGTCTCCGTGAGCCCTGTGTTCGGCCCAGACAGCCGGTCGGTTATCGCAATTTCGGTCGCCCTCACGGATATTTCGAACAGAAAGACATTCGAGTCCGGTCTCGAAAACAATAACCGCCATCTGGCTTCGGCATATCGACGCGCGAAGGTGCTTGCCGATACCGATCCATTGACAGAACTCCTCAATCGCCGAGGACTGGACAAGACCTTCGAACGGGAGATCAGGCGAGCCCGGAGGGAGAGTGGACCGATATCGATCCTGATCATCGATATTGATTGGTTCAAGCTCTACAACGATCGCTATGGTCATCCTGCCGGCGATGCCGCCGTCGGAGCGGTTAGCAGCGCGATACGATCAGCCATTCGTCGACCAGGTGATTCCGCTGCCCGATACGGTGGAGAGGAGTTTCTTGTTATCCTCCCCCAGACCGATGCGAACGGTGCGAAGATCGTAAGCCAGGCGATCCAGAACGCATTAGCAAGGCTCAACATTTTACATGATGCGAGCCCGCTTGGGCAGTTGACCGTCAGCATCGGTGTCGCTGGAATACAAAAGGTAGCTGGAAGCCCTGACGCGTCTGAGATTATGGAATCGTTGATTTCGATCGCCGACAAATCGCTCTACCAGGCAAAAGCGTCCGGTCGGAACACGATCTGCTAGTCAAAGAAACAGGGGCGAACATCGATCCCCCCCTGTTTGGTGCGTGAGGCTCAAGCGTGTTCTGCGCGCCCGGCCAGGTAGCCGAAAGCTGACATCAGCAATGTGATGACAATGCATGCGATCAGCGGTGCGGCCCAACCGCCAGTGCGATCGTGCACGAAGGCAGCAGCGGGAGGGCCAGCGGCTGCAAGCGAATATCCGACGCATTGCGCCATGCCTGAAAGAGCGGCGGCGCGGTGAGGGTTGTGTGCCCGCAAGCTGACAAAGGCAAGGCCGAGGATAAAGGCAGCACCCGCGCTGAAGCCAAAAAGCGCAACCCAGAAGATTGCCCAGCCCGGCGCGAGCCAAAGCCCGAGCAGGGAGATGCCGGTCAACAGTGAAACACCGGCAGCCAAGCCCTTTTGATCGCGAAGCCTGCCAATAACAGGACCGAAAACAAGACCGGGCACAGCTGTCGCAAGTTGGGTAACACCGTGGAGTGAGCCGGCCTCGTCCGCCGAGTAACCAGCCGCAATCAGAATGGTTGGAAGCCAACCAACGATCACGTAGTACACCAGCGAGGTCAGGCCGAGGAAGATGGTGACCTGCCAGGCGAGGGCAGAATGCCAGATACGGCCTTCACTGACCGGCTCAACGGTGCGCCGCGTGGATGTGCTGGCGGAACCAAGCTGTGGCAGCCAAACCAAGGCTGCAACGATCGGGATAATCACGAAGAATCCGAGTGCGGTCCGCCAGTTCATACCAGAAAGCGATGCCAGCGGCACGGCCGAGGCAGAAGCGACGGCGGCGACAAGTCCGGCAGTCAGGGCATAGGCACCGGTCAGCTCGCCGACCTTGTCAGGGTAATCCCGCTTGAGCAGGCTCGGAAGCAAGACGTTGGCGACGGCAATGCCGGCCCCGAGGATAGCGGTCCCGAGGAAGAGAAATATGACGGGATTAAGCGAGCGAACAACCAGACCAGCCGCGATGAGCATCAGGGAAAGGAAAAGCGAGCGCTCGATGCCATAACGCTTGCCTATGATCGCTGCGAACGGGGACACAGCGGCGAACGCAAGCAAGGGTAGAGTGGTGAGGCCGCCCGCGAGTGCTCCACTGATGCCCGTCGTTTCACGGATCATGCCAAGAAGTGGGGCGACACCTGTGACCGGTGCACGAAGGTTGGCAGCGATCAACAGAATACCAATGACGGGCAGCAATGGTTGGGTGATTTGGGAACGTGATGCAAAGCTACGCATTTTTTTGATCTCAGTTTTGGGTTCAGTTGGTTTACACCTTTCTTTTCTTGCTGAATTTGCTTATTTTGCCTTATGATCTCTAAAACTGGCCAAAACGATTCTTTGCGATCCGCAGTCCTGACTTACGATCCGGACTTGACCGATCTCCCAGCGCTTGCCCTCCGACTGGACCTTGCAAAGGTGAAGGAGGAGACGCCGGTGCACCAGCATCGCAAGGGGCAGCTGGTTCTTGCCCTGCACGGCGGGGTTGTTTGCCAGGTTCCCGGTTCCTGGTGGATGGTGCCGCCGCAAAGCGGCGTTTGGATCCCTGGGGCGACACCGCATAGCAATCACGGGACCACAAACGCGCAATTATGTTGTCTTTTCGTTGACCCCGACGCAGTGTCGCTGCCGGACAAATGTTGCACCCTTTCCATCACTCCGATGTTGCGGGAGATGATCCTGCGACTTGCTGAAAACCCCGATGGATACGAAGCAGGCAGCCACCTTGAGCATATCGCCCGAGTGCTCCTTGATGAATTGGCCCTCATGCCGGTTGAGCAACTGCATTTGCCGATCTCCGAGCATCCGAAGGTCAGGGAAATGGCTGAAGCGCTGATAAAGGATCCAGCCGACAGGAGAACGCTTCCACAATGGGCAAGGCAGTTGGCACTGAGCGAACGCTCGTTGAGCCGTCTGATGCTGAGCGAGACCGGGCTCAGTTTTGGGCAATGGCGCCAGCAGTTGCATCTTATCGTCGCGTTGAGGGAGCTTGCAGCTGGGTATTCTGTCCAGGAGGTGTCGGGAGATCTCGGCTACAATTCGGTCACAGCGTTCATAACAATGTTCAAAAAAGCGACAGGGCAATCGCCAGCTCGATATTTCGCGCGCCGCAGCACAGCCGTTGGCACCTGAAGAACATCCATATATGCTGAAACAATTGGGGCGCTGGTCGTTTATCCAATCAGAGCAATCGATTTGCCGAGGCGATCATCGGTGTCATTGAAACACCGAATGCATCTTGGCAGAACTTAGCGATCGATTGACCGGAAACGCTGGTCAATTTTTCTCCATATTGGGTATCATCTTTTCCAAACGGCGCGGAGCTGCGGTGTCTTCCGGCCGTCAATAACCATCTGGATTCAGGGTGACACGATTATGCTTGTACGGGATATTATGACTTCGCCGGTGGTTGGCATCGAGGCCTCGGCATCTATTGTAGACGCCGCCAAGTTGATGCTGGCAAATCGGGTTAGCGGATTGCCGGTTTTCGATGAGAAAAAGCAGGTAGTTGGCGTTCTCACCGATAGCGATTTTCTGAGACGTTACGAGGTCGGAACTGTTCGCAAGCGGCCCAACTGGCTCGAATTCATTGTCGGACCTGGACGGCAAGCCGAGGAGTATGTCCGCTCCCATGGGCGCAGGGTCAAAGATGTTATGTCCCAGGATGTGATCAGCGTTTCTCCCGAAACACCGCTTGATCAGGCGGTGGAACTGATGTCGGAACGCAACATCAAGCGGTTGCCCATACTGGATCGTGGTCAACTCGTCGGTATCGTCTCTCGCGCCGACCTCATGAGGGCGATGTTGCTGTCTTTGGCAGCACAGCCAAGCTCGATCAACGGCGATGATGCCATCCGCCGTTCCATTCTCGCGGAGCTGGATCAGCAGTCGTGGTCGAGTGCAATACGTGTCAATGTTGACCATCGCAATGTAGAGCTTTCCGGCTTGATCTTCGATGAACGGGCCAGGCAGGCTGCGATCGTCCTGGCTGAGAACACAGCCGGCGTGCGTTCCGTTACGGATCAGCTTGGATATGTAGAACCGATATCTGGATTGTTCATCGAGCCATCGAAGACCGGAAGCTGATTCCCTGCCATTGATTGCTGGATCCTTATCCGCCCGGCACGAAAATCCGCTTCAGCACGCGCATTTCGATGCGCCTTGCTCAGGGAAAGCCGTGCAGATGTCTGGTCCAGAGCGATCAAGTCGCGACTTCGTTTTTTCTAAAGCCATGGTTAGATCGGAAAAATCGGCGCTGATGAAGATGTTGGCACAGGATACGCGCTGGCCACTTCTTGACGAACCGAGATCTGCTCTGGATATGAGCCGTGGTGACTTATGGTCACCTCAGGCTCCATCAACCTGCCTTGCAGGGTATCTGCGACTTTTAGCTGCGCATAATCCGCCTCCGAACGGAGGCGGTTGACTTCTCCAATGTATCCATTAATCTCGATATATGGAAAGCAACACGGCAATTGCGGCCCTTGCGGCCTTGGCACAGAACACCCGCCTCGAGACGTTCCGTCTGCTCGTGCGGCACGAGCCGGATGGAATTCCGGCAGGCGAGCTCGCCCGGCAACTCGAAGTCCCGCAAAACACGATGTCGGCGCATCTTGCGACGTTGTCCCGTGCCGGTCTGGTCAAGAGTGAACGCCAGAGCCGATTGATCATTTATCGGGCCGATCTCGACGGCCTGCGCGACCTGACGCTATTTCTGCTGAAGGATTGTTGCGGCGGTTCGACGGAGCTTTGTGCTCCCCTGATCGCAGAACTGACGCCATGCCGTACATCGGGGGCCAACCCATGTTGAGCGCAATCGCATTGCACGGAGTGGCCGGTAGCGACGCTCGTCTCCGCGAAGCGCTCCGTGCGGCGGATCTCCCGACCGATGACATTGAAGACGATGGCCGCGCTTTCTTTGAAGCAGCCTCAGTCGACGGCCAAACGATCGGATATGCCGGCCTCGAACGCTGCGCCGGCGATTATCTGCTGCGGTCTGTTGTCGTTCTGCCGGCACATCGGAGTCATGGGGTCGGCCGAGCCATCGTCGAGGCAACGCTGCGCGACGTCGATGGCAATGTCTTCCTCGCTACCACAAGCGCCGCCCCGTTCTTCTCCGCCATCGGGTTTTCCGAAGTTCCTCGGGCCGAAGTGCCGGCTGCGGTGCTGGCGACCCGCCAACTATCATCCATTTGCCCCTCATCGGCGACCATCATGAAGCTCAACAGGCCTCCGACCTAACCACGGACCACGACCATGACTGACAACACCTATAACGTGCTGTTCCTCTGCACGGGCAATTCCGCTCGCTCTATTCTCGCCGAGTCCATCCTCAACAAAGAGGGCGGCGGCCGGTTCAAGGCCTATTCCGCCGGCAGCCAGCCGAAGGGCGAAGTCAATCCGCACGCGCTGAAGGAACTGGATGCGCTCGGCTATCCATCGACGGGTTTCTCATCGAAGAGTTGGGACGTGTTCGCCCAGGCAGGTAGCCCAGAGATGGATTTCATCTTCACCGTCTGCGACAGCGCAGCCGGTGAAGCCTGCCCTGTATGGATTGGCCATCCGATGACCGCCCACTGGGGCGTCGAGGATCCGGCGGCCGTCGTTGGAGCTGAAGTTGAGATCCAGCGTGCTTTCGCCCAAGCTGCACGGTTTCTGAAGAACCGGATCACCGCCTTCGTCAACCTGCCCATCGCCTCGATCGACCGCCTGGCCCTCGAACAGCACGTTCGCCAGATCGGTTCATTGGAAGGCGCGTCGGTCAAATCCCCGAAGGCCAAGTAAGATGTCAACATTCGAGCGATACCTGTCCGTTTGGGTCTTCCTCTGCATCGCCGTCGGCGTTGCCCTCGGTCACCTGATGCCCGGCGTCTTCCAGATCATCGGCGGCGCCGAGATCGCCAAGGTCAACATCCCGGTCGCGATCCTGGTCTGGCTGATGATCATCCCGATGCTGCTGAAGATCGATTTCCGCTCACTGACGCAGGTCGGCTCCTACTGGCGCGGGATCGGCGTCACGCTGATCATCAACTGGGCGATCAAGCCGTTGTCGATGGCGTTGCTGGGCTGGCTGTTCGTCGGCTGGCTTTTTCGACCCTATCTGCCGACAGACCAGATCGACTCCTATATCGCCGGTCTCATCATTCTGGCTGCAGCACCCTGCACGGCCATGGTCTTTGTCTGGTCGAACCTGACGCGAGGCGAGCCGCTGTTCACCCTGTCGCAGGTCGCCTTGAACGACGCGATCATGGTGGTTGCATTCGCGCCGATCGTCGGCCTTCTGCTCGGTCTCTCGGCTATCACCGTGCCGTGGGCGACGCTTGCCCTGTCGGTCGCTCTCTATATCGTCGTCCCTGTGATCATCGCCCAGGTGCTGCGCAGCCGTCTAACGGCCGATGGAACGACCCGCGCACTCGATCGCTTGCTTGCGAAGCTGCAGCCGGTATCGCTCCTCGCGCTCCTCGCGACCCTCGTGCTTCTCTTCGCCTTCCAGGGCGAGCAGATCATCGCCCAGCCGGCCATCATCGCCTTGCTGGCTGTGCCGATCCTGATCCAGGTCTACCTGAACTCGGGGCTTGCCTACCTTCTGAACCGCTTGGCAGGCGAGCGCCACTGCGTCGCCGGGCCGTCCGCCCTCATCGGTGCGAGCAATTTTTTCGAACTCGCGGTCGCCGCTGCCATCAGCTTGTTCGGGTTTCAGTCGGGCGCGGCACTTGCCACCGTCGTCGGTGTCCTGATCGAGGTGCCCGTGATGCTGTCGGTCGTCTGGATCGTGAACCGCTCGAAGGGTTGGTACGAGGCATCGCCCGCCGTTTCCCGCAACACCATCATCGAAAGGCCCTGACCATGGACGCCACCATCTATCACAATCCCGCCTGCGGCACGTCTCGCAATACGCTGGCGCTGATCCGCGCCGCCGGGATCGAACCCACCGTCATCGAGTACCTGCAGAACCCGCCATCGCGCGAGCAGCTCTCGAAGATGATCGCAGATGCCGGCCTGACGGTCCGCGAAGCGATCCGTGAGAAGGGCACGCCCTATGCGGAACTCGGCCTAGACAATCCGGGCCTAACGGAAGAGCAATTGCTGGACGCGATGATTGCCACCCCGATCCTGATCAACCGACCACTCGTCATCACGCCGCTCGGCACCAGACTTGCTCGCCCATCGGAGGTCGTGCTCGACATCCTCCCGGCAGACGCCTTCAAAGGGCCATTCACCGAGGAAGACGGCGAGCAGGTCCTCGACGAGGAAGGAAAGCGCATTGTCTGATACATTTCCCGCACTGCATGACGACCATCTTCAGCCGATCTCGCCAGAGTCCCTTCGCCCGGCGTTCTCCACCCACAAGCCACGGATCCCGATCCTCTATGGATCGCTCCGGGAAGTGTCGTATAGCCGCCTCCTTGCCTTTGAGGTCCGGCGGCTGCTCGAGCGCCTGGGATGCGAGGTGCGGATCTTCGATCTCGCCGGGTTGCCGCTTCCCAACGAGGCGCCGGTTATGGGGTGAGATCGCCTTTGCCCTGATCGATGGAACGTTTCGCCGCAACACCGATTGATTTCCCGCTCTGGATCAACCGGCTTTCTGCCGGGCGAATATTTCACCGATGTAGTCGGTTACAGCGCGTATTCTAGCGCTTGAGCGGACGGCGCTGTGCATTGAAAGCCAGATCTCCTGATCCAGCTCGACGATATGCGGAATAACCGCATAGAGATCCGAGTTGCCGGCCGCAATGAAATTCGCCAGGACGCCGAGGCCGCTGTCATGAAGCACACCGTCGAATATGCCCAACGCATAACTGCATCGCATCCAGGGGACTGGCGCTCTGGGCAAGGCTCTCAACCATTTGTCAACGTCGAAGTCGGAGCGTGGTTCATCGAAACCAACGAAGGATAGACTATTCCAGTCCTGCCTGTCGATCTTGACGGCATTCGCATCGTGATAGGCTTTGCTCGAATACAATCCAAACGACAAGTTCCCAACCTTCCTTGCGGTCAATCCTGTTTGTTCGGGTCGAAAAGGTCGAATAGCGATGTCGGCCTCGCGGCGTGTCAGACTATAGGGGCGATGCGAGGTGATGATCTCGACCTGCACGTTTGGATAGATCATGCGGAAGTCGGCAAATCTTGTCGTGAGGAAATAGGACATCCATTCATCGGTATTTATTCTAACCGTGCCTTCGGCTGTATGTGCGCCGCGCTGATCACGGGTTCGCTCGATCTCGAACGCAATCTCCTCCATTTGCTCGGCCCAGGCGATGATCCTCAAACCGGCCGGCGTAGCGAAGCAACCGGTCTGAACGCGCTCAAGAAGCTTTTCGCCCAAGGCGGCCTCAAGCTCATCGATGCGCCTGGAAAGCGTGGCCGGGCTTAGACCGGTGCTCTCTCCAGCCCGCCGAAGTGTTCCCCAACGTGAGACGGCAACAAGCAGCCGTAGATCATCCCAGTTCGTATGTTTCAAAATTAAAACACCATGCGTTATTCATGTCTGTTTACATACAAATATAGAACATCAACAAGAGAGGGAAGATCTACAAGAAAGGGCATTTACCGTGAACATCTGCATTTTCGGGGGCGCCTCCCCACAGACTGAGCAATGCTTCCTCGAGCTCGGAGAAAGGATCGGCGCGGCAATCGCTGAAGCTGGCCACCTACTGATATTTGGGGGCGGAGCGAACGGGATGATGGGAGCAACCGCGACTGGTGCGCTCCGCCAAGGTGGCAAGGTGGTCGGTATTCTGCCCCGGTTCTTATTCGACAGGGAACCACCCCATCCCGGTGTTTCCGATATGCGGGTCGTCGACACGATGCATCAACGCAAATCACAAATGTACGAACTTGCAGACGGCTTTGTCGCTTTGCCAGGCGGTTTCGGCACGCTTGAAGAAACCGTGGAGATCATCACATGGCGGCAGTTATCGCTGCACGACAAACCGATCGTCTTCCTCGGTGAGGAAGGCTTTTGGTCCGGGATCGAAGCGACCTTCGACACCATGTTCCGCTCAGGGTTTCTAAGCCCTCGCGACAGGGGGTTGGTGTCCTTCACGCAAACCCCGGAGAAGGCTCTGAAACTTATCAGCGATCCGCGGTAATCTCAACCAAAGCCGAACTTCGAGCACCGACGAGTACGCGCCATTGCTCTGCACGCAGGACCGACGAGGGCAGGCGGATGTACGATCATCCCGTCAATGAAGATCAGCCACGCAGGCTATTGGAAATGAACTTGCGGAACCGCTCCGATCTCGGATTGCGGAATACCTCGTCTGCGGGGCCATCCTCTTCGATGACACCCTCGTGCAGGAAGACGACGCGGGTTGCCACATCGCGCGCAAACGCGATTTCGTGCGTCACCAGCAACATCGTCCGTCCCTCATTGGCGAGCGCGCGCATCACGGCAAGAACCTCGCCGACACGTTCGGGATCGAGTGCCGATATCGGTTCATCGAACAGCATGACCTCCGGATGCATGGCAAGTGCCCGGGCAATCGCCGCGCGTTGTTGCTGGCCGCCGGAAAGATGGGCCGGATAGGCGTCACGCTTGTCGGCGATACCAACTTTTTCGAGCAACGTCATCGCTTTATCAAAGTCCAACCTGGATACCGTTGGACCTTGTCTCAGCCTCAGCAAATTCACGCAAGGTTGTTGGCGCTATCGCCACCGGTCACGTCGTAGGCCGCGCCGGAAACCATGGCCGCTTCGTCGCTTGCAAGAAACACGACAACCGGGGCAATCGCATTCGGATCGATCCATGGCACCTCTAGTGGGGACTTGGCGGCCAAGATTCCCGCAGCCCGTGACTCCAGTTCTTGGATGGGGTCTTGGTTGGAAAGATCATTGACAGCTTGCGCGTAACGCTGCCGATGGCGGGTGAGGGGTGTATCGATCAAGCCGGGGATAACGGCATTGACGGTAATCCCATAGTGACCAAGCTCGAGTGCAGCGGACTTCATGAGCCCTAGAATTCCCCACTTTGAAGCTGAGTAGGCTGAACCGAACTTGGTTCCATGGCGGCCTTGAGTGGATGAGGTAACGATAATCCGACCGCCGCCATTGCCGACAAGATGCGGCCCAACGGCCCGGATAGCATTGAACGTTCCGGTCAGGTTGACATCAATTTGATCCTGCCAGTCCGCGTCGCTCATGTCCAGGATCGACCGGAACGCCTGTATGCCGGCATTCGCGAAAAGAATATCAATTTTCCCGAAGGCGGCACGCACATCCTCTGCTGCCTTTCTGAGCGCAATGGCATCACGTTGATCCAGTTGGAACTGTCGCCAATCCGCACCGGCTTCGGTCACAAGACGACCGGTTTCGTTCAGGTCTTCGATCGACGCCGGCATGACTTCCAACGTGCTACTGACGGGACCGGCTATATCAATGCCCACCACCGTTGCGCGTTCGCGCGCGAATGCAATAGCCGCAGCGCGGCCGATGCCACGGGCCGCACCAGTAATGATGGCAACTTTGCCTTTCAACCGTCCTGATGGCATTAAACTCTCCTTTTGAAATGAAAATGGCCGGCCCGCCGTAGAGGGTGGCCGGCCATTCTTATGGACTCCTGCAGACACTATTATGAGTTTTGCCCTTGCGATCGCGTTGCCTCGTGCAGGAACCAGCAACGCCGTTCCGTCTGATCGATCCATTCTTCCAGAAGGCTGGCTGTTGCAACGTCGGTTGCTTCGGAGCAAAGATTATGGGTCTGGCGCATCTCCGACAGGAGTTGCGCGTTGTCGCTTTCGAGCTCGGCAAGCATATCGTTAGCATCCACATAAGCGGCGTCGTTATCGGCGAGGCGCTGCTGGTGCGCGATCTGGCCGATCGAACGCAGAGTCACCCCACCAATCTTGCGAACACGCTCGGCGATTGGATCCGTCATCGCCAATATCTGCTGCGCCTGCTCATCGAGGAGGAGGTGATAGTCACGGAAATGCGGTCCGCTTACATGCCAGTGGAAGTTCTTCGTTTTGATATAGAGAGCAAAGCAGTCAGCCAGCAGGGCGTTGAGCCCACCGGAAATCGCCTTGACGCTTTCTTCATTGAAGCCAGAGTGAACGCGCAAAAATGCGCGTTCCTGTATGCTTGCGGCAGTCGTCCTGGTTTTCATCAGAATTTCCTTTCTTGGAGACACCCGATTTATTTCCGTTGGGGACTTTCAGCACCGACGGCGGAACGGACACGTTCGACCTGATCCGGGGTTACGGCCTTGCCGGAATTGCCCCAGCTCGAACGAACGAAAGTTGCAAGATCGGCGACTTCCTTATCCGTCAGCCGGTTTGCGAACGCAGGCATGGCAAAGTCAGTCGGCGCTTTGGCAGTTGGCGGGATCGTCGCACCCTTGAGAATGATGTGTATGATCGATGTCGGATCGTTTGCGTTCAACACCGGGTTCTCGGCGAGGGCCGGAAAGGTTTCCCGGTAACCTTTGCCCGAGGAAAGATGGCAAGCAGCGCAATTGTTGAGATAGTCCAATGCGCCAGGTCTTGAGACGTCTGCGTTTGCAAGCATTGCCTCCGTCCCGTCCTGCGAGGCGACCTTTTGCTCGCCCCCGTCGGCCGGAAGTGATTTCAGATAGCGTGCGATCGCTGTCAGGTCGGTAGTGGTCATGAACTGGGTACTGTGCTGGACCACATCGGCCATACCACCGAATGCCGCGGACTTCTCATTGCGGCCCGTCTGGAGGAACTGGACGATGTCGTTTTCTGTCCAGCTACCCAGCCCGGTGACAGGGTCGCCCCTGAGATTGTTGGCGACATGATTGTCGACAAAGCCACCGGACAAGTAATCCGGGCCGTCAGCTGCGGAAAGTGCCTTTTCCTGGAGACCTGGCCCACGCGGCGTGTGGCAGCTCCCACAATGCCCAAGGCTTTCGACAAGATAGGCTCCGCGAGCGATTACCGGATCAACGGATGCAGTAGCAACGGCCTCGGGAGCCTTCACCGTAGGACCAAACACCCAGCGCCAGTATGTCAACGGCCAACGCATCGATAGCGGCCAGGGGATGTCCACGGCGTGGTTTTTCTCCGCAACTGGCGTGACCCCTTTCGTGAAGAAAGCATAGAGCGCTTTCATATCGTCGTCGGAGACCTTGGCATAGGAAGGGAAGGGCATAGCCGGGTAAAGCGAGGCACCATCAGGCAGGATACCGCGTCGTACGGCGCGCTCGAAATCCCCATAGGTATACGAACCAATGCCGTTCTCTTTGTCGGGGGTAATGTTGGTCGAATAAACGGCCCCGATCGGCGTCTCGAGAGGCAAACCACCGGAGAACGGCTTGGCTCCCGGTGCCGTGTGGCAGGCGACACAGTCGCCCAGACGGGCGACGTATTCTCCATGCCGGACCAGTTCCGGCGTGATGGCCACGCCGAGGTCGGCGGTTGCGTCGCCACCTATGTTGCCGAAGGCAACCGTAGCAAGCCATGCGCCGACGGCACCCACTGCGCCAACGACAACGATGGCGCCGAACAGGCGAGTTTTGGTGATCTTGATCGTCATGTCACCATCCTCACGCCTGAACCAGCGGCCCAGGGTTCTTCAGGTACTGCGTCCTGATTGCATCGGCGGCCATGAAGGCAAGCGATCCGACGAGCCCGGTCGGGTTGTAGCCGAAGTTCTGCGGGAAGGCAGATGCCCCCGTGACGAAGAGATTGGGAACATCCCAGCTTTGCAGATACCTGTTGAGCGCGCTCGACTTGGGATCCGAACCGGTAATCACACCGCCAGTTGTATGTGTCGTCTGGTACTGGCGAACGTTGAAGTGATCCCCTGCCTGCCGGATTAGCGTCGAATGAGACTTTGGGTTCATTCGCTCGACAATTTCCAGAGCGCGATCGGTGACGAAGCGGCTCATCCGGTACTCGTTATCGTGCCAATCGAACGTCATGCGAAGCAGTGGTTGACCCAGGGAATCGCGGTACGTGGGATCGAGGTCGAGATAAGCATCCCGGTATGACATGACCGAACCATGGGTCACAACGTTGGTCGTATGGAGATAGTTTTCCTTGGCGGCCTTCTTCCATGACGCGCCCCAGCTCGGAGTGCCTGCTGGCACGGCAAGCTGCTGTATCGGCCGCCCACCAGTCTGGCCGCCGATGATGTATGCACCACCCACGAAACCGTGTGGCTTGTGGTCGAAATGGTCGGCATTGAACTCGTCGACGATCTGCGATCCGCCCGCTCCCGCGCCGATGAACGGATTGATCGGTACATCCTTGTCGAAGAACAACGAAGTCGAACTCATCATCTGATAGGCGTAGTTCTTACCGATGACACCCTTGCCACTGACGGGATCGTATGGTTCGCCGATGCCTGAAAGGAGCATCATGCGCACGTTATTTGTCTGATAGGAGGACAGGATCACGAGATCGGCAGGCTGGAAGATCTCTGCGCCGGCGGCATTGACATAGGTGACGCCTGTAGCACGTTTTCCGGTCGAATCGAGGTTGATACGCGTAACGTGGCTCTGGGCTCGCAATTCGAAATTGGGGAGCTGGAACAGAGCCGGCAAGATGGTCGTCTGTGGGGAGCCCTTGGAATAGAGATAGCAGCCGAAGCGCTCGCAAAAGCCGCAGAGATTGCAAGGACCGAGCCGCACGCCATAGAAGTTCGTATAGGGTTCCGAACAGTTTGCGCAGGGCTGCGGGAATGGTTTGTAGCCGAGTTCACGGGCCGCCTTTGCAAACAGGAGTGCCCCGTAGGTATCGGCGACAGGCGGCGTCGGGTATTCTCGAGAGCGCTTCCCTTCGAAGGGATTGCCGCCTTCGGTCGGAACGCCATTGATGTTACCTGCTTTTCCTGAAGCACCGTTAAGATGCTCAAACTTGTCAAGGAACGGCTCCAGCTCGTCGAACGTGACGTCGTAGTCCTGAATGGTCATGTCATCGGGCAGGAATTTCCTGCCGTAGCGCTCGACATTGTGGCTGAAGAATTTTAGGTCCTCTGGCGACGGGCGGTAAAGCTGGCCGTTCCAATGGGTTCCGGCTCCGCCGACATGGTCCGGCAGAAGAAACGCATTGTATTGACGATACGGGACGGCCGTGTCCCCCATCTTGTGCCGAACCGTGACCGTCTCCAGGGAGAGCTTGCGGAAGAGCTCGCCACGGACGCCGTATTTCAATTCGTCAACGGCCTTGGGGTAGGTGTAGTCAGGCGACGTGTTGCGGTTCTCGCCGCGCTCGAGCGCGACGACATTGAGGCCCTCGCTCGCCAATTCCATGCTCAGGATCGAGCCTGTCCAGCCGAGGCCGATGACGACGGCGTCGACGGATTTCATAACTGTAGTCATCTGCTATTACGCCTTCTCACCAAGGATTGAGACGGGGCCGAGGGGATAGGCCGTTCCTGGCTTCTTCATCCAGTCCGTGAAGTCGGCACGCGCGCCCGGGAAACCGATCATCTTCCACGAGCCCATCTTGTAGTTTCCGCCGTACATGGGGTCAGCAAAGTAGCCTTCCTTGGTGTTGGCAAGCAGCTGCAAGAAAAACTCGTCAGATTTGACGCTGGGGAGTGTAATCTCACCCTTCTGAAGCGCGGTCAAAACCACGTCCTGAGCGGTTGAATCGAGCTCAGCGAAATCCTTTTCGCTGGTCTTGCGACAGTATTCATTGAGTTCCTTGATCGCGACACGATAAAGCTCGCGGGGCGCATAGCGCATCTGGTAGCCGAGTGTGAAATCCGACTCCGGATGGAACGGGCCCTGCAGGTACCAACGCGCACCGTGGCCGTAGTCCGTTTCCATCTGCCTGTCGATAAATTCCGGCACGTGCAGGTCCAAGGCGCCGGGACCATCTTCATTCGAAGGGATCAGGCGATCGGCCGCGGCCTGGATGAAGCTCCACTCGGCTTCATTGAAGTATGTGGGGGTGTATGTATTCTGGCTTAGCTCGTCGGCACGCGCCGACATGTTGTCGAACGGCGTGGTTGCAAATGCCGTAAGGGGGATTGCGGTAAGTGCACCTTTGAGAAAATTTCTCCGGTGAACCTCGGGTGTATCTGACATAGCCTCTCTCCTTTCCTTCATTCGGGACGATGTCGCCGCGCTATGCGCAGCGCCATCCCCGCCGTGGATAGAGGCTAGATTACCTTGAGATAAAGAGGACGGTTACGACCTGCCCGGCAAATAACTCTTGCGAAATGGGTAGTGTCTGAAAGGCACATACATGGAGGTCAGATATTTTCCCAATAGGGCGGCGTTCCGAACTTCTGCACTATAAAGTCGAGAAATACCCTGACTTTCGGCGAAACGACCTTTTTCGGAGCGTAGACTCCCCAAATCGGCGAATCTATGTCTGCTGCGATATTCCAGTTCATCTCGACCATCAAGGGCGTGAGGCGATTTGCCCTGACGTCGTCAGCGATCAACCAAGTCGGCAAAAGCGCGATACCCTGTCCGGCAATGGTCGCATCACGAAGCGCCTCCGTGTCGTTGGTTCTGAGATGACCGCTGACAGATATTTCCTCCATGATGGTACCGGCTTCATTGGTTGGCTTGAAATACCAGTGAACGGTCTGCCCGACCGTGAAGGTGAGACATTCATGCTCCGATAGCTCGTCGGGTGACTTGGGAGTTCCGAAGGCCTCCAGGTATTCCGGGGCGGCCACCAACAGCCTACGCTGTGTGGACAGCCGTTTAGCGATCAAAGTAGAATCATGCTGGGCGCCTATTCGCACGGCTAGGTCAGTACCCGTTTCCAGAAGATCGACCGTGAGATCCGTAAGGGTCGCGTCGAGTGTGATTTCGGGGTAACGCTCGAGAAACTCTTTCATGAAGGGCATGATGTGGCGCCTGCCAAAGGCGCTTGGAATATTGATGCGCAACACCCCCTGAGGACGCCCGTTCAAGGATGACGTGGTTTGCCGCGCCTCCTCGAGGTCGGCGAGCACCTGCGCGGCCTTTGAATAAAAGACGTTCCCCGCCTCGGTCAGCTTGAGCCGCCGTGTTGTGCGGTTAAACAGTGCCGTACCAAGATCTGACTCCAACGCCGCCACATAGCGGGAAACCGTGGACACTTTCATGCCGCTTTCTGATGCAACTTTCGAGAAACTCCCGAGCTCTACGGAACGCACGAAGGCGCCCATTGCGGCGAAATAATCCATCTGGTGAGCGCTCCCTTTTGCGCAACAATCTTTTGCGTACAGAGACGTTTCTAGTCCCTTAGAACCGCATTACCTGAAAACAGTCGTAGTGAACGGAGTAAAAGCCCTGACGAAATACAGCGTTTTCTCCTTTTGTTTATTCTGAATGGACGCTGCCATGCTGGGCGCAATGTTAATTCTTGTTGGATGCCAACTTATCGGTGAACTGGTTCGCCGTGTTTTCTCCCTTCCGGTCCCAGGGCCGGTAATCGGGATGATATTCCTGGCCGCCGTTCTGATCTTCCGAGGGGAAGGCAAGGCCGATCGTGAAACACGATCCGACCTGACATCGGTATCGAATTTCCTCATCCGGTTCATGGGCCTGCTTTTCGTTCCGGCGGGCGTCGGGATCATCTCCGAGTTCAAGGTGATCGAAACGGAATGGCTGCCGATTGTCGTCGGCGTTTTCGGATCGACCGTTCTCAGCCTGGCGGTGACCGGAGTGATGATGCACTGGCTCTCGCATCGACAGAGCCCGAAAAACGATAGCGAAGGAGTGGCAGGCAAATGATCAAGAGCGATGCAATTCTCAATCTTTGGGTCCCGCTGTCCGCCACACCCCTTGTATGGCTCGTCATTACGATCGGAGCTTATCTGGCTGGCGCCCGGCTTCAAAAGCAACTCGGAGACTCGCCCGTCGTGAGCCCGGTTTTGCTGGCGATCATCGTGGTATCTGCGATCGTCCTTTTGACGGGCACCAGTTACGACGCATACTTCTCCGGTGCTCAGTTCATCAACTTCCTGCTTGGACCTGCCACCGTGGCGCTGGCAATACCGCTTGCGAAGAATTTCGATCTGATCCGGCGGGACGTCCGCAGCGTCGGTCCTGCGATGATCGCTGGCTCGCTTACCTCGGTTGTCAGCGGCGTGGCGATCGTCTGGGCTCTCGGCGGGACACCCGACGTTGCTTTGTCGATTGCGCCGAAAGCCGTAACGACACCGATCGCCATGGCTGTGTCGGACGAAATTGGTGGCGTGCCTGCTCTGACTGCGGCGCTGGCTATCCTTGGAGGCATTATTGCCGCGGTTGTCGGCCAGGCTATCCTGCAGCGGCTCAAGGTGCGCGACTGGCGTGCGCATGGTCTCGCGGCCGGGGTAGCCGGAAGCGGGGTTGCGGCCGCGCAGGTCGCCGGTCGTAGCGAACTCGCCGCCGCGTTTGCTGCGGTAGGGATTGCCTTGAACGGGTTGTTTACTGCACTGATGGTGCCGCTTCTGCTTCAATTCTGGCATTAGAACCTCATCAGTCCGTCGCCCGAGGACTGGCAAGAGCAGGCGACCCGAGTTGCCGGGAAATCTCATTGGCCGCCTCCGACACGAGGTGGCCAATTTCCCGTACTCTATTGTCAGGCATCCGGATCGTCGGACCTGAAACGGAAACACCGGCGACCGCTTCACCGTAGCTATTGACGATAGATGCCGCAACGCACCGCATGCCAATCGTTCGCTCCTCATCATCGAACGAAAAACCACGGCGCCGCGTTTGTTGGATTGCCTCACGCAATTCGTTGGCGTTGGCGATCGTTTTGTCGGTAAACCGCGTAAACTTCGCCGTTTTGAGAAAAGCGCCCAGCCGCTCTTCGTCGAAAGCACTAAGCAGCGCCTTGCCGATCCCTGAAGCGTGAAGCGGAGAACGTGTCCCCGGCGGAAAGAACGCACGGATCGTGTCATGCGTCTCGACCTGGCTTACAAACAGGACGTCCCCATCCCGCTCTATGCCGAGGTTCGACGTTTCGCCCGTCTTGACCATCAGATCACGCATAACGGAGCGACTGCGCTCCACGATATTCGTTCGTCGCAGAAATGCCGATCCAAGACGGAATGCTTCAGGACCGACGAACCACTCCTGCCGTTCTGTGTTACTCTCGACATAACGCCTGTGTTCAAGGGTCGCTAGAACGCGGTGCATGGTCGCCGGTGACTGATCCAGGAAATCAGCCAGTTCCGTCAGGGTAATGCCCTCGTGTGAAGCCAGCGCCTCCAGCACGTCAAGCGCGCGATCGAGTGCCTGGATCCCGGCGGCTGGCTGCTCGGGTTTCGCGCCTTTGGGACGTCCTCTTTTGCGAAGGGGTTGCTGCATGTGATCCTCGTTCTGACTCGTTCGAGCCCATAAAAAATATGCGCATGAAATGGGATTGCGAACAATGAAAAATTATAAATTATTGTATTTGCTAACTTAAATTAATTTTCATGCTCAAATGAAAAACGATTTCAAAAAAATTTACTTATTGTCCTGGCCATGGTAGCAATATTCATAACCAAGGAGGAGCCGCCAATGAGCACTCAAAACCCAATCTTCATTCCAGGCCCGACGAACATTCCGGAGGTGCTTCGCAAGGCCGTCGATATGCCGACGATCGACCATCGTAGCCCGCTTTTCGGAAAGATCCTGCACCCCGCGCTGGAAGGCGTGAAGAAGGTGCTCAAGACCACGCAGTCCGAGGTCTTCGTCTTCCCGTCCACCGGCACGGGTGGGTGGGAAACCGCGATCACCAACGTCCTGTCTGCGGGTGACAAGATCCTGGCAACCCGCAACGGCATGTTCAGCCACCGCTGGATCGATATGTGCCAGCGCCATGGTCTCGATGTTCAGGTCGTCCTGCAGGAATGGGGCGAAGGCGTTCCTGCCGACAAGTTCGAGGAAATCTTGACGGCCGACAAGGCGCACGAAATCAAGGTTGTCCTTGCAACGCACAACGAGACGGCAACCGGAGTACGTTCGGACATTGCAGCTGTTCGCAGGGCACTCGACAACGCAAAGCATCCTGCCTTGCTCTTTGTCGATGGCGTCAGCTCGATCGGCTGCTACGATTTCCGCATGGACGAGTGGGGCGTCGACGTTGCCGTGACGGGTTCGCAGAAGGGCTTCATGCTCCCGCCGGGCCTCGCCATCGTCGGCTTCTCACCCAAGGCGCTGGCCGCCGTTGAATCCGCGACGCTGCCGCGGACGTTCTTCGACATTCGCGACATGGCCAAGGGGTACGCCAACAACGGTTTCCCCTACACGCCGCCGGTCGGATTGCTGAATGGCCTTAAAGTGGCGACCGATATGCTGCTGGAGGAGGGGTTGGACGACGTATTTGCGCGCCACCACCGGATCGCCGAGGGTGTCCGCCGCGCAGTCTCTGCATGGGGCCTCAAGCTCTGCGCAGCCCGTCCTGAACTCTATTCCGACAGTGTCAGCGCCATCCGCACACCGGAAGGTTTTGACGCCAACAAGATCGTCGCCCATGCGCTGAACGCCTATGGCGTCGCATTCGGAACGGGTCTTGGGGATGTCGCAGGCAAAGTCTTCCGCATTGGCCATCTCGGCAGCCTGACCGACGTCATGACGCTCTCCGGCATTGCGACGGCCGAAATGGTGATGGTGGACCTCGGCTTGCCGATCACCTTGGGCTCCGGCGTTGCGGCCGCTCAGGAACACTATCGCCAGAGCGCAAACACCGCACAGAGGAAGGCCGCGTAATGAGCGAGATCTACATTCCCACTTACGACGACATGCTCGCCGCGCACGAGCGGATCAAGCCGCATATCCGGCGCACACCGATCCGCACCTCGGACTACCTCAACGAGCTCAGCGGTGCCCAGCTGTTCTTCAAGTGCGAAAACTTTCAGGAGCCGGGCGCCTTCAAGGTGCGCGGCGCCGCCAACGCCGTCTTCGGACTGGACGACACGCAGGCAGCCAAGGGCGTAGCCACGCATTCGTCAGGCAATCATGCTTCGTGCCTGTCCTACGCGGCGATGCTGCGCAAAATTCCGTGCAACGTGGTGATGCCCCGCACGGCGCCACAGGCCAAGAAGGACACGGTCCGCCGTTATGGTGGCAAGATCACCGAGTGCGAGCCGTCGACGACGTCTCGCGAGGAAACCTTCGCGAAGGTTCAGGCCGCGACCGGGGGCGACTTCGTTCACCCCTATAACGATCCGCGCGTCATTGCGGGTCAGGGTACTTGCTCAAAGGAGTTCGTGGAGCAGACGGACGGGCTTGAATTTGTCGTCGCACCGATTGGTGGCGGCGGCATGATCTCGGGCACCTGCCTTACGCTGTCCACGCTCGCCCCTGAGACCAAGGTCATCGCCGCCGAACCCGAGCAGGCCGATGACGCCTATCGCAGCTTCAAGGCCGGTTACATCATTGCTGACGATGCACCGAAGACCATCGCGGACGGATTGCTCGTCCCGCTGAAGGATCTGACCTGGCATTTCGTCTCCAATCATGTCTCCGAAATCTACACGGCGTCGGACCAGGAGATCATCGATGCCATGAAGCTCGCATGGAAGCACTTGCGCATTGTGCTGGAGCCTTCCAGCGCCGTGCCGCTCGCAACCATCTTGAAAAATCCCGAGGCGTTTGCCGGCAAGCGCGTTGGCGTCATCGTCACCGGCGGCAACGTCGATCTCGACAAGCTGCCCTGGAACTGAGGAGAGGAACTATGAACGCACATGCAGATTTTACCGGCCTTGAGGTCGGATACGACGTTCCCGCACTGCCCGGCATGGATGAAAAAGACATCCAGACGCCTTGCCTGATCCTTGATCTCGACGCTCTGGAGCGCAACATCAAGAAGATGGGCGACTATGCCAAGGCCCACAACATGCGTCATCGCGCCCACGGCAAGATGCACAAGTCTGTCGACGTTCTGAAGCTCCAGCAGGAGCTCGGCGGCGCTATCGGCGTCTGCTGCCAGAAAGTCTCGGAAGCGGAAGTCTTCGTCCGCGGCGGCATCAAGGATGTGCTTGTCTCCAACCAGGTCCGCGATCCCGCGAAGATCGACCGGCTGGCACTCCTGCCTCAGCACGGCGCGCGCATTATCGTCTGCGTCGACGATCTGGCAAACGTTGAAGAGCTGTCCAAGGCAACCAAGAAGTACGGCACGACGCTCGAGTGCTTCGTCGAGATCGACTGCGGCGCCGGTCGTTGCGGCGTGAAGACCACACCTGAGGTACTCGAGATCGCCAAGGCGATCGACGCAGCTCCGGGTCTGAAGTTCACCGGCATCCAGGCCTATCAGGGCGCCATGCAGCACATGGACAGCTATGAGGACCGCAAGGCGAAGCTCGACGCTGCAATCGCTCAGGTCACTGATGCTGTCGAAGCGCTCAAGGCAGCAGGGCTTGAACCTGAGCTTGTCTCGGGCGGCGGCACCGGATCCTATTATTTCGAATCCAATTCCGGCGTCTACAATGAGCTGCAGTGCGGTTCCTACGCATTCATGGACGCCGACTACGGCCGCATCCACGACAAGGACGGCAAGCGCATCGACCAGGGCGAATGGGAGAATGCGCTGTTCATTCTGACCTCGGTGATGAGCCATGCCAAGCCGACCCTCGCTGTGGTCGACGCAGGTCTGAAAGCGCAGTCCGTCGACAGCGGTCTTCCTTTCGTTTACGGCCGCGACGACGTGAAATACATCAAATGCTCGGACGAGCACGGTGTGGTCGAAGATCTGGGCGGCGTCCTGAAGATCAACGAGAAGCTTCGGCTGGTGCCCGGCCATTGCGATCCGACCTGCAACGTTCACGACTGGTATGTAGGGGTACGCAACGGCAAGGTCGAAACGCTGTGGCCTGTTTCGGCGCGCGGCAAAGCGTACTGATCAAGCCAAGCATAAGAGATAGCGACCGGGGGCATTTTTAATGCCCCCGGCATTGTCACAAAAGCGGGAGGAATTCTCATGATCATTGTCCCTGAACGCGAAATTGCAGGACTTATTTCGGCATCGGATTGCTTCACGGCTGTGGAGCAGGTTTTCGCGTCGATGGCCAGAAAGTCCGCCTACAATTTCCCTGTCATCCGCGAAGCGATCGGCCACGCGGACGCGCTCTACGGTTTCAAATCGGGTTTTGATCGGGAGAGTCTGGCGCTGGGCCTCAAATCCGGAGGCTTCTGGCCCAACAACATGGCCAAGAGCCTGACCAATCACCAGTCGACCGTGTTCCTGTTCGATGCCGATACCGGAAAATGCCGCGCGGTTGTCGGTGGCAACCTGCTGACAGCACTTCGGACGGCGGCGGCCTCGGCTGTATCCATCAAATACCTCGCCCGGCCCGATTCTCGGGTCCTTGGCATGGTCGGCGCAGGACATCAGTCCACCTTCCAGCTGCGAGCGGCTCTCGATCAGCGGCCGTTCGAAAAGGTCATAGGCTGGAACCTCCATCCCGAGGCTCTCTCGCGCCTGGAAAAGGTTGCCGCCGAGCGTGACATTCCGTTTGAAGCGGTCAATCTTGATCGGTTGGGCGCGGAAGCGGACGTCATTATCACCATCACTTCGTCTTTCTCTCCGATCCTGAAGGCTGCGCAAATTCGCCCCGGCACCCATCTCGCTTGCATGGGAACCGACACCAAGGGCAAGCAAGAGGTCGAGGCCGAACTGGTGGCCGCATCTGTGATCTTCACGGATGAGGTGGCACAGTCCATAAGTATCGGCGAAGCACAGCATGCCGTAGCCCAGGGCCTGATTACGCCACAGCGTATTCTCGAACTTGGTGCCGTCATCAACGGAGACCGTACCGGCCGCCTCACGCCGGAAGAGATTACCCTTTTCGACGGCACGGGCGTGGGTCTGCAGGATCTTGCAGTGGCGTCGGCGGCTGTGGATCTGGCGGTTCAGAAGGGCGTCGCCATTGAGGTCGATTTCTAGTCAGGGCGAGACTGTTCTGGTGACCTGTAAGACAAGGGGTAATAGCAGTGTTGTGTGGAGGGCTGCCTAAAGCAGCGCATAAAGGATTTGCGTTCGGACGCTCGCTCCTGAAAGGCAGCTCGATCATCTTCGGGCCTTTAGGATGTAAACCATGAGGGTGGCAATCAATGGGTTCGGCCGTATCGGCCGTTCTATTCTTCGACTTGCGATAAAGAGCGGTGACTTCGACGTTGTGATGATCAACGACGTCGCACCTCTTGAGATTTCCGCGTACCTGTTCGAGTTCGACAGTGTGTTCGGGCCTTGGCAGGGACGGGTTTCTCACGAGGACGGGTTCCTCGTGGTCGACGGCCGTGCCATCCCCTATCACAGCAACGGTTCGATCGGGAACCTGGATCTGACAGCTGTTGATATCCTCCTGGAATGCACGGGACATCGTGATGCCGTGGCGTTTTCCCGTTCCGCGCTAAAAGCGGGTGCTCGACGTGTCGTCATATCGGGCCCAGCGCGGGATGCTGATGTGACGCTGGTTATCGGCGCCAACGAGTCTTCCTTCAAAGACCAACGGATCGTCTCAAACGGCTCATGCACTACCAATGCCATCGCACCTCTGCTTCGCGTCGTCGATGAGCAATTCGGTATCATTGCAGGTCAGATGACGACGGTGCATTGTTACACCAGCAGCCAACCCACCGTGGACCAACCAAGGGCAGACCCTGCGCGGAGCAGGGCGGCCGCATTGTCGATGGTTCCAACTACGACAAGTGCACATCATCTTTTAGGTGAAATACTCCCGCATCTCGCTGGTCGAATCGAAGCCCGTGCACTACGGGTTCCAACTGCCAGTGTTTCCGCAATCGATATCACCGTCGCCATAGAAAAGGCATCCGATATCAAAACTATCTACGGCGTGCTCGAGGACATTTGCCAACGGTCCTACGTTCTCGGCTGGACCGACAAGCCGATGGTTTCTGTAGATCTGCGCGGGCGGCCGGAATCGCTCATCGTTTGTGGCCCGGAGCTTTCATTGTCCGCCACCGGCGGGCTTCTTAGAATTTTTGGCTGGTACGACAACGAGTGGGGGTTTGCCAATCGCATGCTCGACATGGCGTTGCTGATCGGTCGGTGACATCAGGAGGAGAGAAAATGACCGAAGATAATACTCGCAGCATCAAGCGCCAGGAAGCACTCGACTATCATGAGTTTCCTCGCCCTGGAAAACTCGAGATCCGTGCGACGAAGCCAATGGCGACGGGGCGGGATCTCTCGAACGCCTATTCTCCCGGCGTCGCCGAGGCCTGCCTGGAAATCGAGGCAAATTCCGCTGACGCCGCCCGCTACACCGCCAAAGGTAATCTCGTCGCCGTGATCTCCAACGGCACGGCCGTTCTGGGCTTGGGAAACATCGGCGCCCAGGCATCGAAGCCGGTTATGGAAGGCAAGGCGGTTCTGTTCAAGAAGTTCGCCGGCGTCGACTGCTTCGATATTGAAATCAACGAAAGCGATCCCGAGAAGCTGGCTGAGATCGTCAGCAAGCTTGAGCCGACCTTTGGCGCAGTCAATCTGGAAGACATCAAGGCACCGGATTGCTTCATCGTCGAAAAGCTTTGCAGGGAGAAGATGGGGATCCCCGTCTTCCACGATGATCAGCACGGCACGGCGATCGTTGCATCTGCCGCTGCGCTCAACGCACTTCAGATTTCTGGAAAGAAGATCGAGGATCTGCGGGTTGTTGCGGTCGGTGCAGGGGCAGCTGGTATCGCCTGCCTCAAGATGCTCATTGTCATGGGGCTACGTAAGGAAAACATCACGCTTCTCGACAGCAAGGGTGTCATCCACGACGGGCGCAACGATTTGTCGTTCGAGAAGCGAGAGTTCTCGCGGCATACCGAAGCCCGCAATCTCGATGATGCAATTGTCGGCGCGGATCTTTTTCTCGGCGTGTCCGGGCCGGGCGTACTGACGAAGGAAATGGTCGCAAAGATGGCGCCGAAGCCTGTGATCTTTGCGCTTGCCAATCCAAATCCCGAAATCATGCCGGAAGAGGTGCGGGAGGTTTCACCGGACGCGCTCGTCGCCACCGGGCGCTCCGACTATCCCAATCAGGTCAACAACGTCCTCTGCTTTCCGTTCATTTTCCGCGGTGCTCTCGATGTCGGTGCAACCGAAATCAACGACGCAATGAAACTTGCATGCGTCGAGGCGATTGCCGGCCTCGCCAGAGCTCCGATTTCTGCAGAAGTCGGGCAGGCCTATCAGGGCGAGCGACTGAGCTTTGGTCCAGAGTACCTAATTCCTAAACCGTTCGACCCCCGTCTTCTGCCCACGATCGCCTATGCCGTCGCCAAAGCCGCCATTGATTCTGGTGTTGCGACCCGTCCGGTCGATCTTGAGAGCTACCGCGCCTCGTTGAACGGGCAGGTGTTCAAGTCGCATACGATCATGCGTCGGGTGTTCGAGGCCGCTCGGGCATCCGAACGTCGGATCGTGTTCGCAGAAGGTGAGGATGAAAGGGTGCTGCGGGCGACACGCACGATCAGCGAGGAGCTTGGCGCAAAGCCGATCCTGATCGGTCGTGCCGATGTGGTTGAAGCACGCATTGAGCGTGAGGGTCTGAACCTGCGCAGGGGACAGGACTTTGAAATCGTCGATCCGCAGGATGACCCACGCTACCGGGAATATTGGACGAGCTATCATGCGATCATGCGCCGCAAGGGGGTCACCCCCGATCTGGCCCGCACGGTGTTGCGCACGAATACCACCGCCATTGCCGCTCTCATGGTGCATCGCGGCGAAGCAGATAGCATGATCTGCGGTACCTTCGGTCAGTACAACTGGCACCTCAATTACGTTTCGCAGATCCTGGCAGATGACCTGAACGCACCGGTCGGTGCGCTTTCGTTGATGATTCTCGACGATGGACCGCTCTTCCTTGCCGATACGCACGTCCATCAATCGCCGTCCGGCGCCGAGGTCGCGAATATCGCCAAATCGGCTGCGCGCCACGTCCGCCGCTTCGGTATCGAACCGAATGTCGCGCTGATTTCCGACTCCGAATTTGGCAACCTTGCAAGTGTGTCGGGAACGACTGTGCGAGAGGCCATCAATTTGCTGGACAAGGAAGCGCTTTCATTCTCCTACGAGGGTGAAATGCATGTCGACGCCGCATTGGATGTTGCGCACCGCGACCGCATCTACCCGGACGGCCGGCTTTCGGGTCGTGCCAATGTCCTGGTGTTCTCCAATTCGGAGACCGCGACCGTAGCGCGAAATATCCTGCGGTCGGTTGCGAAGGCGACGGAAGTCGGTCCGATCCTGATGGGTATGAGCAACAAGGCGCATATTGTCACCCCGTCGATCACGGCACGCGGTCTCCTCAATGTCGCGGCGCTCGCAAGTTCGAACGTATCAAGCTACGCTTGATTTCCCGATTATCGGCTGAGGTTGTGATGGTCCGCATTCACGAATGCGGACCATTATCTATTTGTGATCTCATAATCGCTTGAAGCGACTGTGTATCCTGCAACCGCGGTCGCGCCTGGCCGAAACGAACAGGTTCCCTCCGAGCTTGAGACAACTCAACTTTCTATCAAAATTCTGTACTTTTGACCCTTGACCTTCCCACGATGGGAAGCCCTACCTAGTCGGGCGTGAGAGAAACCAAGGAGCATCTCATGCAACTCAAGATCCAGAATATGACCTGCGGCGGATGTGCCAGGGCGGTCAAGACAGCGATATTTGAAATCGACTCGGCGGCAGTAATCCATGCGGATCCCGCAACGCGAACGGTGGAAGTCGAATCCACACTGCCACTAGCCGACATCCGTAACACGTTGATCGAGGCCGGTTATCCGCCGACGTCAATCGAATAGAACTATCAAGAAGACACTGGTTCTCTATTGTCCGCGCTAAGGTTGTATACCGCTTCGCGGCGTGCAACGTGGCTGGACGACATGAAAGAAAGGACGATCGTAATGACGGCGGAGCACCATCATCACGGCAGCAGCAATCATACGGGAAATTCCACCGGCAGTATCGTCAAGGATCCGGTGTGCGGCATGGATGTTGATCCGACAAAGTCGCCGCATACCTCAAGCTACGCCGGCGTAACGCAACATTTCTGCTCCGCCGGGTGCAAGGCCAAATTTGACGCCAATCCCGGACAGTACAGTGCCAATCCATCGGACGATCATTTCCACCACGCGCATGTGGCAGGCCACCATCACCACGCCACCAGCGCTACCCTGTCCGTCGTGCCCGCCGGAACTATCTGGACCTGCCCGATGCATCCTGAGATACGCCAGGATGGCCCAGGCGCTTGCCCAATTTGCGGGATGGCTCTGGAGCCGTTGATAGCAACGGCGGAAACCGGACCAAGTCCGGAACTTAAAGATATGACACGCCGATTCTGGATCGGTCTTGTGCTTGCACTGCCGGTTTTCATATTGGAGATGGGATCGCATCTTGTCCCAGCTTTACACCATCTCGTCCCGCAGCATATTTCCGTATGGATCCAGTTTGTTCTGGCGACGCCGGTCGTGCTGTGGGCCGGATGGCCTTTCTTTGAACGGGGTTGGGCTTCGCTGGTCAACCGCAAGCTCAATATGTTCACCCTGATTGCTATGGGTACAGGGGTCGCCTGGTCCTATTCTGTCGTCGCGCTTCTCGCGCCCGATATCTTCCCAGCGGCATTTCGTTCGGCGGACGGAATGGTTGCGGTTTATTTCGAAGCGGCGGCGGTCATCACTGTGCTGGTCCTGCTGGGGCAGGTACTGGAGTTGCGGGCGCGCGAACAAACATCCGGCGCGATCCGTGCGCTGCTCAACCTTGCGCCAAAGACCGCCCGGCGGATCGGTACCGATGGCGTCGAGACGGATGTTGCCGTTGAGGACGTGATGATTGGCGACCGCCTGCGCGTGCGCCCGGGAGAAACTGTACCGGTGGACGGGCTGGTTGAAGAAGGCCGGTCTTCACTCGATGAATCGATGATAACCGGCGAATCCATGCCCGTAACACGTTCCGCTGGCGACCGCGTGGTTGGTGGCACCATGAACCAAACCGGTGCGTTGGTCATAAGTGCGGAAAAGGTCGGTCGGGATACGATGTTGTCACGCATCGTGCAGATGGTGGCCGATGCACAGCGCTCACGTGCTCCAATCCAGCGGATGGCGGATCAGGTGGCAGGCTGGTTTGTGCCTCTCGTGATCCTGGTTGCGGCTCTGGCCTTTGCAGGCTGGGCAATTTGGGGGCCCGAGCCGCGCTTTGCCTACGGGCTGGTCGCGGCCGTTTCCGTGCTGATCATCGCATGCCCCTGTGCGCTTGGGCTCGCGACACCGATGTCAATCATGGTTGGTGTCGGCAAGGGCGCAGGTCTGGGCGTTTTGATCAAGAACGCAGAAGCGCTCGAGCGGCTGGAGAAGGTTGATACCCTGGTGGTCGACAAGACCGGCACACTGACGGAAGGCAAACCCGCTGTGACAGCGATTGTTGCAGCTGATGGATTTGCCGAGGATCAGGTCCTGCGGCTGGCGGCTTCGGTTGAAAAGGCGTCGGAACATCCCCTGGCTCTGGCGATTGTTGCCGCAGCTGACGACCGCGGCATCGATGTTCCTGCCGTGCGTGAGTTTGATAGCCCGACCGGCAAGGGTGCGATGGGACTGGTTGACGGTCAACGTGTCACGCTTGGCAATGCTGCTTTCTTGTCAGAGAAGGGCATTGAGGCCGCCGCACTTTCCATACGCGCGGATGCACTGCGTGCCGATGGCGCCACGGCAATCTACATTGGTATCGACGGCAAGGCGGCGGGCATTTTCGCGATTGCCGACCCGGTTAAAGCGACCACGCCGGCGGCGTTGAAAGCGCTGCATCACGAGGGCATCCGGATCGTTATGCTGACGGGTGACAACCGCACGACAGCAGAAGCCGTCGCACGGCGCCTCGGCATCGATAACGTTGAGGCCGATGTTCTACCCGATCGCAAGGCCAGCGTCGTTGAGCGGCTCAAGGCGGAAGGCAGGATCGTCGCTATGGCTGGCGACGGTGTGAACGATGCTCCGGCGCTTGCTGCCGCAGATGTCGGGATTGCGATGGGTTCCGGCACGGATGTCGCGATCGAAAGTGCAGGAGTCACGTTATTGAAGGGCGACCTGACTGGTATCGTCAAGGCCCGCCGCCTTTCCGAAGCTGTGATGGGCAACATTCGCCAGAACCTCATCTTCGCCTTTATATACAATGCGGCGGGGATCCCGGTTGCGGCGGGCCTCCTCTATCCAGTAACCGGTTGGCTTCTGTCTCCGATCATTGCCGCGGCGGCTATGGCGCTTTCGTCGGTCAGTGTGATCGGCAATGCTCTCAGGCTTCGAGCGCGGCGATTTGAGTGAATGGCACGCGGCATGGCGGCATGGCGGCATGGCCGCATAAACTACATGACTACTATCTGACGCGTCGGTATCGGTCCGGTGAAAACCGGGACCGATACCCATGATCAACCAGCATTCGAGAATGCGGTGTGCATCCCTGCGATACGCTCGAAGGATTGTCTTTTCGGTTTACACGCGTGTCCGCATGCCATGAGGTGACCGACCGGGAAAAGGGGCGGATCGGTTCAGCTTGATTGTGCCCTCAATACTGGACCGAAATGGATGCCAATACGAGGCGTCCGCAAGACGAAGTTCCAACATGGGCACGCAACGAGGCTGTCTTCGACAATGCATTTCTGATTGACCCGGTCGAGGACATAACCCGGCCTAACGGGTCGACGGATTCAGAACGCGTTCCTAGGCAATTCGACAATGCCCTGGTTACTTCGAATACGAAGATTACCAGTGGCAGGAAATGATGGGTACCATCACCTGAACCCTAGATCGCCCTGAGACCGTTGGGAATATTTATTGCTACATCGCGCGATATGAACCGCCTTTAGTTCTCCTGACTGCGCAAATTTGGAAGTTTCTTTCGCCCATATTTTCTATAAACCCTGCGACGTATCCTCTCCCGCTTCAAAAGATTGAAGAAGCTCTCGGCCACCGCATTATTATGGCAGTTGCCACGTCGGCTCATCGAGTGAACCAGATTGTGGTGCTTGAGGAACGAGGCCCAGTCCATGCTGGTGAACTGCGAACCCTGATCCGAATGAACCAGCACCTTGTCCTTCGGCTTTCGCCTCCACACCGCCATGAGCACAGCCTGCAATACGACTTCGGTGGTCTGTCGGCTCTGCATCGCCCAGCCGATGACCCGGCGAGAATAGAGGTCGATGACGACCGCAAGGTAAGCGAAGCCCCCGCAGGTTCGGAGTGGAGTAAGAAGCGCAGACGCGCTTCTCCTCCCCGAACCGTACGTGCACCTTTCAGCGCAGACGGCTCTCTGTGTAGCTGGCCAGATCACCTTCGATGATCCAGCGGTCCCTCGTCGTGTCCACTCCATCCTGAAGCTGTATCCTCACGGTGCGGACGGCATTAGACGCGTCAAGACTGCTTGATCGTTGACGGGTTGGGCACCCGCGGTGCCCCAATATTACTTTTCTTTCGGGATCAGGTCCTGAATGTCGTCGAAGATATTCGCCCATTCAGCGGCACTGAGATCGAAAAGGCCCAGGCCTCTGACGAGGAAGGCACCCTCGATTATGATCAATGCGAGCGTCGCTCGCCGTTTGTCTGTGCCGGTGAGTTGTTGGATGTCTTCTGAATAGGCTTCCCTGATCTTCTGGAGATGTTCCGGCATCTGCGAGATCGTAGCCATGATGCTGGCAGCCTTTGCACGAATGCTCGGCGTTTCGTGCTTGGAAGCGACGATACGCGCAAACAATCTCGCATGGCGATACTCGCGAAAGGGCGGAAGCTCCTTCTGCAGTTCGGCCTCGAAACGGCTCATCTCCCGATCGAACAGCGCTTCGATCAGAAGCTCCTTCGAAGGGAAGGAATACAAGAGGCCACTCTTGCTGATGCCAGCTCTTTTTGCCACCGCGTCCAGCGTCAATCGGGCAGCGCCGAGATCGAGCGTAACGTCGCCCGCTGCATCAAGTATTTTTTCATTATCGATAGTTTTTCGGCGTCCCACGAAAATACCTCTTTACAGACCAATTGGTCGGAAATAATATTCGACCAGTTGGTCTGCTATAGCGCTTACTGTTTGTCAGATCAAGTGGTTAAGCTTTATGCATCACGCAGCACGTGATGCCTTAAATGCGTTCATATGCCCAATTGATATGCGAAATGACTGTCTTCGAAGATCGTCTTTTAACACGTTGACAGATTGGTGCACATGAATAAGGTAGACGCACAATAGTGGCCGATCTACGGTCCGGGTGAACAAAAAAACGGAGGTGTGCACATGTCGGTCTCGGCAGCTGTGTCTATGGACGCTTTTGCGTTTGAACAGAATTCCAAAATGGTCATTGCAGGACGCTGGGTGGACGCCCACGACCACGCGACCGTTCCTGTCTTCGATCCGGCGACCGGAAAAGAAATTGCCAGGATCCCGAACGCCGGTCCCCGCGACGTCGACGACGCGGTGAAGGCCGCGCGCGCTGCTCTGGATAGCGGCCCGTGGAGCGTGATGCCCGCCCGCGAACGTGGTCGGCTGCTGCGCAATCTGTCGGACCTGATCAGCAAGAATGCGGAAGATTTCGCGCGACTAGAAGCGCTGGACAATGGAAAGCCCTACGCCGCGGCCCTTGCCTACGACGTAACAAAATCCGCTGAATGGTTCGAATATTTCTCCGGCTGGCCGACAAAGATGGAAGGCCGGGTCATCCCGGCGGATGCGCCCAACAGGATGATCTACACCGTGCGGCACCCGATCGGTGTCGTGGGACAGATCATACCCTGGAATTTCCCGCTGATGATGGCGGCCTGGAAATTGGCGCCTGCACTTGCGGCGGGATGCACGATTGTTCTCAAGCCGGCGGAAGAAACGCCGCTTTCGGCACTGCTCCTGGCCCGGCTGGTTCAGGAAGCCGGGTTCCCCGATGGCGTGCTGAACGTCGTCACCGGCGTCGGAGAAAACACCGGCGTCGAGATGGTGAAGCACCCCGGCATCGACAAGATCGCCTTCACGGGTTCTACGGCCGTCGGCAAGAGCATCATGGCGGGTTCCGCGCCGCATCTTCGCCGCCTCACTCTCGAGTTGGGGGGCAATAGCCCGAACATCCTCCTCGGCGATATCGATGTCGAGAGCGTCGCCTCTCAATTGGCCGATGCCGCCTTCGCCAATCATGGTCAAAATTGCTGCGCAGGCACGAGACTTTTCGTGCCTCGCAGTCAGGAGCGCGAGATCGCCGAGAAAATCGGCGCCATCGCCCGCGCGATCAAAGTTGGACCGGGCCTGGAGCCGACGTCCCAGATGGGTCCGCTGATTTCGGAAATACAGCAAAAGCGTGTCCTGTCCCTCGTATCGGATGGCACTGCCGCCGGTGCGGACGTTGTCGCGGGCGGAAACCGCCCTTCGTCCCATCCGGAGGGCTTCTTCTTCGAGCCGACGGTGGTCTCGAACGTTCGCGACGACATGCCGCTCGTCCGCGAGGAGATCTTCGGCCCGGTGATCACGTTGTTGCCCTACGACACCGTCGATGAGGCAATCAATCGCGCGAATGCCACGGAATACGGACTGGCTGCCGGTATCTGGACGCGTGACCTGGCACTTGCCCATCAGGTCGCCGCCAAGATTCGAGCCGGTACGGTTTGGGTCAACACCTACAACGAAACGAGTCCAGCCGTGCCGTTCGGGGGATTTGGACATAGCGGCTACGGCCGGGAACACGGCGAGGGAGTCCTGGAACACTACACGGAGACGAAGTCCGTTTGGGTCAACATGGACCCGTCCGTCAAAATCAAAGGGGAATGAATCATGGGCAGCAAACATATCCTCCAGCCTCACAGTCGCCGTACCTTCATAAAGTCAGCCGCAATGTTTGGGTCGTTGCTGAGTGGCGGCAGTTTCGTATTCAGCCAGGCCGCCGCTCAGGACGGAGCACAGATCGTTTTTGCCGGATGGCAGGGCGAAGATGACGCGACGGTTGCAGAACCTTTCCTGAAGGCAACGAAATCCACGATCACGGGCACATACGTCAACAGCGGCGACGAGCTGCTGACCAAGCTGCGCTCCGGTGGCCTTGGGACGATTGATGTGATCTCGCAGAACAAGGACTACATCCCCCTTTCGATCAAGGCGGGCCTCGTTCAGCCTCTGGATCTCAGCAAAATCCCGAACGCATCCAAGCTCTTTCCGGTCCTTGCGAAAGCGCCGTGGGCGCAAAGCAACGGAGACGTCTACGCCATTCCGCTGTCCTGGGGCGACAGTCCGATCGTCTGGGATCCGAAGAAATGGGATGCGCCACCGGACAAATATTCAGACCTGGCCGACGCGAAATACAAGGGCCAGCTCGTCTGCCTCGACGACGCCTACTCGGTTCTTTGGCTGTTTTCCAGTTCCCTCGGGCATCCAGACCCGTCGCGCATAACACAGGCGCAGCTCGACGAAGTGACCAAACTCGCGAATTCGGTGAAGAAGAACATCGTCCTCGTCGGTTCGTTCGGCGATATGACGGACATCATTGTCCGTGGCGACGCTTCTATGGCGTTTGCGGCATGGGAACTGATGGTCGAGATGGCGGCGCCCAAGGGCGTTACGCTCAAGTCCGGCCTGACCGGAAAGGACAAGGGCTTCCTCTGGTCCGACGCCTATTCGATCCCCAAGGATGCGCCAAACCTCGAAGCTGCCTATGGCTTCATCAATCACATGATTGGTGCGGACGCCAATGCCGTCCTGGCGGTGAATACCGGTTCGGGCGCATCCAACCAGGATGCCGTTGCCCTGATCCCCGCGGAAAAGCGGGCTCAATACAACTACGACCTGGTCAAAGGTGACCCGGCCGCAAACCCGATGTCACTCAGCGTCTTGCCGCCCCTGGAGCCCGAGGGCGACATCGTCGGCATCGCTGCATGGCGCACAGCATGGCAGGAGTTTAGAGCATGAGCAGCACATTGAAGTACCTCGGCTGGCGAGGTCTCGATAAGCCCGACGTCAGTCAGCTATACTTGGCGCCGAACAATCTGAGACTCGAGTCAGAATACGTCAAGAATGGGTCGAACCTAGTGCGGCTCCTCTATGGCCGTCGGTCGGGCGACGTCGATTTGATCACGCCGTCCACGGATTTTGGACCGCGCACGACCTGGGAGCTCGAGCCGCTTCTCGAGCCCCTCGACATGAGCCGCATTCCGGCGGCGAAGGATATCTTCGACGGTTTCCGTCCCTATCCCTGGGATATGACGGGTTCGCCGCTGACGCTGCCGTTGCTGTGGGGGGATTCCCCCATAGTCTATAATCCAAAGATCGTCGATGGCGTGCCGAACAGCTACGCCGACCTCGCAGATCCCTACTGGAAGGGCAAGGTCGCCGTTCGCAATGAGATGTACTGCGTATTGTGGATGTTCTCGGCGACGCTTGGCCACAAGGATCCGGGTCGCATCACGTTGGACCAGCTTGCCGATGTGAGAGAGCTTGCGCGCCGCATCCGCGAAAATGCGGTGGTTGCGCAGAACTATCGTGAAATGACGGAACTGATGGTGCGCGGCGAGGTCGGCATTGGCGTTTCCGCCTGGCAGCCGATGTGCCATTGGGCCGATGTGGAAAGCGGCGTCGAGCTTCGCTTCGGCACGCCGAAGAACGATCCAAAATACTGGTGGGCTGACGGCTATGCCATCATGAAGTCCGCGCCGAACAAGGATCGTGCCTACGAGTTCCTGAACCACATGCTCCTGCCGGCAAGCAATGCCTCGCTGGCCTGGGAGATGCAGAGCTGCTCGGTCTCGCGCCAAGGTTTCAAGCTGATGCATCCGCGTCTTCAGGGTTTCTACGACAAGTCACTTGTCGAGACCGAAGGCCAGGAAATCGGCCCGTTGACGCGCAGCGTCTCCTACCTCCCGCCGCTCCATCGTGAAGGTGATATTGCCGGCGATGCGGATTGGCAGGCGGTCTGGCTGGACTTCCTCCTGTCATGAGCGAAGGATCCAACCCCAAGAAGACCTGTGATCTTCTCTATTACGGCGCGTTTCTCGTCACTGTCGACGCAGAGCGCAGGATATTCGGGGACGGCGCAATTGCCGTCTCCGGGAAAAAGATCGTGGCGCTCGGCAAGACGGACGATGTCCGTGCTCAATGGAAGGGTGCGCGCGAGGTCGACGTCAAGGGTGCGCTCGTTCACCCCGGCTTCGTCGAGTGCCACATGCACATTTCGATCCATGCGGGTCGCAATGCCATCACCGAGCCTGTCACATGGGATTCCCAACAGAATTTCTACTCGGACCTCTGGAACGCGGTCGATGACGAAGACGAATATCTAGGCTCCAAGCTCGCCTGCCTGGAACTTGCACTCCATGGTGCGACTGCCTTTATGGAATGCGGAACGGTTCTTCAGCCAGACGCAGTTGCACGTGCGGCCGAGGATGTCGGCATCAGAGCGGTGCTCGGCGACCCATTCCTGTGGGACGAAGGTGGCTTCGGCGGACGGGGCGACGTTTCTCCCCCCGTGCATCGTGCTCCGTCCGATCACAAGCGGGCGATGTCGCTCCTCGGTGGACAGCTCTTCCGCAATGCAGATCCGACGGCACTGGTTCAAGGTCATGTGGCGATCATCGGCATGGCGACCTGCTCGGAAGTGCTGACCACGACCGCCAAGGAAGTCGCGCGGGCAAACGGCGTCACGCTCAACCAGCATCAAAGCTACGGCGAAGATGACGCCCGAGACGACGACAAGCGCTTTGGTATGCATCCAATGGTGAAGTTCAAGGAGATGGGGATCCTCGATGAGGGCACCACCTTTGCGCACATGAACTATATCCGCGACGACGAGGTCGATGCCATGACCGGCACGGGTATGTCGATCGTTTGGTGTCCACTGGCCTCGGCAATGTATGGCGTCGGCGCCACCACGGCGGGCAAGCATTTCCGGATCGGCCAGTGCGGGTGCAATGTGGCGCTTGGCTCGGACTCTCCGAATTATACCGGTCGCTTCGACACTGGCGCCCAGGCATTTGCCGCAGTGCTCGCCTCACGAGAGCAGGCAAGATCGGCCGACGCCTTGAAAGCCGAGGACGGCCTGGTCATGGCGACCATCAACGGTGCCAAAGCCATCGGCCTGTCCGATCGCATCGGTTCGCTGGAAGTTGGAAAGCTCGCTGACTTCGTGGTTCGACGGACTGATATCGTGGAAGCGGTTCCCCGCAACAACCGAATTCAAAACCTCATCTATTCAAGCAGGTCGAAGGGTATCTCGACGGTGGTCGTGAACGGTCGTGTGATTGTCGAAGGCGGCATGAGCACGCAGGTCGACATCGAGCGGGTCCTCTTCGATGCCCAGCGGTCTTCCGACCGGGTCTTGAAGAAGATGGGGCTCAGGATTGAACAACCATGGCCGATACTCTGAACTTTCGTTCCGACAAGTATCCGAAAGCCGCTCTAGGGGCATCGATACTCATGCGACCCAGTCAGATACTCGCTCGGTTGGACAAGACGACAGTTGCGCTGCTGGGGATTTCCCCAGCGGCCCTCATCTGGCTCCTCTTGTTTGCCGCGCCGATCCTGATCTTTGTCATATACGGTTTCTTCAAAACCGGCATCCTCGACATCGAGTACGTGTTCACCTTCGATGCCTATATCAGGGCATTTTCGACCGGTCTCTATCTGAAGGTGCTGGGTTCGACGTTCCTGATCGCGATCTCGACCGCGGTGAGTGTCTGTCTGATCGCCTTCATATTCGCCTATTATGCAACATTTCATTTCCGCAGGCAGCGCGAGGGTCTGCTCGCGCTCATCATGATTTCGCTCTTCAGCGGTTATCTGGTTCGAATCTATGCCTGGCGCACGATCCTTGGTTCTCAGGGCATCATCAACGACACCCTTGTCCGGCTCGGACTGACGGATCAGCCGCTCAGCTTTCTGCTGTACAGCAAGTTTGCGGTCATCCTCGTCCTGATCAACATCCTGCTGCCCTTCGCGATCATTCCTCTCTATTCCGCCCTCGGAAACGTGCCGCGTGACGCGATCGAGGCTGCCCGCGATCTGGGTTCCTCGCCGCTGAACGCAATCCGCACCGTGGTCATTCCGCTCGCACATCGAGGCATTGTGACGGCCTTCGCCTTCTCGTTTGTCCTGGCTGCGGGCGACTATGTGACGCCGCAGCTGGTTGGAGGCGTCTCCAGCCAGATGGTCGGGAACGTCATCGCGGATCAATTCGGCGCCAGCTTCGACTGGCCCCTCGCATCGGCACTCGGCGTCATCTCGACCATTGCCGCAGCTGTCGTGATCCTCGTTTTCTCGATCCTCTTGAGGAGGGTGGCCAAATGAAGCTCGGTCTCGCTGCAGAACTTCGGCTATCGAAGGCTTTTGGACGCACGGTCATCACTCTCGTCCTGCTGACCCAGTTCTTGCCGGTCGTGCTCATCGTGCTGTTTTCCTTTCACGCATCGCCGCGATTGTCGTTCCCGTTCGATGGCTTTTCTCTTCGCTGGTACGAAGCTGTGTGGAGCCAACCGCGATTTGTCGCCGCGCTTTCCCATTCGCTGACGGCCGCTTTGATTACGGCCGTCGTCTGTGGGATTGCGGGGACGCTGGCGGCCTTCGCGATCCAAGTCTTTGGGTTGAAGACCAGGTCCGCAGCGGAGGGGGTGTTCACCATCCCGAATGTCACGCCGCCTTTGCTTCTTGGGGTTGGGCTTGCTCTGCTCACGCAGTTCTTCGGCATTGCGCGGGGAATGCCGACAATCGTCGCCGGGCACATTATCGTCGCGCTTCCTTTTGTCGTGCTCGCCATGCGATCGAAAGTTGCGGAGTTCGACTTCGGCCTTCTCGAAGCCGCGCGCGATTTGGGCGCAACTCCACTCCGAGCTTTCGTCGACATCACGCTACCGCTGATGCGCACCGCGGTCATCAGCTCGTCGTTCCTGGCGGCAGCGCTATCCATGGATGAGTTCATCGTAGCGCAGTTCATCCGGGGCAATACCGACACAGTCCCGACCTTCGTGTTCGGCCAGCTGCGGCGCGGCGTCGACCCTTCGATCAACGCAATGGCATCGGTGGTCCTGCTGATCACGCTCGTCCTTGCGGGCGTCGCGCAACTTGTTTCGAGGAGAGAACCATGACCGCCATCGCAATTGCTGCGCAGAAAGTCTCCCGCAGCTACGGCCATTTTACCGTCCTGCACGACATTAACCTCGATATCAAAGCTGGTGAATTCGTTTCGCTCGTGGGCCCGAGCGGCTGCGGAAAAACAACATTGCTGCGTATCCTCGGCGGCTTTGACCGGCCGAGTGCGGGCTCGGTTCATCTTGACGGCCAAGATGTTACCGACGTCCCCCCTGAGCGGCGGCATACCAACATGGTCTTCCAGCGCGGGGCGCTGTTTCCCCATCTGACGGTCGCCGAAAACATTGGATATCCCCTGAAACGCATGGGCGTGGCGGCCACGGAGATCAAGCGTCGTGTCGACGACATGCTTTCGCTGATCAGGCTGCCCGGCTTCGGAGAGCGGCGTCCGGCTGAATTGTCCGGAGGTCAGGCACAGCGCGTTGCACTGGCGCGCGGGCTCATAGGCCGGCCGAAGGTGCTCCTGCTCGATGAGCCGTTCTCTGCGCTCGATCTATCCCTGCGCAAGGAGTTGCAGCTTGAACTCAAGCGAATCCATCGCGAATTCGGATGCGCCTTCGTCTTCGTCACGCACGACCAGGAGGAAGCCCTCGTGCTCTCCGATCGCATCGTGATCATGAACAAGGGACACATTCTCCAGGATGGTTCTCCGAAGTCGATCTACCGTGAACCGGCCGATGTCTTTGCCGCACAGTTCATCGGCGAGATGAACCTTCTCCCCGGCAAGCTGAAAATGATCGCCGGCGACCGGTCGACCGTCGAGATCGGTCGCCGAACGGTCGACGCCAGCAGTGTGCTTGGCACGAAGATCGGAGATCCCGTTCTCCTTTCCATTCGCCCCGAGAACATCATCGTCAAGCGCAGCGACAGTGAAGATGCCGGCGTGGTCGATGAAGTGATCTATGTCGGGAACCGATGGCGGGTCCGAGTGACCTGCCCTCAGATGGCTCAGTCCCTCTGGACCGAATTGCCGGTTTCCTCCGATTTCGAGGGGATCGTTCGTGGCGATCGAATTTCACTCGCGCTCAGCGCAGAACACAGCCGGTTGCTGCCGGCGCAATAACATAATCGGGAGATGAACGTGTCCTTACAGAACAGCAAATCTGCTGCCAGCAGCCGCCAGTACATCAAGCCGGAAGACCATTGGGACTGGCACATTCCGACGCCATTCAGCCAGGTTATCAAGGCGGGCCGGACGGTCTATGTCGGCGGTCAGCTCTCGGCCGACGAAAAAGGCAATGTGATCGGGCTCGGTGATATCGAGACTCAAACGCGCAATGTCTTCGAAAACATCACCAAGATGCTGGCGGCTGCCGGCGCCAAGTGGTCGGACGTCGTCAAGCTCAACACCTACTACGTCTTCAACGGCGACAACGCCGAGGCCCAGGCCTTCTGGGAGAAGATGACGCGCGTTCGTCTGGAATACCTTCCAAATCCGGGTCCCGTCGCCACGGCCGTTCGTGTCGCTGGTCTGATGTATGATGGCTTCCTCGTCGAGGCCGATGTCATAGCCGTCGTCGATGAGTAATGATCGGACATGGCCGAAAGCCGCCGCTGAGACCTTTGAACTGGCGCAAGCGCTGGTGCAATTGGACACGACCGTCCCAGCCGGCAACGAGAGCCGAGCTGCGGCGCTTGTCGCGGAGCGACTCCACCCGCTCGGTTTCGCAATCGAGCGATACAAGCTGGCCGAAGGGCGAGAAAGCCTGATCGCGAGGCTCAATCCGGGTGCGGCGCAGCCTGCTATATGTCTCTGCGGCCATCTCGATACAGTGCCGATCGGCAACCAGGCCTGGCAGCACGACCCCCACGGCGGCGACATTGCCGATGGGAAGCTGTGGGGCCGCGGCTCGACCGACATGAAAGGCGCCGTCGCCGCGATGGTCACCGCCTGCGAGCGCCTCGCCAAAGCGGAGTATACTGGCAAGGTCGTCCTGGCTCTCTGTGCTTCGGAGGAGACAGGCTGCCAGGGAGCGATCAACATCGCCGACAGGATCGGCGATGTTGGCGCACTGGTGATCGGCGAGCCTACCAACAATTCCGTTGCTGTTGCTCACAAAGGCGTGCTGTGGCTTCGTCTCGTATCGGTCGGAAGGGCCGCGCACGGTTCAATGCCACATCTCGGCAAGAACGCGATCCAGATGATGCTGAGCGCCGTTTCTCAGCTTGATCATATCAGCTTCGATGTGGTGCCTCATGCACTTCTCGGAAAGCCAACCCTAAACATCGGCACGATCGCCGGCGGAGCGGCGACCAATATCGTCGCCGATCGCTGTGAGGTAACACTTGATGTTCGATTGGTGCCGGGCCTGAACGCCAGCGACGCCATTGAAGCCATCAAGGCTTCGCTCGGGCCTGAGATCGCCGTCGAAATCACTCTGGCGCTCGATGCTGTCGAGACCGATCCCGAAGACGGCTGGATCAAGAGCGTCTTGCGGCGGGTAAACGAACTCGGCGTCGCCGCGCCCGATCCGATTAGCGTTAGCTATTTCACGGATGCATCCGTCTTACAGCCCGCTTTGAACTTTCCACCCGTCGCGATTGTCGGTCCCGGCAATCCGGCGCTTGCCCATCAAGTCGACGAGTCTTGTTCAATCGAGGAGATCTGGCGATCGAGCCAGCTCTTCGAGGGCCTGGCTCGCGATTGGGCCTCTGCAGCTCCCAACCAAGAAGGGGAAACCAAATGACTGACCAGGCAGCACAAAAACTAGCGAAAGACCGCCGTCATCTCATTGATGTTCTGATGAACAAGACGGTGTTTGCCGACAAGGTTCTCAAGGGCGGAAACGTTGTCAACGTGATCTCCGGCGAAATCTACAAGGCCGACGTGGCAATTGCCGGCCAGTACATTGTGCGCGTTGGCGATTGCGGATCGTTGACGGGCCCAAATACCGAGGTCGTGGATATGGCCGGTGCGCACGTTATGCCAGGCCTTATCGACGCGCACATGCATTTTGAGAGCGCGATGCTCAATTGCACCGAGTTCACCCGCCTTTCGCTGCCGACCGGAACCACGTCCCTGGTCTCGGACCCACACGAGATCGCGAACGTCCTCGGTCCGGACGGCGTGGAGGAGATGGCAAAGGAATGCGCGCTTCTTCCTAATCGCGTCCATACCCGTGTCCCGTGCCGCGTTCCCGACGTTCCTCTCGTCGAAACTTGCGGCGTCGACATAACCTTCGAAGACGTGCCGCGGATGCTAAAAATGCCGACCGTCGATGGCATCGGAGAGATGCAGTCGGTCGGTGTGAGAGCGGCGGTGCAAAAACCTACCACGGTAGCGGCGGGATAGTCCCGCTTCGGGCGGCGTAAAAGTCGGCCACCTATTTACCTTTTGCAATCATTGCAGGAGGGCTGGGGATCTATACCGTGGAACTATATCTGAAGGTCCGTCTGGCTTGCTCGGAAGGCATGAGCCGGCGTCAGGCTGCAAAGCATTTCAACATATCTCGCGACAGCGTTTCCAAGATGCTGTCCTATTCGACGCCACCGGGCTATCAGCGGCAATCACCGATCCGGCGACCGAAGCTGGATGCGTTCGTTTCGACGATCGATCACTGGCTTGATGAGGACGTGAAGGTGCCGCGCAAGCAGCGCCATACGGCCAAGCGGGTGTTCGACCGGCTTCGAGACGAGCGCGGGTTCACTGGCGGCTACACGATCATCAAGGATTATATGCGCGAGCGGGATCAGCGTCGCCAGGAGGTGTTCGTGCCGCTGGCGCATCCGCCAGGACATGGGCAGGCCGATTTCGGCGAGGCGGTGGTTGTCATTGGCGGCGTGGAGCAAAAAGCGCATTTCTTCGTGCTCGATCTTCCCCACAGCGACGGCTGCTATGTGCGGGCCTATCCGGCGGCGGTGGCAGAGGCATGGGTCGATGGCCACATCCATGCGTTCGCCTTCTTCGGGGCTGTGCCGCAGTCGATCGTCTACGACAATGATCGCTGCCTTGTGGCGAAGATCCTGCCCGATGGCACACGCAAGCGTGCATCGCTGTTCAGCGGCTTCCTGTCCCATTACCTGATCCGGGATCGTTACGGACGGCCGGGCAAGGGCAATGACAAAGGGAATGTCGAGGGTCTCGTCGGTTATAGCAGGCGCAACTTCATGGTGCCGATCCCGCAGTTTGCGACATGGGAGGCATTCAACACCTGGCTGGAAGAGCAATGCCGCAAGCGCCAGCGCGACAGGCTGCGGGGCGAGAGCGAGACGATCGGAGAACGGCTGCAGCGCGATCTTGCTGCCATGCGCCGATTGCCGGCGTCGCCATTCAATGCCTGCGACCAGACGAGTGCCAGAGTCACGGCCCAGTCGCTCGTTCGCTACAAGACCAACGACTATTCCGTGCCGGTCGCCTATGGCCATCAGGATGTCTGGGTCCGGGGCTATGTCGACGAGGTGGTGATCGGCTGCCGTGGCGAGATCATCGCCCGCCATCCTCGGTGCTGGGAACGGGAAGACGTCGTCTTCGATCCTGTGCATTACCTGCCGCTGATCGAACAGAAGATCAATGCGCTGGATCAGGCCGCCCCTCTCCAGGGCTGGGATCTGCCCGAAGAGTTCGCCACGCTGCGCCGCCTTATGGAAGGCCGCATGGCAAAGCATGGCCGGCGTGAGTACGTGCAGGTTCTTCGCTTGCTGGAGAGCTTCGAACTCGCCGATCTGCATGCGGCGGTGAAGCAGGCCCTGCAACTCGGAGCAATCGCCTTCGACGCGGTCAAGCATCTGATCCTGTGCCGGGTGGAGCGCCGGCCGCTGCGGCTGGACCTGTCCATTTACCCCTACCTGCCAAGGGCGACGGTCGAGACGACCTCGGCGAAAGCCTACATGCGACTTCTGTCGTCGGATGCGGGAGAAGCCGCATGAGCACCGAAGCACCAGAGATCCTTCTGTCCCATTACCTCAAGACCCTGAAGCTGCCGACTTTCCAGCGTGAGTATCAGAAACTGGCCCGGCTATGCGCCACCGAAGGCGTTGATCATGTCGGAT
Source organism: Rhizobium sp. FG113 (assembly GCF_057809895.1). Lineage (NCBI taxonomy): Bacteria > Pseudomonadati > Pseudomonadota > Alphaproteobacteria > Hyphomicrobiales > Rhizobiaceae > Rhizobium > Rhizobium sp. FG113. The sequence goes on along the minus strand of NZ_JBMDKV010000017.1, from coordinate 693 downwards.
ACCTCACCCGGCTTGCCGAGCGGGAGATGATCGAGCGGGATCGCCGCAAGGTCGAACGCCGTATCAAGGCGGCTAGGTTCCCGGTCGTCAAAAGCCTGGACAGCTTCGACTTCGCAGCCATCCCCAAACTCAACAAGATGCAGGTGCTGGAACTGGCGCGATGCGAATGGATCGAGGGCCGGGAGAACGTCATCGCTCTTGGTCCCAGCGGAACGGGCAAGACCCATGTGGCCCTCGGCCTCGGCTTGGCCGCATGCCAGAAGGGCCTGTCCGTCGGCTTTACCACGGCGGCAGCTCTGGTCAGCGAGATGATGGAGGCACGTGACGAACGGCGTCTGCTCCGGTTTCAGAAGCAGATGGCGGCCTACCAGCTTCTCATCATCGATGAACTGGGCTTCGTGCCACTCTCCAAGACCGGCGCAGAATTGCTGTTCGAGCTGATCTCGCAACGCTACGAACGGGGCGCCACCCTGATTACCAGCAATCTTCCTTTTGACGAATGGACGGAAACTCTGGGATCCGAGCGTCTGACCGGCGCTCTGCTCGACCGCATCACCCATCACGTCAACATCCTCGAAATGAACGGCGACAGCTATCGTCTCGCCCAAAGCCGCGCCCGAAAGGCAGGCTGAAACCCTTCGAAAAATCGCCGCGCGCGCATGAGACCCCCGCTCGGGCTACGCCCTCCCGCGG
>NZ_JBMDKV010000016.1:0-165836 GCF_057809895.1 Rhizobium sp. FG113 | reverse complement strand
CTCTTCTTGCCTCAAAATTAGGAAAGAAGGTGTCTACAAATCTCGGGGCTATTCACATCAAGGAAATGTTCGGGCCGCAAAGCGCCATCACCTTTCGTGCCATCGATCATTGCGTCGTATTTGTCGAGCAGCTGATAGTCCTTGAACCGATATGCCTTCATTCCGTTCGCAGCCCACAGCATGATCAGTTCGCTCTCGCTGTCGAAAGTCATCATTTCGTAGACCTGCTTCAACGCTACATGAACCTTGGAGCGTGATCGCGATAGCTGCTCATCGTCCATATCCGGCCACAACAGGCGCTCCGCTTTGATCATCTCATCGGCATTGCTAGTGTCATTATATTCGCCATCCATGGCGAGTTTCTTCCGCTTTGCCTTCTCTAATAGAGACTGTGCAGCGTTTTCTTCATCGAGCAGTTTTTCGATCCGTTCCTGATAGATCGGGATCAGTTTATCGCTAGCCGTTAGCAGCTGGTCCATAAGCGCTTGCTGATTCGTCTTCGCAGTCGATATCGTTGCCTCAAGATCGCGCACCTCTTTTACGACGGCGAGCAGATCAGGCTTTCGGTCACGACGTTGGGCGAAGTCACTCAGGCCGAAATCGGAGATCGTATCGAGAACAACCGGCTCAATTTTGCCGTATGCCCACATTTTCTTGCCAGCATCACAGCCCTTGTTGCGGAAATGATTGTAGCATCTCAGATACGTCGTATAGGGCTTTGGACCACCCGACGTAACCGACATCGGGCCGAAGCAATGGGCGCAATGCGAGAGCCCCTGAAAGATATTTGTGAACGTGTTTCCGCGTCGAACTCGTGGACCTCTCCGAACGAGCATCTGTTGCACTCTATAGAATAAGTCTTCGTCAATCGCTACCGGGTAGTAATCGGGAATGTCATCGCCATATCGGGTCATTTTGCCAGCGACGAGTTTGCGCGGCTCCAATATGCCCAGCACCGCTTTGTTGAGCAGCACATTGCGGACTGTCGTTTGATGCCAGCCAGTTGCTGACTTCCTGAAAGTCGGAGCATTGCGCTGGTTCAGCATCTTGGCGATGCCCATTTGACCGATCCCGTCAGCGGCCAGCTCGAAAATGTCTTTGACGGTCGTCGCGTGGTCGTTCAGCACGTACTTGATCGTGCCGTCATGCGCCTTGTCCTGGCCGATCCAGCCGGGAACGTTTTGCGAGTATTTTCCAATTCCTTTCAGCCCGTTTTGCCGCTTCGTCTCGGCAGCTGCACGAACACGACCGCTCTTGTTCTCGCTTTCTTTGTTCGCAGCAGCCATTTCGCTGAGGCTGATGATTAGCCGGGTCCAGTCGTTTCCGACGCTCTCCTGCGAATAGATGTTGTCGTCCTTCAACGTGACGATGATGATCCCTGCTCGGAGTAGGGCAAGGAACGGTTCAAGCGCATTGATGACTGTTTGGCGAGATAGTCGGTCAAGCGCTTCGACCAGCAAAACACTGCCCGGCGCGATCGTTCCGTCTTCAACAAGGGCGAGGAATTTGCCTAGCGCACCCTTCTTCAAGTTCGCTCCGGTCCAGGCCGACTGACCGATATCGTGCAAAGTTTTGTCGAGAATCAGGCCGTGCTTCCGAATGAATTCATCCGAAAGTTGGGTTTGTCTTAACAACGAATCGCCGCGAAGCTGGCGTTGCGTCGACATTCTGATATAAGAATATGCTGTTGTACCGGCCGGAAAGGTTGCCATTTAGCACCATTAGTGGTTTGTTAAGTCGTTAACTTGTATGGTTAATTTCGGTTAGGGGATAGGAGATGTGTGCTTTAGTGCAAACAAGCAATCATCTTTTGTTACCAATCATAAACCACTTGTTAGTGGCCTGTTCACTATGTAAAGAAAAGGTTGATCATGTGTGGCATTTTTGCCATCGTGTGACCGCATTTCACAGTCAAGGGTCAGATTGAGGGACCATCGGCTGTCTGACGGGGATTGAGTTTGCCGGATCTGAATTGGAATACGAAGCCTTCGCGCCCGACATGGCGCAACAGGTGCGCAGACCTTTGCGGAAAGGTGACAAGGACGGCTATGGCCGCCCTTCTCGCAGTTGCAGTTTCGTCCCCGGTGCTCGTCGGCTCCAGTACGCCGTCCGAAGCGGCGGGCGAAACGCGTAGTCTCAAGCTTTACTTCATTCACACGGGTGAAAAGGCTGTCATCACCTATAAGCGCAACGGCAGGTTCGACCCCAAGGGTCTCGAGCAGCTGAACCGCTTCCTTCGCGACTGGCGCAAGAACCAGCCGACGAAGATGGACCCGCGCCTATTCGACCTGATCTGGGAAGTCTACCGCCAGAGCGGTTCCAAGGATTACATCAACGTCGTCTGCGGTTTCCGTTCGCCGGGCACCAACGCCATGCTGAAGAACCGCTCGCGCAATTCCGGTGTCGCCGAGAAGAGCCAGCACATGCTCGGCAAGGCGATGGACTTCTTTATTCCTGATGTGAAACTGGCAACTTTGCGCGCAATCGGCATGAAAATGCAGGTCGGCGGCGTTGGTTTCTATCCGAAATCCGGTTCGCCCTTCGTGCACATGGATGTCGGCGGCGTTCGCGCATGGCCGCGCATGAACCGCGACGAACTCGTCCGTCTCTTCCCCAACGGCAACACGATGCACATCCCGGCCGACGGCAAGCCGCTGCCGGGTTATGAGCAGGCGGTCGCCGATTACAAGCGCCGCGTCAGCGACAGCTCGGTGCAGATGGCAAGCTCCGGCGCCTATACCGGCTCGGCAAGCGAAGAGCGCAAGAAGCCGAAGACCTTGTTTGCAGCCCTGTTTGGCGGTGGCGCGGATGAGGAAGAGGATAACTCCGACGACAGCACGCCAGCAGTCGCCGTTGCCAAGGCAACGCCACCGAAGGCCGCCGATATGCCGAACGCGGCTGATCCGAGCCAGGGTGCCCCGGCTCAGGCAGAGGCTTCGCAGCAGACCGACGTCGCAAGCGTCAACGCGCCGATCCCGCAGGTGCGGCCGGCGTTTGCAAATCAGCCTGGCGGCAGCGAAGTGGCCAGCGCCCTTGTCGCTCCGCAATCGGGTAATGCCGCGCAGGATGCTCTTGCCGCTGTGACCGATCAGGGTCAGCAGGGCTATGCGGATCTCAGCGCGTATAGCGTTCCGGTGCCTTCGCTCCTCGGTGCACGTCGTTCTCCGGGAGACGCGGAAGTCGCTTCAGCCGATCCGGCTGCCGCGATGACGGGGAATCTCGCAGCAGTGCCGACGCCGGCTGAGCGTCCGGCTCTGGCAGAAAAGCTTCTGGCTGCGGCGAATGCCGATCCGGAAGCCGGTGTCGATGAGGCAGATCAGCAGGGTACGCTTTCTCCAGCCGTTGCCGATGCTCTCAACCAGCAGAACAATGCCAATAGCGGCCAGCTTGCAGCCAACCAGCCGCCGGTATCGAGCGTCGAACAGGCTATAAACGCAGCGATGCCGCAAAAGGTTCCGGCCGAAAAGCCGCCGGTGCAGCTGGCAGCGCTTGCGCCCGCGACCAAGTCGGCAAGCTTCGGCGACGCCTTCGATGTGCCGAAGCCGGCAATCGAGCCGAGTGCGGCTCAGAGCCTGCCTTCGAAGGGTGGCCGCCCGACCAAGCATGAAGCCGCCGAGGCCGATGCCAGCCGCGCGACTGTTACCACCGAGCCGAAGCTGACGCAGAAGATCATCTCGCAGTGGGCGCTCAGCAATGCGCGCATGGAAATGGTGACCAAGCCGGTCAAGGCACCGCGTTTCGTTAGCCAGACGCTACGCGCGCAGCCGAAGGCCGTCTACGCCGAGGGCTTCACCAAGACGGCGTCGATCGACACGGGCCGCTTCAGCGGCACGGCGGTCAACTTCATGGAAGTGCGCAAGTTCGAATCGAACTGAGCCATCTTCCAGATCAGACAATCAGAACCGTCGGAGCGATCCGGCGGTTTTTTGTTGGTGGCGTTGGATGCGCGGCAATTAACGGAGAGCGGTGATGAAGATTGGGTTCGTGGGCACGGGGGCGATCACCGAGGCCATGGTCAAGGGGATGCTCGGCTCGTCGCTCGACCTGTCGCGGATCACCGTCTCGCCGCGCAATGGCGAGATCGCCGCACGTCTGGCGGCATCGTCGCCGCTGATCGAGATCGGCGCCGACAACCAGGCCGTGGTCGATGCCGCCGATATCCTGTTCCTGGCGATCCGGCCGCAGATCGCCGAGGAGGTGATCAAGGGCTTGCGTTTTCGTGCCGGGCAGAGCGTCGTCAGCGTTGTCGCTGCGACCGACCGGGCGAAGCTCGAGGACTGGATCGATGCGCCTGTTACGATCACCCAGGCCATTCCGCTGCCCTTCGTTGCCGAGCGCGCCGGGGTGACGGCGATCTATCCTGGGAATGACACGGTCGCCGCGATCTTCTCGGCGCTGGGCAGTGCCGTCGCCTGCGAGACGCGCGCGGAGTATGATCTGCTGGCGGCCACAAGCTCACTGATGGCCACCTATTTCGGCATTCTCGATCGCACCACCGGCTGGCTCGCCGATCAGGGGATGCCTGCGGACAAGGCGCGGGCCTATCTGGCGCCGCTGTTCCTCAGCCTCGCGCAGGAGGCGGTCAAGCATGGCGACACGCCGCTCACCGAACTCATGGAAGAGTTCTCCACCAAGGGCGGCTTGAACGAGCAGGTGTTCGAGGACTTCGACCACCAGGGCGGAAGCGGCGCGCTGATCGCGGCGCTCGATCGCGTGCTGGCGCGGATCAAGGGATAGGGCGTCGCGCCCGCTTCAGGGCTTGCCGGGATTGTCGTTGGCCGTCGTGCGAAACTGTTCGTCTTCGAGCACCCGCGCGCCGGTATCGAGCACCCGGATCACCATCTCGTAGATGTTGAGCGCGCGTTTGCTTGAGGGCATGCTGTTGTCGAGAAGCGTGAGAGCCTGGCGCAGGCGCTCGGCCAGTTCCTTGTCGGTGATCGTTTTCACGAAATGCGCTCCGCAAGTTGCTCCTCTGACTGTGCAATCTACCGCGAATTGCGCGGCGAAACCACTATCCGAAGGTTGGAGACGGGCGTTGTGCGCCACCTTTCAGCCGGCGATTTCGGCCATGACGTGTTCGGCGATCGCAAGCGACGAGGTGAGCCCCGGGCTCTCGATGCCATAGAGATGCACCATGCCGCTGACGCCGTGGACGGATGGGCCGTGAATGGCGAAGTCGGCGGCGGGCTGGCCGGGGCCGGAGAGTTTGGGGCGGATGCCGCTATAGGCCGGCTGCAGGCAGTTGTCGGGCAGGCCGGGCCAGTAGCGCCGGATCTCGTCATAGAACCGCTCGCAGCGCGTCGGATCGACCTCGTAGTCGATCGCGTCGATCCACTCGACATCGGGGCCGAAGCGGATGGAGCCGCCAAGGTCCATGGTCAGGTGCACGCCGAGGCCGCCATCCTCGGGCACCGGGTAGATCAGCCGCGAGAAGACGTTGCGCGTCGGGGCGGCGAAGTAGTTGCCCTTGGCGAGGTGGAGCTTGGGCACCGTGGCGTGGTCGAAGCCCGAGACGAGGCGGGCAAGATCGTTGGCGTGCAGACCGGCGGCGTTGATGAAATGGCGCGATGATACGTCGTATTCCCCGCCGCTCGTCTTGTCGCGGGTGCGCAGGACGAAGCGGTTGTCGGCGGCCTCGCCTGACACGATCTCGGTGTTGAGGGCGATGAAGGCGCCGTTCTCCTCGGCATCCCCGCGCAAGGAGAGCATCAGTGCGTGGCTATCGACGATGCCGGTCGAGGGCGAGACGAGGGCGGCGACGCAACTCAGGGCCGGCTCGCGGGCCATCGCTTCCTCGCCGGAGATCAGGACGAGATCATCGACGCCGCATTCGGCCGCCTTGATGCGGATGGCTTCCAGTTTCTCTACCTGCGCCGGGCTGGTCGCGACGATGAACTTGCCGCAGCGGGCGTGGGGGATGCGCCTGTCCTCGGCGTAGCGATAGAGCCGACCGCGGCCTTCGATGCAGAGCCGCGCCTTCAGCGATCCGGGCGGATAATAGATGCCGGCGTGGATGACTTCGGAATTGCGGGAGCTGGTCTCCATGCCGATCATCGGGTTGGCCTCGATGACCAGCGTCTCCAGACCGCGCATCGCCGCTTCGCGCGCGATCGCCAGCCCGATTACGCCGGCCCCGGCGATGATGCAGCCGACCTCATCCATTCCAATCCTCCTGCGACGCCTCGATCACTACCGCAATCGGCGGGGCGATCAAAGTCCTGCAATCCTAGAGCTTTTGGCGTAGCGCTTTTGGCATAAGTGGGATGACCGATTGGGGGGAGACACTGGCCTATTTCGGTTTATAACGTCGCATGCTCTGAGAAACAGCATCCGTTCGGCCTATATGAGGCATGTGCGGAGCGTGCCCCCGGCCCGCCGTTCGCTGTCCGACGAATTGATTTGATGAAGACGACAAGGAATAATCATGCAGACCTATCCCGATGTGAAGCTGTTCATCGACGGCGAATGGAAGAATGCCGCCTCCGGCAAGACGCTGCCCGTCACCGACCCGGCCACGGGTGAGACCATCGGCACCATTCCGCATGCCTCCCGCGAGGATCTCGACGCAGCACTCGCCGCAGCCGACAAGGGCTTCCGCGTCTGGCGCGATACCTCGCCCTTCGACCGCTCGAAGATGATGCGCCGCGCCGCCGACCTCCTGCGCGAGCGCAAGGAAACCATCGCCTGGATGATGACGCGCGAGCAGGGCAAGCCGCTGGCGCAGTCGCTCGTTGAAATCGCCGGCGCCGCCGACGTGATCGACTGGTTCGCCGAAGAGGCGCGCCGCACCTATGGCCAGGTCATTCCGTCGCGTGCGCCGAATGTCACGCAGCTGGCGATCAAGTCGCCGGTCGGCCCGGTCGCGGCCTTCACGCCGTGGAACTTCCCGATCAACCAGGTGGTGCGCAAGCTTTCGGCCGCGATTGCCGCCGGCTGCTCGATCATCGTCAAGGCGCCCGAGGAAACCCCGGCATCGCCGGCCGAGCTCATCCGCGTCTTCGCCGATGCCGGCATTCCCAATGGTGTCGTCAACCTCGTTTACGGCATTCCGGCCGAGATTTCCGAATATCTGATCTCGCATCCCGTCATCCGCAAGATCTCGTTCACCGGCTCGACGCCTGTCGGCAAGCAGCTGGCGGCGCTGGCCGGCCTGCACATGAAGCGGGCGACGATGGAGCTTGGCGGTCACGCGCCGGTCATGGTGTTCGATGACGCCAATGTCGATCAGGCCGTGTCGATCATGGCCGGCTCGAAGTTCCGCAATGCCGGCCAGGTCTGCGTCGCGCCGACACGCTTCCTGGTGCAGGACGGCGTGATGGACCAGTTCACGGATGGCTTCGTCAAGGCCGCCCAGGCGGTCAAGGTCGGCAACGGTCTGGACGCAGGCGTCGAAATGGGCCCGCTCGCCAATGAGCGCCGTATCCCGGCTCTCGAAGAACTGATCAACGATGCCGTCTCTAAGGGCGCTGAACTGAAGACCGGCGGCCGCCGCATCGGCAACACCGGCAACTTCTTCGAGCCGACGGTTCTCGCCAACGTGCCGCTTTCGGCGCGCGTCATGAACGAGGAGCCCTTCGGCCCGCTCGCCATCATCAACCGCTTCTCGACGCTTGAAGATGCGATCACCGAAGCGAACCGCCTGCCGTTCGGCCTGGCCTCCTTTGCCTTCACCAGCTCCAGCGCCACCGCGCAGGCGCTTGGCCGCCGCGTCGAAGCCGGCATGCTGTCGATCAACCACAATGGCCTTGCCCTGCCGGAAGTGCCGTTCGGCGGCATCAAGGATTCGGGCTACGGCACGGAAGGCGGCTCGGAAGCGATCAACGCCTATCTCGACGTGCGCTACGTCACGCAGCTTGGCTGAGTCACGCAGCTCGGCTGATCGGCTGGGACAGAGAGACAAAAAGAAAGCCGCCGGGGCGACCCGGCGGCTTTCTTGTTTGGTTCGATAGTAATCGAAATCAGGCTTCTGCCGGGCCCTCGATCATGCCGAGCGCGGCCAGATAGGTGTCGAGGATCGCTTCTTCCTCGAGACGCTCCTGCTCATCCTTCTTGCGCAGCGCGATGACCTTTTTCAGGATCTTGGTGTCGAAGCCGGTTCCCTTGGCTTCGCCGTAGACGTCCTTGATATCGTCGGCGATGGTCTTCTTTTCTTCTTCCAACCGTTCAATGCGCTCGATGAAAGCGCGAAGCTGGTCGCGGGCAACGCCGTGGGCATCAGACATCGTGTTCTCCTGCTAGGGGGATAAAAATTCGGATGGCGTTGACTGCCGTGAAGTGCCGCCGGGGTCAAGCCTATTCGACAGAGCCGGGGCTCATTTGTGCGGGTTGTTGCTTTCGAATGCGGCTTTTTGTTGGGGCGTCGCTTCGGTCTGGTAGCGGCTTTTCCACTCGTCGAAGGGCATGCCGTAGACGATCTGACGGGCCTCGTCCTTTGTCAGTTCGACGCCATCGGCATCGGCCGCGTCCTTGTACCAGTTGGACAGGCAGTTGCGGCAGAAGCCGGCCAGATTCATCATGTCGATGTTCTGGACGTCGGTGCGCTCGCGCAGGTGCGCGACGAGGCGGCGGAAAGCGGCGGCTTCGAATTCGGTTTGTTGTTCCTTGCTGAGCTCGGTCATTTTGCTCTCCTATCGTCAGTATGGGCCGGTGCGCGAGGCGTGCACCTGGTATTGATGCAGCGCCGGGTCGGCGTTCATGGTCGCAAAGATCGGCGCCAGCCGGTCGGCCCAGGCTGCAATTCCTGGGGCGTCGCCGATCAGGTCCTGGCGAACCTCCAGCAGCGCGTGCGGGATGCCCGTGACCATGCAATGCTGGTACATGGTGTCACCCTTCAGCGCGCCATCATAGGGCTCGTTGTCGCCGATCACCAGATCGGGATCGGCGCGCAGCAAGTCAAGAAGCGGGCCGACGGCGCGGTGGTCGCTATCCCACAGGACGGCGGCGTGCCATGGGCGCGGCACGTTTTTCCAGGCGGGCGTGAAAGAGTGAAGCGAGAGCACCAACGGCGCCTTGCCGGTGGCGGCGGCGACCTTCGCAATCGTCTCGCTGACGGCATTGTGATAGGGGCGGTGGAAATTGGCGATGCGGCCGTTCCACTCTTCCTGGGTGATCGGGTGGTTGCCCGGAATGATGGCGCCGTCGGAGATCTTCATGATCAGCGTCGGGTCGTCCTCGCCCCGGTTCGGATCGATCAGCAGCCGCGAGAAGCCGCCGAGCACGGCGGGCACGCCAAGCTTTTCGGACAGCGCCCGCGTCAGCCCCTCGATGCCGATGTCATAGGCGATATGCCGGGCAAAGGCGCTCTCGGGCAGGCCCAGGCTGCCATAGCGTTCCGGCAGGCGGTTCATCGCATGGTCCCCTAGGAGCACCATACCCCTGTCATGATGTCCGCCTAGAATTTCGAAGGATTGGAAGTCGTTCATCGAGGACAATGCCATTGACTGTTTGCAAGCGTGTCTCTGATCGCACGGGCAGGGGAAGGGTTCAAGCGCGCCCCGTGATCAATCACTTCGCTATGGCTTGGCAATCTCCGCGCGATCCTTGCGGCGGCGACTGCGCCTCTTGTTTGATGTCAGAAATATAATCGATTAGCATTGCGTTGACTTTCGCCGGGAGGCAGCGCAAGAAGGCACGACAACGAATAACCGGGAGCCAATTGGAAGTCGTGTTGATCCAGACCGCGCCATGTTTCCTTACGCGTTCCGGGCCGCTTGCCCGTTTTGCTCTTTTTGTTCTCGCGGCGTTCTCGCCGTTCTTCATTGCCGATGTGGCGCGCGCGGATTTTCGCGTCTGCAACGGTACGCAGAATCTAGTCGGCGTGGCGATCGGTTACCGGGCCAAGGACGGCTGGATGACCGAAGGCTGGTGGCAGGTCCCGGCAACGACCTGCGCGACACTGATCGAGGGAGAGCTTCAGTCTCGCTACTACTACCTCTACGCCGAAGACGCCGCCCGGGGAGGACGATGGACGGGCGACGTGCAGATGTGCGTGGCGGAGAACGAATTCAAGATCACGGGCGTCAATGATTGCTACGCCCGTGGCTATCAGAAGATGGGGTTCAAGGAATATGACACGGGCCGCCAGGGCAGCTGGATGGTTCAACTTTCCGATACCCCAGGCACCCAGGAAAGTCCGAACTGATGAAGCGTAACCGCAAAGTAAAAATCCTCGCAACGCTCGGACCCGCCTCGTCCGAAGAAGCGATGATCGAGAAGCTGCACCAGGCCGGTGCCGACGTTTTCCGCATCAACATGAGCCATGCGAGCCATGACACGATGCGCACGCTGATCCAGCGCATCCGCGCGGTCGAGACCCGCAGCGGCCGGCCGATCGGCATTCTCGCCGACCTTCAGGGTCCGAAGCTGCGCGTCGGCAAGTTCGCCGACGTCAAGGTCGACCTGAAGCCGGGCGACACGTTCACGCTCGACAACAACGACACCCCCGGCGACAAGAACCGCGTGTTCCTGCCGCATCCCGAAATTCTCGAAGCCGTGAAGCCGGGCGACCGCCTGCTGATCGACGACGGCAAGCTCGCTTTGCGCGCTGAAAAGTGCGACGGCAAGAGCATCGTCACGACCGTTATTTCCGGCACCCGGATTTCCGACCGCAAGGGCGTCAGCCTTCCCGACACGATCCTCACCGCCGGCGTGCTGACCGACAAGGACCGCGCCGACCTCGATGCGGTTCTCGCAACTGATGACGTCGATTGGGTCGCGCTTTCCTTCGTACAGCGTCCCGAGGATCTGGTTGAAGTGCGCAAGATCGCGCGCGGCCGCGTTGGCCTGATGGCGAAGATTGAGAAGCCGCAGGCAATCGAGCGGATCGAAGAGATCATCGAGCTCTCCGACGCGCTGATGGTTGCCCGTGGCGATCTCGGTGTCGAAATGCCGCTCGAATCCGTTCCCGGCATCCAGAAGCAGCTGATCCGCGCCTGCCGCCGTTCGGGCAAGCCCGTCGTCGTCGCCACGCAGATGCTGGAATCGATGATCTCGGCGCCGGTCCCGACCCGCGCCGAAGTCTCCGACGTCGCGACCGCCGTCTTTGAAGGCGCCGACGCCGTCATGCTCTCGGCTGAATCCGCCTCCGGCGATTATCCTGTTGAAGCCGTCTCGACCATGGCATCGATCGCCAGCACCATCGAGCGCGAGCCGCATTATCCCGGCATCATCTACGCCCAGCGCGCCCAGGCGGAAGCCACCGGCGCCGACGCGATTTCGCTGGCTGCCCGCCAGATCGCCGAAACGCTGCGCCTGTCGGCCATCGTCTGCTACACCTCGTCGGGCACGACCGGCCTGCGCGCATCGCGCGAGCGCCCGCAGGTGCCGATCCTGGCGCTGTCGCCCGTCATCCAGACCGCACGCCGCCTCGCCATCGTCTGGGGCCTGCACTGTGTGGTCACGCATGACGCGACCGACCTCGACGACATGGTCAACCGCGCCTGCCGCATCGTCGCCGACGAAGGCTTCGGCAAGCCGGGCGACCGCATCATCATCTCGGCCGGCGTGCCGCTCGGGACACCGGGCGCCACCAACATGCTGCGCATCGCCTATATCGGTTCGGACGGCCAGAGCGGGTTTTGATCCGGATTTGGTTTGATTGAGTTGAGAACCCGCTGCCTTCTGGAGGTGGCGGGTTTTTTCGTTGTCGGGTTGTGGCTTGGTGCATTGCTGACTTGGTGGGTGGGATACCCCCCTCTGTCCTGCCGGGCATCGGGGAGATCGACTCGTGACGTGTTCCCCATCCAAACGTGGATGTCGGAGCGAGCGGCCGAGCCCAGCCAATCTCCCCACCTGTGGGGGAGATGCCCGGCAGGGCAGAGGGGGGTAACACGCTCACTGACCTCTCGATCAGTATTCCTCTGAACCTATCGAGAACTCGCTATAACCTTTCACGGCAGCGACACGTGACCGACGCGATAGATCCGCATCGATGGCGACACAGCAGGCGCATCCACGTGCAATGCGAAGCGCACCATCGTCCAGCTCGAGGGATCGAACGCCGCGACGGATGCGAGCATGCCGGGCTCGTCCAACCGCTCACGCGCACGGGCCGTCTGACTCTCGCGAACCGATGCAAGTGACACCTCAGTGCCCAGCGGCAAGATCTCACGTGTCGCGAAGCGCGCCTCGGCCACATCCGGCGCCACCTCGCCGTGCCAGACAATCCACGTCGCTACCTGCGGCCGGCCGAAGGATTGGCTGACGGCCTCAAAACCGGGGCCGCAGAGGAAGTCGCTCGCGCCTTCAGCGTGCCGCCAGAGATAGAAGGGCGCGTAGAGATTGTCGGTCGCGCCGAGTTCACCCTTGCGTGCCGTGAGATAGGCCTTGAAGCCGAGGTTTGGGAAGCCGTCGGTCATCGGGCCCTTGTCGCGGATGCGGCGGTCGATGATCGCCATGTCGTAATCGGCAGGCAGGGTGAAGCCGTATTGCATGGCGATCATGGCGCGGTCTCCATCGCCCGGATTTCCCAACCGGGCTCCAGCATCTGCTGCTCGCCATTGCCGAACGACCACTCGTCCGGTGCCGTGGTGTTGATGACGATCATCACATCCTCAGGCCGCAGGCCCGGCGATTGGCCGAGCAGTTCGACCGCGCGCTTGAAGAAAGCGGTGCGCGCATCCGCTGTGCGCGGCTTGCCGGCGGTGATGGCGATCAGCACGAAATCGTCGGAGCGTGGGCCGGCGAGATAGTTACGGTCGAAGATCAACTCGCCCCGGTCGTGCTGGTGGATGATGTGAAAGCGATCGGCCGGCGGCACGTTGAAGGTTTCCACCATGGCGCGGTGGAGGCTCTCGGAGAGGGCCGCGATATAGTCCGGCGATTTGCCTTTCAGAAGCGAGATACGAGTGAAGGGCATGTTTGCCTCCTTTTCCCTGATGTTGACAGGAAGAGGATCGCACGGCACGATAATGCAGAAAATCAGAATATAATGGATCATCGATCCTGAAAAAATGGACTATTAAATGCGCCGGACGATCTTCGACCTCGACGTTCTCAGAACCTTCGTCACCGGCATGGAGCTCGGCAATTTCGCGCGCGCCGCCGACCGGCTAGGGCGCTCGACCTCGGCTGTGAGCGCGCAACTGAAGAAGCTGGAGGAGCAGGCGGGCACGCCGATCTTTCGCAAGTCCGGCCGCGGGCTGGCGCTGACCGATGCCGGCGAAACCATGCTTGGCTATGCCCGCCGGCTGCTGGAGCTGAACGACGAGGCGGCGGCGGCCGTGCACAGTGTCGAGCTGGAGGGCTGGGTGCGGCTCGGGCTGCAGGAGGATTTCGGCGAGACGCTGCTGCCTGATGTGCTCGGCCGCTTCGCACGGGCGCATCCGAAGGTGCGTATCGAGGCGCGCGTGGTGCGCAACGTCGAGCTGATCGAGCGGGTGACGTCGGGCAAGCTCGACCTCGCGCTCGCCTGGAGCGACGGGACGCTGACGCCGCATTGCGACCGGATCGGCGAGGTGCCGATGCGCTGGATCGGCTCGGCCGCCGTGTCATCGGGATGGAACCGCGCAAGCGGAGAGCCGCTGCCGCTCGCCGCACTCGAGGCGCCCTGCCTGATGCGCAGCGCCGCGACCAAGGCGCTGGATGCGGCGGGCATTTCCTGGCGGCTCGCCTTCGTCAGCCCCAGCCTCGGCGGCCTGTGGGCGGCGACGGCGGCGGGGCTAGGGATCACGCTGCGCACGCCCGTCGGATTGCCCGTGAAGGTGCGGCCGCTCATGGCGGAAGACCTGGCGCTGCCTGAATTGCCCGGGCTCGGCCTGGTGCTGCACCGGGCGGAGGCCGAGAGTGCGCCGGCGGTGGCGAGGTTGGCCGGGCTGGTGCGGCAGTCGGTTTTTGATGTGCTTGGCGAGGTTGCAAGGCCCGCTGCCGTCAGTGCTGTGATGGCGCGGCAGCGGCGCGGTTGACCCGTCGGCCGGCCGCTGTTAGCCTTCAGCCATCATGATGACGCTCACGCTCAACATCGCTTCGGTCTTCTTCTTGAGCCGCTAAAGGCTCGGCCACCACTGTGGCCCTGAAGACGCGACCGCAGTCCGGCCCTTCGGTCGGCAGCGGCGCTTGACCGAAATCCGCCTCCTGTCAGACGAGCGACGCTCCGGGGAGGCGCAGATGGAGCAATTTCCATGACCGACAAAACCTATCCGCCTGTGCTCAGCGCGGCCGAGATCGAGCTGTTCATCGAGAACGGTTTCATCCGCATCGACAATGCCTTTCCGCGTGAACTGGCCGAGGAAGCGCGCGATATCATGTGGGGCGATATTCCCTTCGACCGCGACGATCCTTCAACTTGGACCCATCCCGTGATCAGGCTTCCCGGCTATGGCGGTGGGCCGTTCGCTGCGGCGGCCAACACGCCGGTGCTGCATCAGGCTTTCGACCAGCTGGTGGGCAAGGGGCGGTGGCTGCCGCGCGATGGGCTCGGCAGCTTTCCGGTGCGGTTTCCGCATCCCGATGATCCCGGCGATGCCGGCTGGCATGTGGATCTGAGTTTCGCCGGGGAGACGGGCGACCCGAACGAGCGCAGTAACTTCTCGGCGTGGCGGGTGAATGTCACCTCACGCGACCGGGCGTTGCTGATGCTCTTCCTGTTTTCCGATGTCGGCGAGGAGGATGCACCGACGCGTATCCGGGTGGGCTCGCACAAGGACATGGCGCGCTATCTGGCGCCGGCGGGCGAGGCGGGGCGGTCGCATATGTATCTGGAGCAGATGGGGGCGGAGCGGCCGCAGGCCCTGGCGACGGGGCCGGCTGGCACGGTCTATCTGTGCCATCCGTTCCTGGTGCATGCGGCGCAGATGCATCGCGGCAAGACCCCACGCTTCATGGCGCAGCCACCGCTTGGGCTGCGACAGCCGTTTTCGCTAGAACGGGCGGATGGGGATTATTGCCCGGTGGAGGTGGCGATCCGGCGTGGGCTTGCGGAGGGGGATGGGAGCCGGTTGGTGCGGGTGTAATTGCGGGCTTGGTGGGGTGCCGTGCGGTAGGTGAGTTCGACGTTGGCTTGGCGGGTGGGATACCCCCCCTCTGCCCTGCCGGGCATCTCCCCCACAGGTGGGGAGATCGACCCGTTGCGGCGGCATCGCCAAACGTTGACCTGGGAGCGAGCGGTGGCCCCCAGCCAATCTCCCCCCTTGTGGGGGAGATGCCCGGCAGGGCAGAGGGGGGTAATGCACCCGCCGAGACCTCGGTTTTGGAGTCAGTTATCGCACCCGCCGACCTCTCGGCTTCGCAGCCACATCCCGCAGCGCCAACCTCGCGCCCTACCCCCGCAACGCCAGCGCCCGGCCAAACATCTCGTCATCCACATTGCCGCCCGAGGTCACCACGATCGCGGCATCCTCCTGCAACTGCTCCCCATGAAACAGCGCGGCGGCCAGTGCGACCGCGCCGCCGGGTTCGACGACGATCTTCAGGCGGGTGAAGGCCAGCGCCATGGCGCGGAGCGCCTCTTCGTCGGTGACGACGATGCCGGGGCCGGCGAGGCGTTTCAGGATCGGGAAAGTGATGTTGCCGGGCTGCGGCGTGATGATGGCGTCGCAGATCGAGCCTGACAGGGTGGCGTTGCGCTCGATCTGGCCCGAGGCCAGCGAGCGGGTCGTGTCGTCGAAGCCTTCGGGCTCGCAGGGGCGGACGCGGAAGCCGGGCGTGCGGGCTTCGAGCGCCAGCGCGATGCCCGAGGTCAGGCCGCCGCCGCCGCAGGGGACCAGCACTTCAGCTGCGCTCACGCCTTCCTCTTCCGCCTGTTCGGCGATCTCCAGCCCGGTCGTGCCCTGGCCGGCGATGACCTGCGGTTCGTCGAAGGGTTTGATCAGGGTCAGGCGGCGCTCTTCCGAGAGGCGCGCGCCGATCGCGTCGCGGTCTTCGGTGGCGCGGTCGTAAAGCACGACCTCGGCGCCGAGCGCGCGGGTGTTGGCAATCTTCAGCTTCGGGGCGTCGGAGGGCATGATGATGACGGAGGGGACGCCGTGCAGCTTGGCGGCAAGCGCGACGCCCTGCGCGTGGTTGCCGGAAGAAAACGCGATGACGCCGCGGGCGCGCACCTCTGGCTCCAATGCCGAGACGGCCGACCAGCCGCCGCGGAACTTGAAGGAGCCGGTGTGCTGCAGGCATTCAGCCTTGATGAACAGCCGGCGCCCGGCGATCTCGTCGAGAAACGGAGAGGAAAGAAGCGGGGTGCGGCGGGCATGTCCACGCAGGCGGGCGCGGGCGGCGACGATCATTTCAATGCTGACCATGGGAGCTCTTTCGGATGATAATGCCGTCATGAATAGGACGGCGCCTTCGCGTTGTGAACGGCTGCTTTGTCACGGTGACATGAAAAGCGGCTCTTGCGGCGTGGGCAGGAATTCCGGTTCCGGCGCGGGCCTTGGGCCGACTGGCCGGGTCTGGTGGCGCCTACGGTATTCGGTGGGGTTCGTGGCGGTGACGCGCAGAAATTCGCGGTTGAAATTCGACTTGCTGATGAAGCCACAGTCGAACATCAGCCGGGTCACGGGCTCATCGGTGGTTTCCAGCGTCTGGCAGGCGGCGCGGATGCGGTAGTCGTTGACATATTGCGAGACGCTTGCGCCGTGCACGCGGTTGACGGCGATCGATACGCGCCGCGCAGGCAGGTTCATCCTGCGGGCGATGCGGCCGAGATTGAGCTCGGGGTCGCGGTAGAGTTCGCGTGACTGCATGAGTTCGTCCAGCGACCGGGCGATGGCGCCGTCTTCCTCTGTCGGGCCGGATGCGGGTGCCGGTGGCGTTGGCTGTGGCTGGGGCTGGGGCAATGACGCGGGTTCGGTGGACTGGCTGCTGCTGGCGATGGCGGCGGCGGTGCCGAGTGCCAGCAGCGAGATGACATTGCCGATCGCGACCACGGCGCCGGCATGAGCGCCGCCGGTTCTATAGAAATCGAAGCTGATGACGATATCGGCGGCGGCGGAGGCGAGAAGTGCCACTGCGGTGATCAGCAGCGAGCGGTAGGAGAGGAGCGCGCCGTCGAGCCGTGAGGAGATAAGTCCATCGGGGCCGTGGCGGGCGAGCCAGAAGAGGGCTGCGCCATAGGCCGTAAAGGTGGCGGTGATGAAAATGCCGACAGGGCCGCGCCAGAAGATCATCAGCACCAGGACGATCGCGGCCGGCAGGAGATGCGGCGCAAGGCGCAGCCAGGAGAGGGTGTTGTCGCGCGCGAGGTTGCTGAAGCTGATCCAGGCGAAGGCGGCGATCAGGGCGGCGAGCACCGCCTGGCCGGGCATCAGGGCGATGATGTCATAGCCCCAGCGCAGGCCGAGCAGCACCGATTGCAGCGCATAGAGCGCGATCAGGATCAGGAAGGGCCGCCGCTCGGGCGCCAGGCCATCGCTTTGCCTGACCATCCGGACAAGCAGGATCGCGAGCAACAGGGTGACGACGAAGGGCAGCGGCACGAAGATCATGGGTGCGGATCCAGCAACAGAAGAGCGATATGAGCACGACAATGACCTCGATCGCAATCGCGGGCGACCCGGATCGCGATCGAGGTCTCGATTTCCTGTGTTCTCAGCCACCTTGGGTTCGCCGCTCGATGGGAGCGGTGTCACGCAAGGAGACTGCCATGATGATCATCATAACCATACCTCTGCTCCTGTTTACGCTGGTTTCAAGCTATGCCGATGGCTGGCGGACGGGAGAGACGATCGACGTCTCGTCGATCCGCTCGATCGTGATAACCGGCGACGCCAGCTCGATCCGGATCAGCGCCAATTCACACGAGCCCTATCGGGCCGAGACGCGGGGGCGGCGCGATGGCTGGTTCAGCCGCTGGTACTCCAGCTGGTTCTTCAGCGGTTGCGAGGACCAGAGCCGGATGACGATCAATGGCACGACGCTGTCGATCGCGGTCGCCTCGACGAAGTGGTTCGATCTCTCCGATTGCTCGCCCGAGGTCGTTGCCAACATTCCGCCGGGCGGGTCGATCGAGGTCAACCAGCAGGCCGTGATGGCGCGGTTCGAGGGCGAGTTTGCGAAGCTCGGCCTATCGAGCAAGGCCGCCGATGTGACGCTGCAGGGACACGCCTCGAACGTCGCCATCGATAGTGCCGCGCTCAGGGCGCATCTGACTTACGACAAGCTCAACGCCGACGAGACGATCGACGTGAAGGCACATTCGGTCGACAGCTATCTCGATTTCGGCAAGGACGTGCCTGTCGATTATACCGTCACCGCCAAGGCGTCGCTGATCGACAGCCCCCGGCCGAGCGTGGTCGGCGCCAAGCCTCTCGTCACCATCAAGGCCGAGTACGCGCATACGACGATCCGATAATGCCGCCTGATGGCCGCCGGCGCCCAAGAAGCGCCGTGCGGTCAGGCCCTTTGATGCTGGAGTTAGACTAGAATTTCGCCGTCATGTTGAAGCGGAAGGTGCGCCCTGGAGACGGCATGAGGCCGAGCGTGAGGGCATCCATGTAATAGACGTCCGTCACGTTATCGATGGCGAAGTCCATGCTGACATTCTCGTTCACCTTGTAGCTCGCGAAGATATCCAGCAGGGCATATTTCTCCCAGTTGACGACAGTCGTGTAGCCGCCGGTCTCGTTGGTGCCCATCCTGCCCCGATCGCCAATGAAGGTCAGGCGTGCGCCGGCCTCCAGGGATTCTTCCAGCAGGCGGACGCCGCCCGTCAGCGTGGCACTCTTGCGCGGAGGGACATGCAGCTGGGCGTAGCCGTTCTCAACGCCAGAAGGCAGGCAATTCAAGCCGGTCCGCTCCTGCGCGCAGAATTCGATCTTGTCATAGATCGTTCCGCCGATGTCGATGTAACCCCAGCCGACATCGTATCCGACCGACGCTTCGAAGCCACGAAACAAGGCACGGTCGATGTTTCTGACCGAGACGTTGGGATAGTTGGTGCGGGACATGTAGTCCTTGACGTCGTTGTTGAAGTAGGCCGCCTTGAACCTCAGCTTGTCGCCCGCGCCAAAAACATCTTCCTGGAGGAAATTCATCCCGATTTCGGTGTTGTGAGAGCGTTCGGGACGGACTCCCACCAGCGGATCGGTGTTGAACGAAAAGCCGGTGGTGGATTCGAAGAGGCTGGGAGAACGGATGGCTTCCGCGTATTTCGTGTAGAATTGCAGTCCCTGCAATGGCTCGATGGTGGCGCCGATCATCGGCGCCCAGCCGCTGTTTTCCTCCTGGTTATGGAGGAGCGAGCCGTAATTGGTGTTGTTGTCGTAGGAGCGGGTCCAGGTGTAGCGCATGGCGCCTTCGAGCTTCAGCCAGTCGGTAGGCTTCCACTCGCCGGCGGCGAAACCGCTTGCCTCTCTCCGCCAGCCATCGCGCGATGCCAGAAGGCCGTTGGAATCGATGTTGGGACGGCCGGGTGGGGGCTCGACGGTCTCGTAGACATAGGAGCCGCCAAGCGAAATGCTGACATCGCCCCAGTCGGTTGAGAATTCCGACGTGTTGACAATGTCGGTGCCGTATCGCTTGGCGATATCCCAGTAGTCCTGCGGGATGTTCACGGTGCCGATACCGGCGAAGCTGAAGGCGTAAGGTGTTAGGATATGGGTGTCGGTGTCCGTCATCCACAGGTTGGCTTTGAGGTTGATCAGATCGTTGTCGTCAGGGTCCCAGCTGTAGCCGGCGCGGTAGGTATCGACCGATACCTCGCTGAGCGGCGCCTGCGTGGCGCCGTCGAAACGCAGGATGACCGAGGGCATCATCTCGCCGAACATGCTGTGATAGCGCATGTAGCTCATGTCGAAGGTGTGCCCGCCGTCGAGTTCCAGCTTGGACTTCAAGAGATAGGACGTATTGTCCTGCGAGGTGTTGAGCACTTCCTCGCCGGCGCGGTAGCGGTTCAGGCCTTCAACCGAAAGATTGGTGTAGTTGGTGATCTGTTCGGGTCTGGAACCCACCGCCGGACGCACCACAGTGCTGTAGGTTCTGGTAAGGGCCGGCGTGTTGCCGTTGGTGCCGGCGTAGTAATTCCCGGTCTTGCGTCTTGCATAGGCCGCCGTCACCTCGAACATGTCATTGCGCGCGGCAAAAGCAGCGCTGCCGCTGCCGGATGTCGGCTGAAGGAAAGGGGGACGGTCCATGCCGCTGGGGCTCCCCGCGAGAACGGTATCCGGTACGCTCTGGATGGTGCAGGCATAATTGCAGCTGGTCGTGAAGCGCGTCTGCGACAAGGGCGCGTAGCCACCCGGTGTGCCCACCGCAGGCGGAGAAGCCGTGTTGCCCATCACCCCGCCTCGTACGCGGACGCCCCAGTTCTTGTCGCCGGTGATGATGTCGTCTGCGTTGATCGTTTCCATACGAACGAGGCCGCCTGTCGCACCAACCCCATAGACGCTTGCTGACGGCCCCTTTTCTATAACGGCGCCACCGATCAGATCGGGATCCACATAGTTGCGCGAGGCGACGCCGGAATAGCCGCGATAGACCGTGTTCTGCTGCAGTGTTCCATCGACGACGACAGGAACGCGGCCGAAGCCCTGCATGCCGCGCACGTTGACGTCGATGGCGCCGCTGTTTCGATTGTCGCCTGTCAGGACGCCCGGCGTCCCCTTGAGGAAATCGCCGACGGACGAGCCGCGGAAACGCTGGATGTTCTGCTCATCGAGAAAGGCGCTGCTGCCCGCCGTCACGTAATTGGCGTCTCCCTCGGCCAAGGCGCCGAGCGTGGAGGTTCTTCCGGTCTTGGGCAATCCCTTGATCGTGATGGGATTGAGAAGGGTCGAGTCGTCCGAACCGGCGGCTCCGTCCGTTGCCGCAGGCCCGACGACCGTCACGGTGTCAGCGCCGGTGAAACGGTAGCTCAACCCCGTTCCTTCAAGCAGTCGGTTTAGCGCCTGTTCCGGTCCCAGCTGGCCGGTGACGCCCTTCGTCGTCTTGCCGCGCACGAGATCCGCCGGGTAGAGTATCTGCAGCCCTGCTGCATCGCCCAATCTCGATATCGCGGTGCCGAGAGCGCCCCCGGGGATATCGAGCATTCCGATCTGCCGTCCGGGGTTCTGGCCGAAGGCAGGGGTGATTGCACATGTTGACCACAATATCAGCCCAAGGCTCCCCAAGCCCAACACCAACCGACTACGCTCTCGCGACCTGCTTTTCATTCCCCGTCGAACTCCTGCTTTCTCACGCACGACCGGGTGTTCCGGCCGCTCAAGACAAAGACGAATCTCGACAGGGGCTACCTCACCCCTGAAGTTGAAAATAATCGTCATGATTTTTGCGGCGCGTTCCGCGTTTTTATGCGGGCCGCAAAAGGATCAGGTAAGGTGTCAGTGAAAGTGCTGTAACCGGCAGGGTGTGCGTGATTGCGTCGAGCAGGCCGTCAGGGTGGTTGACGTCGAAAATGCCGCTGACGCGCAGATTGAGGAGATCGTTGTCGATCACGCGTATCAGGCCGCGACGGTAGCGATTGACGTCGCTGATCACCTGCCCCAGCGGAACATCTTCGAAGATAAGCTTTCCACGCCGCCAAGCCGTCTCGCCGGCGCCATCGGCACACGTCACCTCGCCCAGACCGGCGTCGCCGTAGCTGACCTTCTGGCCAGCCTGCAGGATGGCAGAACCGGCGTTTGGGCAAGATACCGATACGCGGCTTTCAACGACGGTCACGGTGATTGCATCCAGGCTGTGGTGAACGACGAACTCGGTGCCGAGCGCGGTGGCCTGGCCGCTGCCTGCCAACACCGAGAACGGGCGCCCATCGCCCTTGGCGACCATGAAGAAGGCGCGCCCCCTCTGAAGGCGGACGTTGCGCACCGTCGGCGTGAAATCGATCGCGATCGCGCTGTCGGCGTCCATGTCAACGATCGATCCATCCGCCAGCGTGACGCTTTTGCGTTCGGCGACGGCGGTCGTGTAATCGCTGGTCAGGATATCAGGCAGTCCGTTGATGGCCACGTAACCCGCCGCGAGCGCGGCCACGGCACCGCCCGTCATGAATGAGCGTCGCCCCAGTGCGAATGCACGGTGGCGATGCGGGCGGCCGATCATGCGTCGTCGAGGATCCGGCAACTCATCCATGTCCGCCCACATCGCGCACAGCGCCAGGTAATGTCGCGCGTTCTCATGACAGGCCGACATCCAGGCTTGATGGGCAAGTTCTTCATACGGTGTCGCGTCTTCCGATCTCAGACGCGCGAACCATGCGAGTGCTTCGTCTCGAGCCTTCTTGTCTGTCGTGTCGTCGTTTTGTGCCATGACGATATTCATCTCTCAGCCTGTTTGGGGCACACAGCACGGCTATCCACCGAGAAAATCCTCTTTGTAAAGACGTTTGTGCACTGCATGGGCCTCACCTTCAACGGCAATATTTCTTACGCATTCTAATCCAGAAGCCCTTCGAGGCGCTGGCGGCAATGCGCCAGGGCCCTGATCATCAGCTTCTCTACCGCGCTCTTGCTGATGCCGAGGCGAATGGCGATCTCCCCGTAACTCAGCCCGTCGAACTTGTGCATGAGGAAGACCTCGCGTTGCTTCTGCGACAGTTCGGCAACCGCGCTTTCGAGTATCGACAAGCGTTGCCGGTAATCGGTTTCGCGCTCCGGGGAGGGGCGGTCTTCCACGATATCCGGAACTGCCTCGGTGGATATGTGGCGCTCTCGCGCCGTCCTGCTGCGAACCCGATCCTTCGCCAGATTGTCGGCGATGCGGTAAAGATATGAGCGTGGATTGCCTATGACAGTATCGACGGGAATCGTCTGAAGTTTCAGATATGTCTCCTGGATGACTTCTTCGACATCCGGACCGCGACCGAAACGCCTTGCCAGGTGTCTGGCGAGATCGGTGTAGCCGGTCAGAAGGACATTCAGAATGGCTTTCCTGCTGCTGTCGGTCATTACGGCAATGCTGGTTTCGTCCGGTCGCCGCAGGCGTCAGGACGGGTCATGGGAGGAGGCGTGTCTTGCGACCGCTCTGACCACAAGCCAAATCGAAAATCAAATAAAATATGACTAAACTAGTCATATTTTAGTCTCGCGCCCGGGCATGTCTGCGCTATCAATAGCCACCGGCCGAGCCTTCGGTCGAGCGGCTGTCCATGGCGCCGTTGTAGCGGGCGCCGCCGCCTTTCTCGATGTCTTTCAGGCTCTTGCCGCCGACGAGGATGCCGGCGGCCTGGCCCCAGACGGGCGGGCCGCTGCCGTCGTCCATGGTGTGGCCCATGGCGATCAGCGCGCGGATCGTGTCGGGCGACAGCGCGTAGGGCTCGAAGTAGATCTTGTCGGGCTGCCACTGGTGATGAATGCGCGGGGCGTTGACGGCCTGGCTGATGTCCATGCCGAAATCGACGACATTCAGAATGGCTTCCAGCGTAATCGTGATGATGCGCGAGCCGCCGGGGCTGCCGATCACCATGAAAGGTTTGCCGTCCTTGGTGACGATGGTGGGGCTCATCGAGGAGAGCGGGGTCTTCTTCGGCGCGATGGCGTTGGCTTCGCCCTGGACGAGGCCGTAGAGATTGGGGACTCCGGGTTTGGAGGTGAAGTCGTCCATCTCGTTGTTCAGCAATATGCCGGTGCCCGGCGCCACGACGCCGGCGCCGAAATTGCCGTTCAGCGTGTAGGTGACAGCGACCGCGTTGCCCTCGTCGTCGATGATCGAATAATGCGTGGTCTCGGTGCTTTCCTTGGCGCCAAGCGGCTTCAGGTCGGCGGAGGTGCCCGATTTGTTGATGTCGATCTTGGCGCGGATAGCCTTGGCGTAGCTCTTGTCGAGAAGCGTCGTGACCGGGTTGTCGACGAAATCCGGATCGCCGAGCGCGGCATTGCGGTCGACATAGGCGTAGCGCATGGCCTCGGTCATGAGGTGCACGGTCTCGGCCGAGCCATAGCCGAGGAAGGAGAGCGGATAGCCTTCCAGGATGTTCAGGATCTCGCAGATGATGACGCCGCCGGAGGAGGGCGGGGGCGAGGAGATGATGTCATAGCCGCGATAGCTGCATTCCACCGGCTTCAGTTCGCGCACCTGATATTGCTCGAAATCCTCTTTGGCGAGAATGCCGCCCTTGGCCTGGCTGGCCTTCACGATCGCGTCCGCCGGCATGCCCTTGTAGAAGGCGTCGGTGCCCTTGTCGGAGATGCTCGTCAGCACGGAGGCCAGTTCCGGCTGCACCAGCTTTTCGCCTGACGTGAAGAGCTTGCCGTCGGGCTTGAGGAAGATCTTGGCGGCCGCTTCGTCCCTGGCGAGCCGCTTGGCGCTGTTCTCGATCGAGGCCACGTCGCCCTGTTCAAGCGTAAAGCCGTCCTTGGCGTAGCGGATGGCGGGGGCAAGGAGATCCTGGCGCGACTTGGTGCCGTATTTCTCGCGCGCGGTCTCGAAGCCCATGACGGAGCCCGGCACGCCGACGGCCAGATAGCCATCGAGGCTGGCGCGGGGGACAATATCGCCCTTGGCGTCGAGATACATGGTCTTGGTGGCGGCGAGCGGCGCGCGCTCGCGGAAATCGAGGAAGCTGGTCTTGCCATCCTTCATGCGGATGGTCATGAAGCCGCCGCCGCCGATATTGCCGGCGGTCGGATAGACCACGGCCAGCGCATAGCCGACGGCAACCGCAGCATCCACGGCATTGCCGCCGCTCTTCAACACCTCGACGCCGACATCGGTCGCCAGATGCTGGGCAGTGACGACCATGCCGTGCTCAGCCTCTACGGGCGCTGGCGAGGCGGCAAGTGCCGGTGCGATTGGCGCAAGCGTCAGCGACAGGGCAGCGATGAGGGCTGCGGATTTCGTGGGAAGGCGGTCCATGATGTTCCCCTCGTTGGACTGACATGGGGAACATATGGGGTTGCAGGCGTGGCAGGCAATGCGCGGCGGGCGCTATGTGGTGCCTTGCAGGTCCGGCGTTGCGACCGGCTGCGGAGTGGTCGGCATTCTGGCTTCCTGCGTCGGAGGCACTGGCGCAGCCAGTCTTGCCTCGGCGATCCGCGCCGCGGCCTGCAGGTCGCGGTCGTAGCCTGCCATCTTCTCCATTGCCGCGATGGCGACGTCGGTGGCGAGGTAATCGGGCTTGTGGCCGACGCCCTTGATCTTGACCAGTTCGGAGCCGGCGATATCGCGGGCGAGGCCCTGCGAGTGCAGGTGCTCCCAGACGATGTCATCGCTGTCGCCGGTGATGATGACCGTGGGCGCTGATATCTTGATATAGAGATGCGACTGCGTCTTGAAGTAATCGAGCAGGCGCACGAAGTCGGCGGCGTTGTTGTGAAACGTGGCGGGGCGCAGCACCAGCGAGGGGCCGGTTTTCAGGATATAGTCGTCCGGCCGCGGATTGGGGCGGAAGACGTTGAGCGTGCCGCGTTCAAGGCGCCGCAGGCCCAGCGGCACGACGAGGGCGTGGTTGAAGAGCCAGCCGATCACGGGTGCTGTCGAGACGTGATAGTACCAGTCGATGCCGCCGGGCCACGGGTGCGTGGCGGGCGCCAGGAAGAGCAGGCCGGCCGTCTTTTCCGGATGGCGGACGCCGAATGCGGCGGCGATGGCGCCGCCGAAGGAATGGCCGACGATGATCGCCTTGTCGATGCCGCGCTTTTCCATCAGCGCGGCGATGGCGTCCGCCTGGCCAGAGGGCAGGGCGTTATCCGGTCCGCCGCGTTCGGAATAGCCGTGGCCGGGGCGATCGACGAAGAGCATTTCGGCACGTCCGCGCAAGGGTTCAAGAAAAGCGCCGATCTGGTCGAGCAGGTTGCCGCTTGCGCCGTGGATGAAGACGAGCGCCGGCAGGTCGGCGGTTTCGGGGCGCTCGATGTGGACGGCGTTCATGCGGTAGCCGCCGATATCGGTCAGCTCGCCAATGTTGGGATAGGCCTGCTCGAACTGGCGGGCCTTATAGGAGGAGTAGCCGATTGCTGCGGCTAGAGGGGCGAGGAGGGCGGAGACGAGGGTAAGCATGGTGCGACCTGCGGCAGAGACTAACGGACCATACGTTAGATTGGCTCGCGCGGTTCACCTTCAAGAGGGGCCGGGCAAGAGGGGAGCCTGTCACACAGTAATGTGTCAGGTGCGGCTGCCGGCGAGCTTTTCGGAGAGCGTGTTCAGCTGTTCCTGCGCATTGCGGTTGGCGGGGTAGATTTCGAGGAAACGCTCCCATGCCTTCAGCGCCAGCTGGTCGTTGCCGCTGTCACCAAGGATAGAAGCCATGCCCGCTAGAGCGCCGAAATGGCGAGGCTCGATGTCCAGCACATGTTCGATATCGGACATCGACTTGCGCATGGCGCCGTTGGTGTAGTTCAGCGTCGCGCGGCGATTCCAGCTTTCGGAGTAGCCCGGCTTCAGCGCGATCGCCTGGTCGAGGAAATCGAGTGCTGCGCTGTTGCGCTTCTCCTCGATCGCCTTGTCGGCCCATTGCATCAGCAGGTTGACGGTAGCGCTGCCCGAATCGTTCCATTCGGCGCGAATCTCGTTGGCGATGTTATCCGCCTTGTCGGCGTCGCGTTCGCGCTTCAGTGCTGCAAAGAGCTGATCGAGATGTTCTTTGGGCGAGAGGTTCGCGGCCTGCTGCTCGACGATCTTTTCCTTGTCCCGCGCGGGTGCGGGTTCCTGCGCATGGGCAGGCAAGGCAACTGAGAGCAGGGCGAGGGAGAGCGGCAGTGCCGCGCAGGTCATGGCCAAAAAACGCATGGCGGGCATAATAGCCCGCCAACGCGAAAGATCAAAACACTTTAACGGGATCACAAAAAGGACCCTTCCGGACAGGCTCAGGCGCGCAAACGCTGCCGAGCCATCCGGCCAGCCAAATCAGCCCTGACGAGCCTTGAAGCGTGGGTTCAGCTTGTTGATGATGTAGATGCGGCCCTTGCGGCGAACCAGGCGGTTGTCACGGTGACGAGCCTTGAGCGACTTGAGCGAATTCTTGATCTTCATTGTTTTGATCCGCGATGTTGGGGGGAATTCACATTCGCCCGTATCTATTACATTCAAAAGCGCGCTCAGGGCGCGCTCTTCAGGTTGGGCGTGCAGATAACCCGGCCTCTTGTCTGTGTCAACCACGTGAAGGTGTTTTTCCCGTGGCAGTGGCCGGTTTTGTCAGGGAAAAACCCCTTATTTCCCCGCAAGTGTGGTGACGTGACCCATCTTGCGGCCGGGTCTCGATTCCGTCTTTCCATAGAGGTGAACCAGCGTGTCGCGCCGCTTCAGCCAGTCCGGAAGAGCAAGGATATCGTCGCCGATCAGGTTCTGCATCACGCAGTCGGAGTGGCGATCGGCATTGCCGAGCGGCAGGCCTGATACGGCGCGTATATGCTGCTCGAACTGCGAGATCACGCAGGCCGCTTCCGTCCAGTGGCCGGAATTGTGTACGCGAGGCGCCATCTCGTTGGCGATCAGGCTGCCGTCGGCGAGCGCGAAGAACTCGATGCCGATGACGCCGACATAGCCGAGCGTCGTCAGGATCTTCTCGGCGGCTTCGCGCGCGGCGGCTGCCGTGGCGTCGCTGATCGACGCCGGAACCGTCGATGTATGCAGGATGCCGTTGCGATGCACGTTTTCTGCCGGGTCGTAGCAGGCGACGCTGCCATCGGTGGCGCGGGCGGCGATGACCGAGATCTCGCGCTCGAAGGCAACGAAGCTCTCGAGGATCAGCGGCACGCTGCCGAGTTCGGCGAAGGCGCCGTCGGCGCTATCGGCGGCTGAACGGAAGACTTTCTGTCCCTTGCCGTCATAGCCGAGGCGGCGCGTCTTCAAGACACCCTGGCCGCCGAAATCGGCAAGCGCTGCCTCGAGATCGGCCTGGCTGTCGACGGCGTGGAACCGTGCTGTCGGAATGCCGCAATCATTGATGAAGCGCTTTTCGACGAGACGGTCCTGGGCGGCTTCCAGCGCTTTCGGCGGCGGATAGACCGGCACTGTCTGCGCTAAGGCCTCGGCTGCGGAGACGGGGACGTTTTCGAATTCGTAGGTGACGACGTCGCAGACGGTCGCCAGTTCCTCGAGTGCTGCGGGATCGTCATAGGCTGCGACGATCTGCCGGTTGGCGACCTGCGCTGCCGGGCAATCGGCCTGCGGCTCGAGAATGATGGTGCGGAAGTTCAGGCGGGCGGCAGCCATGGCCAGCATGCGGCCAAGCTGGCCGCCGCCGATGATGCCGATCGTTGTCATGCTCATAGGTCGTCCATCGGGTATTCGGCGATCGCCGCACTTTGGCTCTCGCGCCATTCGTCAAGTCGGTCGGCGAGGTCTTCGTCGGACAGTGCCAGAACCGCTGCGGCCAGAAGTGCCGCGTTGATGGCGCCGGCCTTGCCGATCGCCAGTGTTCCGACCGGGATGCCGCCGGGCATCTGCACGATCGACAGCAGGCTGTCCTGGCCGGACATCGTTTTCGACTGCACGGGAACGCCGAAGACAGGAAGCGGGGTCATTGCGGCGGTCATGCCCGGAAGATGGGCGGCGCCGCCGGCGCCGGCGATGATGACCTTGAAGCCTTCCGACTTGGCGCCCTTGGCGAACTCGACCATGCGATCGGGCGTGCGATGTGCCGATATGATCCTTGCGTCATAGGGGATCTCAAGCGCCTCCAGCGTATCGGCGGCGTTCTTCATGGTCTCCCAATCGGACTGGCTTCCCATGATGATGGCAACGGTCGGTCTGTCTGTCATCGTCACGACACTTCCTTCAAGCGATGATATCCGGGCTTCAGGCGATGATATCCGGGATGATCTGGTCTTCGAGCTTCGACAGCTTGTCCTTGATAACAAGCTTCTTTTTCTTCATGCGCTGAACGCGCAGCGCATCGCAGCCCGTCGCGATCATGGCGTTGATGGCGACATCGTAGTCCTCATGCTCCTGGCGCAGGCGCGCCACCATGAGCCTGACTTCCGCCTGTTCCTGATCCGGCATACGCATTCCCCATGATCGTCTTCAGACCTTCTCCGGCCTGTCGCTAATTTTTGCAAGCTCCTATCACCAAATAGCGGTAACGGCTAGTTAGTCTCGATCATGAATTTGCCACGCTCTCTCCTTGTTTTCGCCTTCGACAAGCCTTCAAAAATGTGTCACAGTTTGAGGGTTGACGCCTTGGATCTCCGGCGGTGTTGGCTGGAGAAAGGTAAGAGGAAGGAAGGGTCATATGACTGTTCAAGCTCATCTTGAATCACTCCAGAAGAAGCATGGCGCTCTCGAAGACGAGCTCCATTCTCTGATGGCATCCCCCTCCAGAGACGACCGTGAGGTTGCCGAGTGCAAGCGCAGGAAGCTGCGCATCAAAGACGAGATTGAGCGTCTCAAATCATCCGTACACTAAGCAGGATAGAACGTTACAGGGCGTGGTCGACGCGATTCAAAGGGCAAATATCGCAATATAACCAGTTGTTTAGTAGTCTCTCGCGTCCGTTGGAATGTTCCTGCGCGTCGGTTGCCGAAAAGGTCGCAGCCGGCGCGTTTTCATGTCCGGATGGCGTTATGCCCAGAACTGATCCAGCCAGAGATTGAGCCTGTCGAAGCCGCGATTGTTGACCGCGTAGATGCGTTTCGTGCCATCGGCGGTGACCGAGACGAGGTCGCAATCGAGCAGGGCCTTGAGGTGCTGGGAGACGGCCGGACGGCTGATCGGAAGGCCTTCGGCGAGCTCGTTGACGGTGCGCGGCGAGCGTCGCAACTCCTCCAGCAGGAAGCGCCGGTGAGGGTCGGCAATCGCAGTGAAAGGGTCCACGTTCGACATGGCGAAAAGCTACGTCAATCGGAGAATTTGGGCAAGCGAATTGTGCGCCGCAGCAAGGCCCTTAAGGCCTAAAATCCAAGGCCTTCGCGGGCGATCAGGACGGCTGCAATCAGCGCCATCGCATACATGAACGGATAGAATATTTTCGGCTGCATGCGCTTCACGCACCACGCGCCGGCAATAGTGGCAAGCGGCGCGAAGGGGAGCAGCGTGGCGGAGGCGGCGAGGTTTTGGGTGTCTAGCTGGCCGAGCGCGAAATAGGGGATCAGCTTGACGGCGTTGAGGATGGCGAAGAAGCGGGCGCTGGTGCCGGTATATTCGCGCGGCGGCATCTGCAGCGGCAGTACGTAGATCTGGAACGGCGCGCCGCCCGCGTGCGCGACGAAGCTGCCATAGCCGGAAAAGGCGCCCCAAAGCGTGGCACGGACCGGCCGCTGGCCGTGCGGGGGCACGATCTTTCCTCTGCCGGGGCCGAAGTTGTTCCAGAAATAGCGCAGGCAAAAGAGGATGGTGACGATGCCGATGACGACACGCAAGACGCTGCCGGGAACCAGTGCTGAGGTGGCCCAGCCGAGCGCGATGCCGGCGATCGCGCCCGGGAGCATGATCTTCAGCGTCGTCCAATCGCCATGCTTGCGCCAGATGACGAGTGATATCATGTCCATGAAGATCAGGATCGGCAGCAGGATGGCGGCGGCCTGCACGGGGGAGACGACGAGAGCCAGAAAAGGCAATCCGATCAGCGACAAGGCGTCGCCCATGCCGCCCTTCGCGAGGCCGACGAGAATGACGGCGGGAATGGCGGCGTAGTAAAATGACACGTCCATCGGCATGCTTTTGAAGTCCTCCCCTTGCCAGCCCGGTCTAACGGAATTACTCACACAAAACGAGTGCGGAGCTGCCGGCAAACGGCGAAATCCGCTGGAAATGGAAAGAGTTCATGAGCGAACCTGAAAACCGCTGCCGCCTAGTGCTGATCGTGCCCGATATCGCCGATGCCGACGAGCAGGCGAAAGTCGTCGGCGATGCGCTGAAGGGCGGTGATGTCGCCTCGATCATCCTGCCGCAATACGGGCTTGGTGACGGCGAGTTTCAGAAACACGCCGAAAAGATCGTGCCGCTGGCGCAGAACGCGGGTGCCGCGGCGCTTCTTGCCGGCGACAGCCGGGTCGTTGGACGCACCAAGGCGGATGGCCTGCATATCACCGGCGGTGCCGCGGAGATTTCCGAGGCGGTCGAGAAATATGCCGACAAGCTGATCGTCGGCGGCGGCAATGCGGCCGACCGGCATCATGCGCTTGAGATCGGCGAGGAGCGGCCCGAGTATGTCTTCTTCGGCAAGCTCGAAGGTGACATCAAGCCGGAGGCGCATCCGAAGAACCTGGCACTTGCCGAATGGTGGGCTTCGATGATCGAAATCCCGTGCATCGTCATGGGCGGCACCGATCCTGCTTCGGCGCTCGCTGTTGCCGAGAGCGGCGCGGAATTCGTGGCCATGCGTCTTGCCGTTTTCGGCGAGCCGGCGCGCGCGGCCTTGGTGGTTGCCGAAATCAACGCACTTCTTGACGAAAAAGCGCCACGGTTTGAGGGTTGATATCGCCCTCATGCCCATGCTGACACGCCATTTGCGCCTTTCCCTCCTTGCCGCCGCCACATGTGTGGCGGTTTTCGCGCATGGCGCATCGGCCCAGCAGGTCGACAATATGGTCACGCGACCGCTCACCGGCGCGCCTGAGACGCTGAAGTCCGGCCGCGCGCAGCCGGACGGGGTAACACCGTCCACAGGTGTCGGCGTGTTCGATCGCATGGGCGCGAAGCTGCCCGACCTGCCGCCTGAGAAGGACTACAAGGGCAAGGTCGACGATGCCTATGGCGCCTATCAGCGCGGTTATTACCTGACGGCGATGGGGATTGCGCTGCCTCGTGCGCAGCTCGGCGATCCGGCGGCGCAGACGCTGATGGGCGAACTGCTGGCCGATGGTCTCGGCGTCAAGCGCGACGCCAAGGCGGCGGCCTTCTGGTACGGAAAGGCGGCCGAGGGCGGTGATCCGGCGGCGATGTTCAAATACGCGCTCATCCTGATGGAAGGCCGCATCGTCAAGCGCGACAAGACGCTTGCCGACAACTACATGCGCAAGGCGGCCGAAGCCGGCAATGCATCGGCCGAGTTCAACTGGGGGCAGATCCTGGTGGCCGACAATCCCGGCGACAAGGGTCTGAAGCTGGCGCTGCCGTTCTACGAAAAATCGGCAGAAAAGGGCGTCGCCGACGCGCAATACGCGGTGGCTGAGATTTACTCGTCGTTGCCCGACCTGCCGCCCGAGAAGAAGCAGCTTGCCCGCGAATGGATGGCGCGCGCCGCACATGCCGGGTTCGACACCGCGCAGCTCGATCTCGGCGTCTGGTTCGTCAACGGAACCAACGGGCCGCGCGACTTCGAGAAGGGCTTCCAGTGGCTGAGGATAGCCGCCAATGACGGCAACGTGGTTGCGCAGAACAAGCTGGCGCATCTCTATATCAACGCGCTCGGCACGAAGCCGGATCCTGTCGAGGCTGCCAAGTGGTATGTGCTCTCGCGCCGTGCCGGTCTGCCCGACCCGGCGCTCGAGGATTTCTACCTCGGTATCGAGGAAGAGCAGCAGAAGGCGGGGATCGAAGCCGCCAACAAGTTCCGACGCCTGCGCTGACCGCGCTCGATCAGTTTAAAAGAGCGCGTCCTCGAAGAGGTCTTCGTCGCTGGTCGCTGCACTTGCCGGCTCTGGTTCGGCAGCAGCTGTCTCTTCCACCGCAGCGATGATGTCGCGGTGAACGTTGCGCTCCTGCACCATCGTATAAAGCTTGAAGATCTTGCGATCGAGCGGGGCGATGGCTTCGGCCAAGTCCGAGATATCCGCGATCTCGGCGCCGGCGGCATCTTCCAGCGTATCGGCGCAGCCCGCCAGCACATCGCCGAGATCCTTCTGGAAATCCAGCGTTCCGATCAACAGGTTGATCTTGCCGGCGACCTCGCGGCCGTGTTCCGACAGCGTCTTAAGCTCCGCTTCCATCGTATCGGCGGCAGTGCGGATATCGGCGACGGCGGTCGTCAGGTTTTCGGCGAGGCCGCCTGATGCCGTCTCGCTCGACGGGGCCACGCGACCGGCGGCCTCTTCCAGCGCCGGCAGGCCGTTGACGATGGCGTCGGCGCTGTCATCCAGCTTGCCGGCGAAAATGCGCAGCTCGGCCGTGACGACGTTGATCGACTTGCCTGCTTCGCCAAGACGGCTGCAGCGCAGATTGGTGTTCAGCGCCATGTAATGGATGTCGGTCTTCACCGCCTTGATGTTGCCGATCGCTTCCAGAAGCTTGGCGGTGGTGTCGCGGGTCGACTGGCTGACCTGATCGGCCTTGAGGGTGACGGCGTCGACCTGCTTGACGATCTCATGGGCTGCCGAGACGCTGGATTCCAGCGCGCGGATGAAATTGCCCTGGCCGCCGCCGCTCATCTGGTCGCGCAGCCGCAAGATCTCCTGCGTGTCGTGGCCGAAGCTGGCGATCGTCTTGATGACATTCTGGGAATCGCGGTGAAAATCGCGACACATCTCGTTCATCTGCGCGGCCGTCAGGTGCTGGATGACATTCTGCAGGCGCGCCCGGGCGTCGGCGTTCAGGCTGCGGCCGTCTTCGCTGTCGAGGAATTCGTCGAGCAGGGTGAAGGTGCTCTGTACGTGCTCGATGCGCTGGCGGGTGATGTCGCCGATTTGCAGCGCCGACAGGGTCGAGGCGACCTTGCTCTGCACGCCTCTGGCGACCGCGCCGACGTCACGGGCAATGGCGCTCAAGTTCTGGCGGTGTTCGGCGATCTTGCGGGCGTCGCCATCAAGGGCGCTTGCCACGGCCGGAACCGTGTCGGCGTAGCTCTTGGAGACGTCGGTGCCGAAGGTCAGGGCGAGCTTGACTTCCTTTTCCAGCTCCTCGATCTGGCCGGCGAAGCGATTGACCTCATCGGTGCCCGAATAGATGCGCTCGAGAATTTCCTGCGCGAAGCCCGCGAACTCGGCAAGGCCGGCGCCGGTGATCTTCACGGTGACGGCGAAGGTGCGCAGGTAGCGCATGGTTTCCTGCATGTCGGAGACGTGCCGGCGCAGCGAATAGCCTGCTTCGGCGAGCGACGAAAGCGCGTCGCGGCGGGACTTTTCGGCGGTCGGAAGATCGCTGAGGCTCTTCACCGTGGAGCGCAGTTCCGCACCGGCATCACCATTCTCGCCAGCATCAAGCGCCTTGGTGATGTTATCGAGCGAGCTCAACAATCGGTTGAGGACGTCCATGACCGAAAGCAGGACGGTGCCGCCTTCGAGAAAGCGCTCCTCGACCTTGCTGCGCGCCGCTTCCAGTGTTTGGCTGATGGCTGATCCAGATGCCTGGAATGCAGTCACTGCCGATGTCGCCCCGTTCGTCATTTTATTGTCCTTTACTTAAAACCTCAGCAAGGTTCGGGACTATTTTTACGGGCATCATGGAAACGGGGAGTAAACACGCCAGACTCGTCAGCGTTGTGCTTAACATAGCGTGAATTGCACGACGCCCGTTGCCGACAAACGCTCATAATTTTAATAAGTGTATGAATTTGTTTGTTTTTATAAACATGTTTGAGTGCTAATTATTATTTTTGTCAGGTGATATTTCAGGGAGTCGGGACTCGTCTCAATTGCATTTCGTTGCAACCTACTTTTACGTGTTGTTAAGCGTGCCGTGAGATTCCTCAAAGGGTTGAAAAAGTATTTCTCCGCCCTAGGAGGCCGAAGTGAGTGTGCGTGAACAGTATTCCGAGTCTATATCCCTGCCGGAAGTTCTGACGATCAGGAATATCTCGGATATCTTCTCGAAAATTGCGTCTTTATTTAAGAATAACAGTTCTGTTGTTCTCGATATTCCCGAAAAAGCTGAGGCCGACTTGAGTTTTGTGCAGCTGATAGAAGCTGTTCGCCGGCACGCTGAAACCAACGACAAAGCGCTCGCACTCGCGGCTCCCGCCCGCGGCCAAGTCCTGAAGGTGCTGGAGCGCGCCGGCTTCGTGGAA
Organism: Rhizobium sp. FG113; assembly: GCF_057809895.1. NCBI lineage: Bacteria > Pseudomonadati > Pseudomonadota > Alphaproteobacteria > Hyphomicrobiales > Rhizobiaceae > Rhizobium > Rhizobium sp. FG113. The sequence goes on along the minus strand of NZ_JBMDKV010000016.1, from coordinate 131,154 downwards.
GCCTTCAACAGCGAAGACACAAAATTCTGGTTGCATGAAGAGGTAAAGCCATGAGCGCCAACATTCTCACCGTCGACGATTCCGCAAGCATTCGACTGACGACAAAGGTCACGCTGACCAATGCGGGCTACACCGTCAGCGAAGCGGCCGATGGCGCGCAGGGCCTGGCGGCTGCCAAGGCCGGCAATTACGACCTGATCATCACCGATCTCAACATGCCTGTGATGGACGGCCTGACGATGATCGAGGAGCTGCGCAAGCTGCCGGAACATACCGGCGTGCCGATCATCTTCCTGACGACCGAATCCGACGCCGACCTCAAGGCCCGCGCCAAGGCCGCCGGCGCCACCGGCTGGCTGACCAAGCCGTTCGACCCGGAAAACCTCGTCAAGATAGCCAGGAAGGTGCTCGGCAGATGAGCTCTCTCGATCCTGTAGCGGTCTTTCGCACAGAGGCGGCCGAATGCCTCGAAGCCATCGAGACGGGTCTTCTCGATCTGACGCACAAGCTCGACGACAAGGACGTCGTCGATGCCGTCTTCCGCGGCCTTCACACGCTGAAGGGCTCGGGCTCGATGTTCGGCTTCGATGCGCTGGCCGCCTTCACGCATCATTGCGAAACGGCATTCGACCGGGTTCGCAAGGGCGAGGTGCCGGCAACGGCCGAACTCGTCGCCGCCGTGCTTGCCGCTCAGGATCACATGCGTGCTCTCGTCGATCGGCCGGATGCCGATCACGGTGACACCGGCCAGCAGTTGCTGGCCCAGCTTCAGGCCGCCGTCGGCGAGACCTCGGGTGGCGCCGCCGCTCCCGCTGCTCAGCCGGCCCCGGCTGCCGCTCCCGTCGCAGCCGCCGCCAAGACCACCAGCTGGCGCATCCGCTTCAGCCTTCCCTCGAATTCGATGGCGAACGGCACCAATCCGCTCGGTTTGCTCGACGAGTTGCGCGATCTCGGCGAATGCAGCGTCAAGGCCAACCTCTCCGCCATTCCTGTCCTCGACGAGATGGTTCCGACGGATCTTTACGTCACCTGGGACGTCGTTCTCACCAGCACGCAGGACCGCTCGGCGATCGATGACGTGTTCATCTTCGTCATGGACGACATGGAGCTTGAGGTCGAGGAGATCGCAGGTCCGGTGGCTCAGGAAGCCAAGGCTGAACCGGTCGCCGTCGTGGCAGAGGTGAAGGCCGAGCCTGTGGTCGCAGCGCCCGTCGCGGCTGCACCCGCAGTTTCCGCCACACCCGAGTTCAAGCCTGTCGAGGCGGTTCCTGCGAAGCGCGAGAGCGCCGCACAGGCCGACCAGCGCCAGGCGAAGGCGGCCGAAAACGTTCGCGTTCCGGCCGAGCGTCTCGACGAACTGATGGACCGTGTCGGCGAGCTCGTCATAGCCCAGTCGCGCCTCAGCCAGCTGGCGAGCGCCAGCGCCGATATCGCGCTGCGCTCGGTGTCGGAAGAAATCGAGCGCCTGTCGGGTGAACTGCGCGACACGATGATGGTGCTCCGCATGGTGCCGGTCGCGACGCTGTTTTCGCGCTTCCGCCGCCTCGTTCACGATCTCGCCCGCGAAACGGGCAAGGTGATCGAGCTGGTGACGGAGGGTGAAAGCACCGAGGTCGACAAGACAGTGATCGAGCGTCTCGCCGATCCGCTCGTGCATCTGGTGCGCAATTCGATCGACCACGGGCTGGAAACGCCGGCCGAGCGTCTGGCCGCGGGCAAGAGCGAAGCCGGCACGGTGACGCTCTCTGCACGGCAGGCGGGCGGCGAGGTGATCATCTCGATCAAGGATGACGGCCGCGGCATCAACCGCGATCGGGTGCGCGCCAAGGCGGAATCCTCCGGCCTCATCGCGCCGGGCCAGCCGCTCACCGATTCCGAGCTGCTGCAGCTGATCTTCGCGCCTGGCTTCTCCACAGCGGCAGCGATCACCAATCTTTCCGGCCGTGGCGTTGGCATGGATGTGGTCAAGAAGACGGTCGAGGCGCTGCGTGGCGCGATCGACATCACCAGCCTGAACGGCCAGGGTTCGGAAGTGTCGCTGCGCATTCCGCTGACACTTGCGATCATCGACGGTCTGCTGGTGCGGGTCGGTAACGGCAGCTACGTCATTCCGCTTTCCGCTGTCGAGGAATGCCTGGAGCTGTCGCTCGAAGAGGACCTGCGTTCGCGCGGCCGCAGCTTCATCTCGCTGCGCGACAGCCTCGTGCCGTTCCTGAGACTTCGCGATCTCTTCCGCACCGGCACCAAGCCCGACGTGCATCAGAAGGTCGTGGTCATCTCCACCGGCACGGAGCGTGTCGGCCTGGTCGTCGACCAGATCATCGGCGACCACCAGACGGTCATCAAGTCGATGTCGAAGCTGCACAACGACGTGTCCACCTTCTCGGGCGCCACCATTCTCGGCGACGGCAGCGTCGCCCTCATTCTCGACGTCGGCCATCTCGTGGCCGCCGGTCAGCAACAGGAAACACAGATGCGGGTGGCAGGATGAGCGCGGCAGCCGAGAAGATCGACCATCATTGGAACTATGCCGACGAAGTCGAGGTCCTGACCTTTGACATGAACGGCGAGACCTTCGCGCTCGAAGCGGTCATCGTCCAGGAAATCCTGGACCTGCTGCCGGAGACGGCGGTGCCGGGCGCGCAGCCCTTCGTCGCCAGCGTCATCAACTTTCGCGGCAAGGTCATTCCGCTGGCCGACCTGCGCCTCGCCTTCGGGATGGAAGGCACGGAAGCAACGATCGACAGCCGCATCATCGTCATCGAGCTCGATCTCGATGGCGAGGCGACGCTGGTCGGACTGCGCACCGACAAGGTGAACGAGGTGACGACGCTGGCACGGGCAGCCAGCGAACCGCCACCGAGCGTCGGCATGCGCTGGCGCGCCGACTACATCAACTGCCTGGTGAAGCGCGGGGGCGAGTTCATCATCCTGCCCAATCTGCAGGCACTGTTTTCTTCACGACACGAGACATCGACCGCCGTTTAGGCTGCGTCATCTAGGGGTAAGGGGTTAGAGATGCGATTGACGATCAAGACGAAACTGGTGTCGGCATTTGCCTTCATCATCCTCATGTTGCTGGGCACATCGACCTATTCGATCATCAGCCTCAGCGGTCTGAATGATTCCATCGGCGCCGTGCTGGCCGGCCCGGCGGCGCGCCTGGAACTGGCGCAGACCATCAATATCGGCCAGCTCGAAGCGATCCGCCAGCAGAAGAACCTGCTGATGGCCAAGGATCAGGCGGAAGTGAACAATTCCATCGCCAAGGGGGATGTCGGGCGCAAGGAATTCGCCCAGGCGCTGGCATCCGTGCTGCAGATCGCCACCGAACAGGGCCGTCCGCGCTGGGAACAGGTGTCCGAACTCTCGAAGCAGTTCTTCCAGGCTGACGACCAGATCCGCGAATTCGTGAAGGCGGGTAACGCCGAAGCGGCCAACAATATCTCGGTCACCACGGCACGCACCGCCGCAAACCAGATCGATACCGCGCTCGCTGAAATCCTCAAGCTCGAGAAAGAGCGCATGAGCGTTGCAGACGATGAAGCCGAGGCAAGCTATGTCGCAACGCGCACGACGATGATCGTCGCCGTCGCCGCAGCCTTCCTGTTTGCCGCGATCACCGCCTTCTGGATCGCCAGCACCATCTCCAAGGGTCTCAACCGCGCCAACACCGTGGTGCGCGAAGTCGCCGAGGGCGATCTCACTAAGATGGCCGAAATCACCAACCGCGACGAGATCGGCGAACTGCTTGGCAATGTCAACGTGATGATCGAGCGTCTTCGCGGTGTGGTCGGTGATGCGCTTTCTGCCTCGGAAAACGTCTCGGCCGGCAGCCAGGAACTTTCGGCGAGCTCCGAGCAGGTGTCGCAGGGCGCGACTGAGCAGGCAGCATCGGCTGAAGAAGCTTCGGCTTCGATGGAGGAGATGGCCGCTAACATCAAGCAGAACGCCGACAATGCCGCACAGACCGAGAAGATCGCTCGCCAGTCGGCAAAGGATGCGGAAGAAAGCGGCGCTGCCGTCAGCCGTGCCGTCGAAGCCATGCGCACCATCGCCGACAAGATCGTCATCGTGCAGGAAATCGCACGCCAGACCGATCTGCTCGCACTCAACGCCGCCGTCGAGGCCGCGCGTGCCGGCGAACATGGCAAGGGCTTTGCGGTCGTCGCATCCGAAGTGCGCAAGCTTGCCGAGCGCAGCCAGTCGGCAGCCGCCGAAATCAGCGCCATGTCGGGCGATACGGTCAAGGCCGCCAGCAATGCCGGCGACATGCTCGGCCGCCTGGTGCCCGATATCCGCAAGACTGCCGAGCTCGTCTCCGAGATCAGCGCCGCCTGCCGCGAGCAGGATATCGGTGCCGCCCAGATCAACGAAGCGATCCAGCAGCTCGACAAGGTGACCCAGCAGAACGCCGGTGCCTCCGAGCAGATGTCGGCGACCTCTGAAGAACTCGCGGCCCAGGCCGAGGAACTTCAGGCCTCGATCGCCTTCTTCAAGGTCGATACCACGGGCAGCAAGGCCGGCTTCAAGAAGCCCGCGGCCAAGCCGGCCGCCAAGGCTCCTGCTGCCCGGCCCGCTGCGGTCGTCAGCAACAAGAACGTCGCCACCCGCTCGGTCGCCGCCCAGCAGGCGCGCGCCAAGGGCTTTGCCCTCGACATGTCGATGGGCGGTCCTGACGCCAGCGACGACGATTTCCGCGAAAGCGCGTGATCAGTGACCCCGTCGTGGCCGGATGACCGGCCACGACATCGAGACTGCCAACGAATGGATCGTTGGAGGCAGGGCGCGCGACAGCCGCCGGCCATGAGCGAATGAAAGCTCCCATCTCATTTCCGAAATCGCGTGGTCCGAAATCGCCTGGATGATCGGACACCCAGGATCGCCATCGCGGTTTCACCCAGCGATTTTTAAAGGCCGGAGTTTTCACATGCGCATTACGCTCAAGCTCAAACTGTCACTTGCTTTTTCACTCTTGATTTTGCTGATCATCGGCGCCGTTGGACTGGGTATCCATGGCCTGCAGACGATGAACACGCTGCGCAATGAGCTCCTGGAAGGTCCGGTCGAGCAGGATCACTATGCCAGCGGCCTGACGTCTGCGTTCGATGGTCTCGGCCTTGCGGTGGGTGACCTGCTTGTCGCCGACAGGCCCGAATTCGTATCCAGGGCAAACGCCGCGATCGATGCCGAACGCAAGGCTTTCGAAAAGACGCTCGACGAGGGCGAGCATGACGCGCCGCCGGAATTCAAGGATGAATGGAACCAGATTCGCGAATTCTGGACCGGCTATGTTGCTCTGAACGACCGCATTCGCGGCCTCATCACCTCCGGCCAGAAAGAGATGGGCCTGCAGTTGAACGAGACCGATGGTGTCGCGGCGCGCCAGAAGCTTGACGGCATGACCGCTGCGCTGACGACGCTGACCAAGCAGGCTGTGGCCGACGCCGATGCGGTGGGCGACAAGACTTATGACACGACCTTCATGATGCTCTTGATTGTCGCGGGCGCCGCGCTCGTCATCGCCATCGGCGCGACCATCTGGATCGCGACGACGATCAGCTCGGGTCTGCGCAAGGTGAAGACGGTGGCCGACGCGGTGGCGATCGGTGATCTCGACCAGAACATTGAGATCAAAAGCAATGACGAAATCAAGGATCTCGTCGACACGATCAATGTCATGACCGCCAATCTGCGCCAGACGGCCGCTATCGCCGATCAGGTCGCGCAGGGCGATCTCTCCATCGATCCGCGCCCGCTGTCAGACAAGGATGTTCTCGGCATCGCCATGAAGGACATGGTCGCCAACCTGCGCGCCACGTCTGTTATCGCCGACCGCATCGCCAATGGCGACCTGACCGTTTCGCCGAAGCCGCTGTCGGACAAGGACACGCTCGGTATCGCGCTGGAGCAGATGGTCGAGCGTCTTCGCGGCGTCGTCGCCGATGCACTTTCGGCGTCCGAGAATGTCTCCGCCGGCAGCCAGGAACTCTCGGCGAGCTCCGAGCAGGTGTCGCAGGGTGCGAGTGAACAGGCGGCATCGGCCGAGGAAGCGTCTGCTTCGATGGAAGAGATGGCCGCCAACATCAAGCAGAATGCCGATAACGCCGCGCAGACCGAGAAGATCGCCCGCCAGTCGGCCAAGGATGCCGAGGAGAGCGGTGCGGCGGTTACCCGCGCCGTGACCGCCATGCGCACGATTGCCGACAAGATCGTCATCGTGCAGGAAATCGCCCGACAGACCGATCTCCTGGCACTCAACGCCGCCGTCGAGGCAGCGCGTGCCGGCGAACATGGCAAGGGTTTTGCGGTCGTGGCTTCCGAAGTGCGCAAGCTTGCAGAACGCAGCCAGTCGGCCGCGGCCGAGATCAGTGCCATGTCGGGCGATACGGTGAAGGTGGCGAGCGAAGCGGGTGACATGCTCGGCCGCCTGGTTCCTGATATCCGCAAGACCGCCGAGCTCGTGTCCGAGATCAGCGCTGCCTGCCGCGAACAGGATATCGGCGCCTCGCAGATCAATGAGGCGATCCAGCAGCTCGACAAGGTGACGCAGCAGAACGCCGGTGCTTCCGAGCAGATGTCGGCGACTTCGGAAGAGCTTGCGGCACAGGCCGAGGAACTTCAGGCCTCGATCGCCTTCTTCAAGGTCGACATGTCGGGCATGCGGGCAGGCGTCCGGACCGTTGCGGCCAAGCCCGCTGCGACACGGCCTGCTCAGGCCGGAGCCACTCGCCCGACGGCGGCCGGCAACAAGAATTTCAGTGCCCGCACGGTTTCGGCCCAGCAGGCGCGCGCCAAGGGGTTTGCTCTCGACATGTCGATGGGTGGCCCTGACGCCGGCGACGACGATTTTCTCGAAAGCGCTTGATCAGCGCTCTCGTGTAATGCCTGGAGCGCGTGGCTCCAGGCAACGGCCAACGAATGACGCGTTGGATGCGGCCACGGCGGCAGAATCCGTGGTGCAAGGGTAAATGCTCGCTCTTCCCATCATGATGCAAAATCCTTCCCTCGGCGGCGCGAATTAAGGCTCGCGCTTCAGAGGGAACTACTCAAATCCAATGCCCTGGAGCATACCCATGCGCTTTACGATCAAGTTGAAACTTGGCCTTGCCTTTGGCCTCATCATTCTCATGACATGCGGAATGGCAGCACTTGCCATTTCCAGCCTTTCCGGCCTGAACGTCGCTATTACAGACATCGTTCAGGGACCTGCCGCCAACCTGAAGAACTCCAGCGACCTTTCGGATTCGGTCTACAAGTCCGTGCGCGCCGAGAAGAACGTGATCCTCAACGAGGATGCGTCGCAGATTCAGAGCTACGTCCAGGAAGTACAGTCTGCTCGCACGGACATTCAGGCACTGCTGACGCAGCTGGACCATGAAACGAACTCCGCCGTTGTCGCCAAGGTCGCCGAATTCCGCCAGGCCTATCCGCAGTGGCTGCAGATGCAGGACAAGATCCTCGATTTCGGTCGCCAGAACACTGTCGAATCCAACAAACAGGCGGCCTCGCTTTCGATGGGCGAGGGTGCGAAGGTCACGGGTGTCCTGCTGACGGCTCTCGGCGGGCTGAATGACGCGATTGCCGCCGATCTCTCGAACACAGACCAGCTGACCAACACCCAGTACAACGACTCCAAGATACTGCTCATCGCGATCGTCGTCGGCGTTCTGGTCTTCTCGGCTGTCGTCGCCCTGTGGATTTCGCTCAGCATCTCCCGTGGCTTGAAGCGCGCGGTCAATCTTGCCGACGCTGTCAGCATTGGCGACCTCAATCAGGAGATCGACCACAAGAGCAACGACGAAATTCGCGACCTCGTGAACTCGATGTCGGTGATGACCGCAAACCTGCGCAACACGGCCAACATCGCCACGCAGATTTCGAACGGTGACCTGACCGTCGCGCCGAAGCCGCTGTCGGACAAGGATACGCTCGGTCTCGCGCTGGAGCAGATGGTGGAGCGCCTGCGCGGCGTCGTCGCCGATGCGATTGCAGCCGCCGAGAATGTCTCGGCTGGTAGCCAGGAACTGTCGGCAAGCTCGGAGCAGGTGTCGCAGGGCGCCACCGAACAGGCAGCATCCGCCGAAGAAGCGTCTGCTTCGATGGAAGAGATGGCCGCCAACATCAAGCAGAATGCCGACAACGCAGCCCAGACCGAGAAGATCGCTCGCCAGTCCGCCAAGGATGCCGAAGCTTCCGGCGATGCCGTGACCCGCGCCGTCGAGGCCATGCGCACGATCGCCGAGAAGATCGGCATCGTCCAGGAAATTGCTCGCCAGACCGACCTGCTTGCGCTGAACGCCGCCGTCGAGGCCGCGCGTGCCGGCGAGCATGGCAAGGGCTTTGCGGTCGTGGCTTCGGAAGTTCGCAAGCTTGCGGAGCGCAGCCAGTCTGCTGCCGCCGAGATCAGCGCGATGTCTGGTGATACCGTCAAGGCCGCCAGCGAAGCCGGCGACATGCTTGGTCGTCTGGTTCCTGACATCCGCAAGACCGCGGAACTGGTGTCCGAAATCAGCGCCGCTTGCCGCGAACAGGATATCGGCGCCTCGCAGATCAACGAAGCGATCCAGCAGCTCGACAAGGTGACGCAGCAGAACGCCGGCGCATCGGAAGAGATGTCGGCAACCTCGGAAGAGCTGGCGAGCCAGGCGGAAGAACTGCAGACCTCGATCGCCTTCTTCAAGGTGGACATGGCCGGCAGCCGCGATAACCGTAAACCCGCCGCCCGCATCAGCGTGCGCAGCCCGGCACCCGCAGCCGCCCGCAAGCCTGCATCCAAGCCGGTTGCCAACTCGGTCTCGGCGCAGCAGGCGCGCGCCAAGGGCTTCGCACTCGACATGGCCATGGGCGGACCCGATGACGGCGACGCCGATTTCAAGGAAAGCGCATAATATGGCAACCACCTCCCAGGAAGCGCAGTTCGTCACCTTCAGCCTCGGCGAGGAAATCTTCGCCGTGCCGGTGGAGGTGGTTCGTGAGATCCTCGACTATGCCGAGGCCTTCAAGATCCCGAATGGTCCCGACTATCTCCTTGGCCTGCGCGACGTGCGCGGCCAGGGCGTCCCGACCATCGATCTCAGGCTGAAGCTCGGTATGTCTAAGACGGTGCCCACGTCGCATACGCGGGTTCTCGTGCTTGATATCCCTATGGAGAGCCGGCTGCTCACGCTCGGCCTCGTTGCCGACCGGGTCTTCGAGGTTACGCCGTTTCGGCGCGACCAGATCGAGGCGGCGCCTGACATCGGCGTGCGCTGGCGCTCGGATTACATTTCCGGCGTGGTGCGCCGGGAAACCGGCTTCGTCGTCATCGTCGATCTCGCGCGGCTTCTGTCGCGCGAGGATGCCTCCGCCCTGCAATCGGCCGCCTGAGCGGACACGCTGGAGTATTTTGACTTATGAGCATGGCTGCCGTTGAGGCCCCGATGATGGGCGACAGGATCAGCAAGCGGAATTTCGAAAAGCTTGCACAGTTCATCTATGACTACAGCGGCATCAAGATGCCGCCGACAAAGCTGACGATGCTCGAAGGCCGGCTTCGCCGCCGGCTGCGGGCAACGCAGCACGCGACCTTCGACGACTATTGCGACTTCCTGTTTCACGATGACGGGTTGGAGCAGGAGACGGTCTATCTGATCGACGCGGTGACGACGAACAAGACCGACTTCTTCCGCGAGGCGCGCCACTTCGAATACATGCAGCAGGTGGCGCTTCCCGCTCTCGTATCGAGCGGCGTCCGCACCATCCGCACCTGGAGCTCCGCCTGCTCCACGGGGGCTGAGCCCTATACGATGGCCATGGTGCTCGAAGAGTTCGTCGCCGACCGGCGCGACCTCAACTACAGCATCCTCGCGACCGATCTCAGCACCGACGTGCTGGCGACGGCGCGGCGCGGCATCTATTCCGAGGATCTGGTGCATCCGGTGCCGCGTGAGCTGCAGCGCAAATACGTGATGGTCGCCAAGCAGAAGGATCGCCGCGAGGTCCGGATCTCGGCCGATCTGCGTAGCCGCGTCGGCTTCGCCCGCATGAACCTGATGGACGAGAACTATCCCGTCGGCGAGGGGATGCACATGATCTTCTGCCGCAACGTGCTGATCTACTTCGACAAGCCGACGCAATCAGGCGTTCTGAAGCGCTTATGCGCGCGGCTCCTGCCCGGTGGCTACATGTTCATCGGCCACTCCGAATCCATCACCGGTATCGACCTGCCCCTGAAGCAGGTTTCCAACACCGTGTTCCAGCGCATCTAGGTCAAAGAGCATATGGGCAAGAAGATCCGCGTTCTCGTCATCGACGATTCCGCAAGCGTTCGCCAGACGCTCGTTCGCGTGCTGCAGGAAGATCCCGATATCGAGATCATGGGGGTCGCGACCGATCCCTTCATGGCGGCGAAGAAGATCCAGGAAGAGATTCCCGATGTCATCACGCTCGATGTCGAGATGCCGCGCATGGATGGCATCACCTTCCTGCGCAAGCTTATGTCGCAGCGGCCGATCCCCGTCGTCATGTGCTCGTCGCTGACGGAGGCGGGGTCGGAAACGCTGATGCAGGCGCTGGAGGCCGGCGCCGTCGACGTGATCCTGAAGTCGAAGATCGGCGCTGCCGACGGTCTGGCCGACGATGCCGTCCGCATCCGCGAGGCGGTAAAGAGCGCCTCGCATGCGCGCCTCGGCAATGTCAGACGCAACGTCAACAGCCTGCGCCCCGGCGCGCCGATGCCGGCGCAGAAGCTGACGGCGGATGCGATGCTGCCGCCGCCATCAGGCAAGGCGATGGCGAAGACGACCGAGATGGTGGTCTGCGTCGGCGCGTCGACCGGCGGCACCGAGGCACTGCGCGAGTTTCTGGAAGCGCTGCCGGCCAATGCGCCTGGCATCGTCATCGTCCAGCACATGCCGGAGAAATTCACCGCCGCCTTCGCCAAGCGGCTGAACAGCCTGTGCGAGGTCGAGGTCAAGGAAGCCGTCGATGGCGATCCCGTGCTGCGCGGCCATGTGCTGATCGCGCCCGGCGACAGCCACATGCTGCTGGAGCGGCGCGGCGCGCGCTATCACGTTGCGGTCAAGAGCGGGCCACTGGTCTCGCGCCACAGGCCGTCGGTCGATGTGTTGTTTCGTTCGGCGGCGCGTTCGGCAGGTTCCAACGCCATGGGCATCATCATGACCGGCATGGGCGACGATGGCGCCAAGGGCATGCTGGAGATGCACCAGGCCGGCGCCTACACGGTGGCGCAGGACGAGGCGACCTCCGTTGTCTTCGGCATGCCGAAGGAGGCGATTGCCAAGGGCGGGGTGGATCGCATCCTGCCGCTGGAGCAGATCGCCCGCGAAGTTCTGATCACGCAGCAGAAGTTCTGAGGCGTGACAATAAACAGATGAGAGCCGGCGGCGTGTGAGTACCGCCGGCTTTTTGCGTTCAGGCGAGGTAGCCGCCGTCGATGGTGAGCGCCGAGCCGGTGACGAAGGATGCCTCGGGGCTGGCGAGATAGGCCGCAAGGCTGGCGATTTCGCTGTCCTCGCCCATGCGGCCCAGCGCCATCAGCGGCGACAGGTGCTCCTCCGTGCCCGGCGCGCCGTTCATGTCGGTAGCGGTCGGTCCCGGCTGGATGGTGTTGACGGTGATCCCGCGCGGGCCGAGATCGCGCGCCAGGCCGCGGGTCATGGAGGCGATGGCGCCCTTGGTCATGCTGTAGACCGAGGATGTCGCAAAGCCGCTGCGGTCGGCGACGACACTGCCGATATTGATGATGCGGCCACCTGCCTGCATGTGCTTGGCCGCTGCCTGGGTGCCGACGAAGACGGCGCGGACGTTGACCGCGAACATGCGGTCGAAATCTTCCAGCGCGAATTCATCGAGTGGGGCGAGCATCAGGATGCCGGCATTGTTGACGAGGATGTCGAGCGCGCCGAAGTGGTCGATTGTCGTGGCGACGGCATTGCGCACGGCCTCGGGATCGGCGCTGTCGGCCTTGATCGCCAGCGCCTTGCCGCCTTTGGCTTCGATCTCGGCGGTCAGCGCCTTGGCCCGGTCATCGCTGCTGGCATAGGTGAAGGCCACGGCTGCGCCGTCTTGCGCCAGCCTGCGGACGATCGCCGCGCCGATGCCGCGCGAGCCACCGGTGATGAGGGCAACCTTGTCGGTGAGAGAGTGAGACATTTCAAATTTCCTTTCTGGTTTCTGGATCATTCAGTCTAGAATTAGGCAAGAAAACGCGACGCGGTCTTGCTGTGGGCCTAGCGCAGGCTGCGGATGGCCATGCGGGCGATGCCGCGAAGGGTTTCGGGGGAGGCGCCGTTGCGGGCGCTGACTTTCATGCCTGACAGGGTCGCGCCGAGGAAGTGGACGGCCTCGTCGGGGTCGATGTCGGATGCGATGCCGCCACTCTTGCGGCCGTCTTCGATGATCATCTTCAGCGCCGTGGACAGGGCGCGAGCCGCTGTGTCAGTCAGCGTGGCGATATCAAGGTCGGTGCGGCCGAACTCACAGACAGCGCTGACGCCGAGGCAGCCGCGGCTGGCTTCCGACGACGGCCGCGAGGCGAAGGCGACGAGCGCACCTTCGAGCGCTTCGACGGGCGATGCCTGACGCTTCAGGTCGTCGATCAATCTTGCGGTACTGTCGGCGTTGTAGCGCTGCAGTGCCTGGAGGTAGAGGCCTCGCTTGTCGCCGAAGGTATCGTACATGCTCTGGCGGCTGATCTTCATTGCCGTCAGCAGCTGGTCCGTCGACGTGCCTTCATAGCCGTGCTCGGAGAACACGTTGATGGCGGCGCCAAGCGCCAGGTCACGATCGAATTCCTTATGTCTTGCCATGGCGGAGATATAGGAATTGCAGACTGATCTGTCCAGAATTAATCTGCGGCCTTTCTGCGATTCAATGCAGCCATGCGGCGCCGCTCTTGAAATTTCCCCGATTTTGTGGTCTTGAAGCCGCCAATCTTATAAAGCGCAGCCTCTACCGGCGATCAGGGACCATCCCCGCCCTGACAACGCGCACCTATTTAGCCCAAGGAAAACCGCCCACATGGCCCGTTCAGCTCTTCTCAATGTCATGGTTCAGGCTGCCCTCAAGGCAGGAAAATCGCTGGGGCGTGATTTCGGCGAAGTGCAGAACCTGCAGGTCTCGGTCAAGGGACCGGGCGATTTCGTCTCGTCCGCCGACCGCAAGGCCGAGAAGATCGTGCGCGAAGAGCTTCTGAAGGCACGCCCGACCTATGGCTTCCTCGGCGAGGAAGGCGAAGAGATCAAGGGCACCGACGGCGCGCATCGCTGGATCGTCGATCCGCTCGACGGCACCACCAACTTCCTGCACGGCATTCCGATGTTCGCGGTGTCGATCGCGCTCGAGCGCAACAATGAGATCGTCGCCGGCGTCATCTTCAATCCGGCGACCGACGAGCTCTACACCACCGAGCGTGGCGGCGGTGCCTTCCTCAACGATCGCCGCCTGCGCGTCGGCGCGCGTCGCGTGCTCTCTGACTCGGTCGTCGCCTGCGGCGTTCCGCATCTTGGCCGTGGCAATCATGGCAAATTCCTCGTCGAACTCCGACACGTCATGGGCGAAGTCGCCGGTGTCCGCCGCATGGGTTCGGCCTCGCTCGATCTCGCTTACGTCGCGGCCGGTCGTTTCGACGGCTTCTGGGAAACCGGCCTTTCGGCCTGGGATATCGCGGCCGGCATCCTGCTCATCCGCGAAGCCGGCGGCTATGTCAGCGATTGGGATGGCGGCAACTCGATTCTCGAGACCGGCAGCGTCGTGGCCGGCAACGAATACATCCAGAAGGCGCTCATGGAAGTTGCCAAGCGCCCGGTGCCCAGCCGGTAAGTCTTTGTTATAAAGACAGGCTTTTTCGTTCCGCATACTTCAATTCGGCACAATGATGATCTAGTCTCCGGCTGTGATGAGGCCGGAGGCTGCGGAATCTATGGAAAATGTGAATGTGGCGGAGTTCGGCTCGACCGAAAAAACCACGGGAAATTACAGCTATAAGCTATCCAGCCCGATGCCCTTTTTGTGGACGATGGTGCTGTTCCTCGTCATCGTCGGGTTCATAGCATCCATCCTGTTCCGCCAGGCGCAGACGGCCTTCATGCACAATCCGGGGCTGAACGGCCTCATTCTCGGCGTTCTCGGCATCGGCATCATCCTTGTCTTCAGCCATGTGCTGTCGCTTCGGCCCGAGGTGCGCTGGTTCAATTCTTTCCGCGCCGCCGGCAGTGCCGACAAGGTGAACCGCAACCCGAAGCTCTTGGCGCCGATGCGCACGCTGATCGGCAGCCGCACCTCCTCGGCCGCCGGCATCTCGACCACGGCCTTCCGCTCCATTCTCGACTCGATCGCCAACCGCCTTGACGAATCCCGCGACGTCTCGCGCTATCTCATCGGTCTCCTCGTCTTCCTCGGTTTGCTCGGCACCTTCTGGGGCCTGATCGGCACGATCGGCTCGATCAGCAACGTCATCCAGTCGCTCGACGCCGGAACCAATGGCTCCTCGGATGTGCTTTCGGCGCTGAAAGAGGGGCTGTCGCAGCCGCTTTCGGGCATGGGGCAGGCGTTCTCGTCGTCGCTGCTTGGTCTTTCCGGTTCGCTCATCCTCGGCTTTCTCGACCTGCAGGCCGGCCGCGCGCAAAACCGCTTCTATACCGAGCTGGAAAACTGGCTGTCGTCGGTGACCGATGTCGGCTCCGACCTCGCGGCACCCGTCATCGACACCAAGGGCGGCGTTTCGCCGGAAGAGATCCGGGCGCTGTCGGAATATATGCAGAAGGTCTCTGAAGAGGGCGGCGGCAGCCAGCGCTCTGTCGCGGCCATGGCCAATCTCGCCGAGGGCATCCAGGGGCTGGTCAAGAACATGCGCAACGAGCAGCAGATGCTGCGCGACTGGATCGAGGCGCAGCAGGACGAGGCGAAGGCCATGCGCCGCACGCTCGACCGGCTGGCTGAGCGGATCGGCGCGCAGGAAAAGCATGCGTCCGCCGAGCGCCCCCGCATGCCGCAGACCGAAAAGAGCGAGGGCAAGTAAGCCATGGCTCTTGCCCGCAACCGTCGCCGCGAACGCACGGTCGACTACTGGCCTGGCTTCGTCGATGCGCTGTCGACGCTTCTGATCGCGGTGATGTTCCTGCTCACGGTGTTCGTCGTCGGGCAGTTTATTCTCAGCCGCGAAATATCCGGCCGCGACGAGGTAATGAACCGGCTGAACAGCCAGATCAACGAACTGACGCAGCTCTTGGCGCTCGAAAAGGGCAGCAAGCAGGATCTCGAGGACAGCGTCGCCAACCTGCAGGCCTCGCTTGCGACCGCCGAGGGCGAACGCTCACGGCTGCAGTCGCTGCTTTCGGCCGGCTCCGGCGGCCAGGACGCGGCGCAGCAGCGCATCGGCTCGCTCACCAAGGAGCTCGACGAGCAGAAGCAGATGAGCGACCGGGCGATGAGCCAGGTGGAGTTGCTCAACCAGCAGATCGCGGCGCTGCGCAACCAGATCGCCGCCGTCGAGGTGGCGCTGCAGGCCTCCGAGCAGAAGGACCAGCAGTCGCAGACGAAGATCGCCGATCTCGGCCGCCGCCTCAACGTGGCGCTTGCCGCGCGCGTGCAGGAGCTCAACCGTTACCGCTCGGACTTCTTCGGGCGCCTGCGTGAGATCCTGTCTGACCGCGAGAACATCCGCATCGTCGGTGACCGCTTCGTGTTCCAGTCGGAAGTGCTCTTCCCCTCCGGCGGCGCCGATCTCAATCCCGACGGACAGACGGAGATGGCCAAGCTCGCGGCAGCACTGCTCGACGTCGCCAAGGAGATTCCGCCGGAGATCAACTGGGTGCTGCGCGTCGACGGCCACACCGACAACGTGCCGCTCGCCGGCACCGGCCGCTTCGCCGACAACTGGCAGCTGTCTTCGGCGCGCGCGATCTCGGTGGTCAAGTTCCTGATCGCGCAAGGCGTTCCTGCCGACCGGCTGGTGGCCGCAGGCTTCGGCGAGTATCAGCCGATCGCGCCTGGCGATACGCCCGAGGCACGCGCGACCAACCGACGGATCGAGCTGAAGCTGACGGAGAAGTGACGGGTGAGTTGCGCTTGCGCAAGTAACGGCGCGGCATTGCACAACCGTTCATGGCCCAGCAGCATAAAAAAAGGCGGCGCCCTGAGGTGCCGCCTTTGATGTATCAGGCGTCAGCCGCCTTGGTGGTGTCGTCGACGACGGCTCCGGGAGCGTTTTTCTTGATGGATTCGATCGCGCTCAGCGCCGACGCCTTGGCCTTGTAGCCCTCGGAGCCGAACATCGCTTCGCCGTTCGATGCCTTGAAACGGAAACGGAATTCGCCTGCCTTGTCCTTATAAACTTCGAACTTATACATCGATTGTCTCCCGGAATCAGGATGTTGTTTAAATCTGCAAGCGCAGCCTAAAACAAAAAATCCAATTATTCCATCGGGATGTTTGGGCGGGTGCGCTCAGGCGGCGGCGTCCGAGGCGTCTTTGGTCGCAGCTGCGGATATGCCGGCCTTGAACGCATCGATTGCCTTTAGCGCCGCGTCTCTTGAGTTCAGGGGCGCGGACGAGAACAAGATTTCGCCGCTCGATTGCTTAACGTCAAAATGAAAGCGGCTTTGTGCGTCCTTCGTGACTACGAAGACGTAATCGCCCGCCGCCACGTGTTCTGGCGAGATCTTCTCAAACAACATGTCACGACCGCTGGAGAGATCGAATTCGCTCAGGTCGGCATCGGCGACGAAATCCTCGGCCTGCTGGTCGGAGGAGAAGCGCGGAAGCGGCTTAAGACTTTTGCTGTTCATAGTGCCTCACTTCCTTTGCGTGCATGTAGCGCGCGCTGATGGGACGCAGCAAAGTTACACCGTTTTTGACGCGCAGGCAAAAGACGATGAAGACGTAACGGTCTTGCTCATCCTTGCCGATCGCGCGCATCCTCGTCTCCAATCCCGGGTCGAAGGGATCGTCGAAGATGCTCACCGGGCGCTCGAACACGGATTCGATCGTCCGAATGGACAGACCATGCCTGCCGCATTTCGGCCAGTTGCCATCATCCCAATCGAAACCGTTGAACCGCATCGCCCGCGCCCTGGATACGGTTCAACGCTATTGCAGCACCTTTGCGATTGCAATCCTCAGTGGAAACATCACTCCGCCGTCACTTCACCGCCGCAAGAAGCTCCTCCGCACCGGCATCGAACTGCAGCCGGGCCAGCTTGGCGTAGATGCCGCCGTGGCGCACGAGGCTCTGGTGGGTGCCTTCCTCGACGACGCGGCCCTGGTCGAGGACCAGGATGCGATCGGCCTTCAGCACGGTTGCGAGGCGGTGGGCGATGATGAGCGTCGTGCGACCTTCCATCAGGCCGTCCAATGCCCGCTGCACCAGCGTTTCGCTTTCTGCATCGAGCGCCGAGGTGGCTTCGTCGAGCAGAAGGATCGGCGCGTTCTTTAGGATGGCGCGGGCAATGGCGATGCGCTGGCGCTGGCCGCCCGACAGCATGATGCCGCGTTCGCCGACCGTGGTGTCGTAGCCTTGCTCCAGCCGCGCGATGAACTCGTCGGCCTGGGCGGCGATGGCGGCGGCGCGGACTTCCTCGCGCGTGGCGCTCGGGCGGCCGAAGGCGATGTTGTCATGGATGGAGGCGGCGAAGATGGTGACGTCCTGGGGGACGATGGCGATGCGCTTGCGCAGGCCATCGGTGTCGGCTTGGCGCGCGTCGACGCCATCGATCATGACGGCGCCCTGCTGCGGATCGTAGAAGCGCAGCAGCAGCGAGAAGATGGTGGTCTTGCCGGCGCCTGAGGGGCCGACGATGGCGACGGTCTCGCCCGGCTTGACCGCGAAGCTCAGGCCATGCAGCGCGGATGTGTCGGGGCGCGAGGGATAGGCGAAGTGGACGTCTGTGAACTCGACGCGGCCGAGGCTCGGATCGGGCAGGGCGATGGGGGAGGCCGGCGTTACGATCGGAGAGACTTCGTCGAGCAGTTCGGTCAAGCGATCGGCGGCGCCGGCTGCCTGCGAGAGTTCGCCCCAGACTTCCGACAGCGCCCCGAGCGAGCCGGCGGCGATGACGGAATAGAGCAGGAACTGGCCAAGCGTGCCGGCAGACAGCGTGCCCTCAAGCACATTGTGCGCGCCGACCCAAAGGACGGCGACGACGCTGCCGAAGATCAGCGTGATGGCGATGCCCGTCAGCAGCGAGCGCGAGCGGATGGCGGCGCGGGCGGCGGCGAAGGCGGCTTCGACGGCTGCTCCATAGCGGTTTGCCGCGGCGGTCTCGCCACCGAATGCCTGGACGGTGCGGGTGGCGGCGATGGTTTCGTTGGCGAAGGCGGAGGCCTCGGCCAGCGTGTCCTGTGCGGCGCGCGAGCGCTTACGCACCGAGCGGCCGAAGGCGACCAGCGGGAAGACGATGAGCGGGATCGCCAAGAGTACGAGGCTGGCGAGCTTGGGCGAGGTGACGACCATCATGACGATGGCGCCGAGACACAGGATCATGTTGCGCAGCGCGACCGAGGCGGTGGCGCCCACGGCGGACTTGATCTGCGTGGTATCGGCCGTCAGCCGGGAGACGATCTCGCCGGACTGGTTGACGTCGAAGAAGGAGGCGGACAGCCGCGTCACATGCGCGAAGACGTCGCGGCGGAGATCCGAGACGATGCGCTCGCCAAGCGTGATGACGAAGAAGTAGCGCAGCGCGCTCGATATGGCGAGCACGACCGCCATGACCATGAGCATGATGAAGTAGCTGTTGATGAAGCGGCCGTCGGAGTGGCTAAAGCCGTGGTCGATCATGCGGCGCACGGCAAGAGGAAGCGCCAGCGAGGTGACGGCGGCGAGCGCCAGCGAGAAGAGGGCGCCGGTGACGAGGCCGCGATAACGCATGACGTAAGGCGTCAGTCTGCCGAGAGGTTTCAAGGAGCGGGACTTTTTCTTCTCGGTCTGCATTGCGTCTGTCAATTCAATCTCCAGCAGCCCTCAACACCGTGCAACACGGTCGATGGCTCTTGTTATCCTAATGGCCTTCATGTATAGGCACCGCATCCTAATGGGAAGCCGTAGCCAGTAGCGACTGCGGCTTCATTTATTCAATCGGTCCTCTTGTCGCAACGTGGTGCGTCAAATGGACGTGACATCGCAGGAAGATTGTTATGAAGGCTGAAATCCATCCCGACTACCACACCATCAAGGTAGTCATGACCGACGGCACCGAATACGAAACCCGCTCGACCTGGGGTTCGGAAGGCGCTGTGATGAACCTCGAAATCGATTCCAAGTCGCACCCGGCCTGGACGGGCGGCAACCAGCAGCTCATGGACCGCGGTGGCCGCGTTTCCAAGTTCAACAAGCGTTTCGGCGGCCTCGGCCTCTAATCGCTGCTGTTGCACTGATTTCGAAGGAGCCCTGCGAAAGCGGGGCTTTTTTGCGTTTGGGAGGCGACTACCGGATTTCCGGAAAATGGTCCTCAGGTCTGCTGCCGATTAGGTCCCCCGCCAATACGACGAACCTGACGTTGGGAGGTGCAAACGACCTGTAGTTATCGGTCTCTGTTCTCTCCAGGATCCTTATCCGGTGGCTGAGAGTTGCTATTGAGACTAAAGGCAGGTGATAAGCAAAGGCCCAATCATAGAAGCCATAGCCGGACTCGCCCATCTTCAGATCGGGTAGGTTTGCTTGGAGCTTTCGATTTAGTTCATTCACATGTCCCAATAGGCATGCGATCGCGTCCATTGTCTTATCGGGTTCCCATTTGGCCTCAATGCCGTGTGAGATGAACCTGAATAGATCGTTCTTGTACTCCCAGGCGCCGAAGCTCTCGAGTGTCACCTGTGGGTCTTTCGATCTTATATGTTTTATAGAGTCTGCTATGTCCCGGAGTTTTCTGTTGTTCTTAACCGGAATCTTGTTTCGCTCTCCGAAGTGATGCGCGTGGAGGCAAAGTCCTTCAAATCTATGAAGCAAGCTGTTGGAATCGGGGTCCATAGCCAACGGAGTGGCTGCGAGCTCATTGAGCAGTTGGAACGTTGGTGCATAGATTTGGTTCTGAAACTTGATCGCAATTGCCACTGTCACGTGCGGTCTTCCTTCTTCATTGGTAAGTGACAACAACAAAAAACCGGCCGCGCAGGGAACGCAGCCGGTTTATGCAGTCTACCTTGAATGGATCAGTTGTTGCCGAAGGCCGTCTGCAGCAGGCTGAGCTGAGCCTGGACGCTGTTCTGGTTGTCAGGCACGATGGCTGCCTCGTTCGGGCGATAGATTTCGCGGTCGAGCAGGGCCACACGGTTCTGCAGGCGCAGCGAGCGCTCGATCAGGTCGCGGAAAGCTTCTGGAAGGTCGCCCCAGCCCGGAGCGTTGCGGTCGACGTTGAAGCCGTCGAGGCGAACCTTGTTCTTTTCGGCCAGAACCTGATCGCGCGACATTTCGCCATTGTTGACGGCGCGCTGCAGGAGGAGCCAGGAGGCCATCTGCATCAGGCGGGTGGTGAGGCGCATGGATTCCGCTGCGTAGAGAACCGATGCCATGCGCGGCAGAACCTTTGATGCGGTGCGGCCATTGCCATCCAGATAGGCGGCGGTCTCTTCGACCAGCGACATGCCCTCGGAGTACAATGTCTTAAACTGCGACGATGCGGCAGCGCGTCCTGCAAAACTGATCGTGTTCAATCCAAGCTCTGACATTTAAAGGGTCCCTGTTGCACGCATCTACTTATTGATCAGGTAACGCAGGCCGGTCCCAAAAGGTTTCACCGGTCGGCCTTAATGACTTTAAAGATGGTAGTTTTAGCCTAATAGCGCAAGGCGTTTCTTAATAAAGGGTTAACTTCCACAGTTTCGTGGTTTTCGTCCCCAGCCAATGCGAAAAAGGAGAGCCGCAAAAGCGGCTCTCAAGGTAAAACAGGGAGAAAAATCAGACCAATTCACCGCATGGGAAACTGTCTGAGATCCAGAGCAAGTCCGGATGAGCACATCAATACATTAGAAAGCTTAACGCCTCATTAAGTGTGTGCCGAATTAACACTTGCGCGGCGGCTATAAATCAAATCCGGGCTTTTGCCGGGTCACGATTTGAAGAGGTTTTCTGCGGCCAATCTTCCCGATGCCTTGCGAGCGGCTTCCTGCTCGATGCGCGAAATCTCGGCTTTGAGCATGCCGATACGCGCGTTGAGCTCGTCCACCGACATCATCGAGAGGTCCATGCCGATCTCGTGATTCGGCTTCTTCTGCGGCCGGTCGTCATCCATGAAGGTCATGTTCGGTCCTCCGTCCTCGTGTCGGCGGGCAAGCGCCCGGCCGTCTCCGCATTCCAAGTCTATCGGGTTGCCGGCTCCATCGGCGGCTCGGGCGTCTTGTTCTGCCCCCGATCGGCAAGCGTCATGCCCTCGGGCGTCATCATCTGCGAGGTGGCCGTCGGGATGGTGGTGAAGGCGTCGCGGTCACTTGCCGGAATGGCGGCGCGCGCGCGGCTGCGGATAATCGCGTAAGCGGTGATCAGCACGTGTGCTAGTGCGGTGACCAGGAACAGCGCGTGCGGGCTCGCCATCGACATGACGGGGCCGCCGATCGTCGGGCCGATGATGGTGCCGATGCCATAGAGCAGCAGCAGGCCGCCGGAGACCTTCACAAAGTCCTCCGAGGAGGCGTAGTCGTTGGCGTGGGCGACGGCGATCGGATAGAGCGTGTTGGCGACCGCGCCATAGAGCACCACCAGCGTGATGATGAAGGCGGGCGAGGAGGGGTGGAGGACGACGAGCATCAGCCCGGCAAGGGCCGCGATCGCCGACATGGCGGCCAGCACATAACGACGGTCGATGCGGTCGGAGAGGCGGCCGGCGGGGAGCTGCATGACGGCGCCGGCAAAGATGGTCGAGCTCATCATGATGGCGATCGAGGTATCCGAGAGACCGGCGCCGGCGCCGAAGACGGCGCCCAGCGTGCCATAGGCGCCATTGGCGATGCCGACCAGGAGAATGCCGAGGCAGGAGACCGGGGAGTTGCGATAGAGCGCCTTGAGATCGAGCTTCACGGCCTTCAGCGGCTGCGGCGAGGCGGCGGTCGACAGCAGTGTCGGCAGCATGGCGATGCAATAGAAGATGCCGCAGATCATGAAGAGAATGGGTGTGCGGACATCCTCGAGCGGGATCATCATCTGGCCGGCGACGACGCCGATCAGGGTGATGGCGATATAGAGCGAGAAGATCGCGCCGCGGCTCTCGTTTGTAGCGCGCTCGTTCAGCCAGCTCTCGATGATCATCGAGGTGCCGGCCGTGGCAAAGCCGGTGACGGCGCGCAGCAGCACCCACCAGACGGGATGAACGGCGATGCCGCTCACCAGCGCGATGATGGCGATGATCGAGATGAAGCCGGAGAAGGCGCGCACATGGCCGACGCGGCTGACCATCTTCGGCGCAACAAGGCAACCGATGACGAAGCCGGCGGCCCAGGATGTGCCGAGCAGGCCGAGCGTGGTGGTCGCATAACCTTCGAGATTGCCGCGGACGGGGAGGAGGATGCCTTGCAGGCCATTGCCCATGAACAGAAAGAGCGTGCCGAACAGAAGTGCGGCGACGGATAGAAGATTTCGTTTCATTGGCCCCCCATGCAACTCAGCTTACATGCACAAAGACATATGGCAGCACACGATGCTGCCCAGTCTTTGAAATGTTGATTGTCTCCCCGAATGCCTTTACGGCATGTTTAGAGGCAGTCGTCGCGCGAAATAATGTCCGTCCTGTGACATCAAGAACATATGGAAAAATAAAGACATGACGAAGCTGATCGCGCTTCTCCTGATGCTTGCGATGGTGGTGCACCTGATCAAGCCGCTGGGTCTTCCGGGCCTCAGAAAGCGCGCGGATTTCTGGAAGATCGCGCTGTTTGCCTTCGCGATCTGGGCGGTTGCGCTGCTTGGGCGGGATCTGTTTGTTTAAGCGCAATTGGTTGTAGAGACGCCGGTCGCGGGAAGAGGCTCGCCCCCGATGGCGTCCGGCCGCCGTTTCGGGTACTTTACGGCTGCTTGGACGCTTCTTGGGGGGAGAGGACATGCTTGCCCTGCATCACGTGTCGATCATCACTGATGACCTGGAGACATCTCTTCCGTTTTACCGCGATGTCTTTGGTCTTTCCGAAATTCCTCGGCCGGACTTTCCGGTCGAAGGGGCGTGGCTCGCCTGCGGCAGCTTGCAGGTCCACCTCGTCGTGCATCCCGAGGGTACCTTCCGACAACGGCCGGTCATCGATCGCAACGACTGGCACTTTGCGTTTCGGACCGACGACTTCGAGGCCGTTCTCGAGCGCCTCGCCGCTCTCGGCTTCAGCGGGGATCTGCCCGAAGGCGATCCCAAGCACATGCTGATTTTCCGCACCGGCCTGGCCGGGTTCCCGCAGCTTTATCTTCGCGACCCTGACTTGAATATCGTCGAGATCAACGGAGCGCCTTGAGGGGCGGTCTATAGGCTCGTCGACATCTTATGCCGACCACGGATCATCCGGCAGCGGGGTTTCCTGCTGAATGCTCTGGAGGATGCCGATCAGGCGGGGTGCCATTTCGCGGATTTCCTTGAGGTGGATGGTCGTCAGCTGTTTGAGGACGGCCTCGGCCTGGTCAGTCAGCATGAGCGTCTGGCGGCGGCGGTCGTTGGGGTCGGGGCGGCGGCTGACGTAGCCGGCTGCCTCGAGACGCCCTACCAGTTCGGTGGCGGTATGCGGCGCGATGATCAGCCGCTCGGCGAGCAGCCCGACGGTCATCGGATCGGGCGCGCGGTGTCCCTTGATGGCGAGCAGCGCCTGATGCTGCTGCGCGGGCAGGCCGGCTTCAAGCGCGGCCGAGGCGCTGAAATCCATGAAACGGCGCAGCGTATGGCGAAGGTTCGCGAGCGCTTCGTAGTCCTCGTCCGACAGATCGTCCCGCATCGCCACATCCTTCCGTCAACGCCCATGAAAGTCAGGGCGATCTCTAGCCGTTATCGCCGCCATCCGCAAAGCCTGCGGCGCGAGAAGCGCGCCTTATGAGACGCGAGAGGCGGGTCTCTTGATTTGTATCGTAATACGATATATTTGAGCGCGCGGATAAACACCAGACAGGATCGACCATGCCCCCAAAATCTCTTCCTCCCGATACATCCCCCAATGCCGCTTCCCTGCTGCGGCGCCGCGCGGCGGGCGATTTCACCACCGACAGGCGCGTTCTGGCGCTGATCGCGATGGCCGTCGTCGTCGGCACCGGCGGCGCGTTTGCGGCGTGGCTGCTGGTCAGCCTGATCTCGCTCGTCTCGAATGTCGTCTGGTTCGGAAAGTTCAGCCTCGTTGCCGAGAGCCTGGCGCATGCGCGTCCGTCGCTATGGATGCTTGTCGTGCCTGTGATCGGCGGACTGATCATCGGGCTGATGGCGCGCTTCGGCTCGGAGAAGATCAGGGGACACGGCATTCCCGAGGCCATCGAGGCGATCCTGATCGGCGGAAGCCGCATGTCGCCGAAGGTGGCCGTGCTCAAGCCGCTGTCATCGGCGATCTCGATCGGCACCGGTGGGCCGTTCGGGGCTGAAGGGCCGATCATCATGACCGGTGGCGCGATCGGTTCGCTGTTTGCGCAGTGCTTCGAGATGAGCTCGGCGGAGCGCAAGTCTCTGCTGGTCGCGGGCGCTGCCGCCGGGATGACCGCGATCTTCGGCACGCCGATCGCGGCACTTCTCCTGGCGGTCGAGCTGCTTCTGTTCGAATGGAAGCCGAGAAGCTTCATTCCAGTTGCCGTGGCGGCCTGCGTGTCGGCTTGCTGGCGGCCGTTTCTGTTCGGCGCCGGTCCGCTGTTTCCCGCGCATTTCGCCATGAGCCTGCCCTGGTGGGGGATCGCGCTCTGCGCCGGGCTAGGCATTCTCACGGGCTTCGCGTCCGGTCTTCTGACCGTGCTTCTTTACAAGGTCGAGGACCTGTTCGAGGCCCTGCCTGTTCACTGGATGTGGTGCCCTGCGATCGGCGGGTTGTTCATCGGGCTCGGTGGGCTGATCGAGCCCCGCGCGCTCGGCGTCGGATACGATATCATCGAGGATCTGCTGCACAGCAACGTGCTCCCGGCTGCTGTCCTCACCATCCTCGCCGTGAAGGTGGCGATCTGGCTGATCGCATTGTCATCCGGCACGTCGGGCGGTGTGCTCGCGCCGTTGCTCATCTTCGGTGGCGCGATCGGCTGGCTGGCCGGGCTGTTTCTGCCAGGCGACCAGGGCTTCTGGGCGCTGATCGGCATGGCCGCGATGATGGGCGGCACGATGCGCGCGCCGTTGACCGGGACGTTCTTCGCGGTGGAGCTGACGGGAGACCTGTCGGCGCTTCTGCCGCTGCTTGCCGCCACGGTGTCCGCCTATGCGGTGACGGTGCTCGTGCTCCGGCGCTCGATCCTCACGGAAAAGATCGCCCGGCGCGGCCAGCACATCACGCGCGAATACGGTATCGATCCGTTCGAGCTGACGCGCGCCCGCGACATCATGATCGTCGACGTCGACGTGCTGTCGGCCCGGCAGACGGTGGGGGAGGTGAAAACCTTCTTCGAGACCGCCGAGAAAACGCATCGGGTCTATCCCGTCGTCGACGACCAGCGTGTGCTGCTCGGCCTAGTCTCCCGCGCCGATGTGCTGCGGTGGCATCAGCAGGGCGTGGCAGATGATGTCAGCATTGTCGACGCGACGTCGAACGCTGAGATCGCCTATGCGCTTGCGGATGATACGGTCGGGCATGTCACGGATATCATGCTGAATTCAGGTGAAGGACGCATCCCCGTCATCGATCCGCAGACGAAGCGGCTGGTCGGGCTGATCGCACGCAAGGATCTGCTGCATCTGCGGCATTCCTTCAAGACGAGCGAGACCGAACGCCGGCCTTATCTGTTTTCAAGCGCTGCTTAAGTCGCTGCTGAACAAGTCGCCCGCCGCGTTCTCGTGGCGGGCGCTTTCATTTTGTCACTTCTCGACACCCTCGGCCGCCGGCACCTTCCGCTCCCTGATATGGCGCAGCGAGACGCCTGACGGGATCGTCCCCATGGCGCGGCGCTTCGGGACGCCGAGGCGCTGGGCCAGATAGATGCTTGAGTGGCCACTGCAGAGATAGGCGAGGAAGCAGGCGACGGCGAGGTAGACGGCGTGGGTGGCGCCGAAGAGCTCGATGCCCATGATCATGCAGGCGAGCGGCGTGTTGGTGGCGCCGGCGAAGATCGCCACGAAGCCGAGCCCGGCGAAGAGATCGGACGGAGCGCCGAAGAGGGCTGCCAACGCATTGCCGAGTGCGGCGCCGATGAAGAAGAGCGGCGTGACCTCGCCGCCCTTGAAGCCGGCGCTGAGCGTGACGATGGTGAAGAGCGCCTTCCACAGCCAGCTCCAGCAATCGACGGCGCCGGGTGCGAAGAAGCCCGCTATCGTCGGGTCGGCTGGATCGGGCGACCAGACACCGAGGCCGAGATAGGCGCGGGTGCCGAGCAGGTGAACGAGGCCGATCAGGATCAGCCCGGCCAGAACCGGGCGCAGCGGCGCGTAGGGTAGGAGCTTCTTGAACAGGGCTGAAGCCGCGTGAGAGAGTTCGGCGAAGGATTTCGCCGCGAGCCCGAAGATGACGCCGGCGATCGCGACTTTCGTGAGCAGGATCGCATCCAGATGGAAGACATTGGCGGGCGCGTCGGCGAGATAGGCGATGTGGTAGTGCGTGTGCTCGATGCCCCAGGCGTGGCAGGCCCAGTCGCCGGTGACTGCTGCCATCAGGCAGGGGATAAGGGCTTCATATTGCATGCGGCCGATGGTGAGCACTTCGAGTGCGAAGATGGCGCCGGCGATCGGCGTGCCGAACACCGCGCCGAAGCCGGCCGCAACGCCGCCCATGAGGATGATCCTCACGTCGGCGGGCGACAGACGGAATAGCTTCGCCACGGCGCTGGCGATGCTGCCGCCAAGCTGCACCGCCGTGCCCTCGCGGCCGGCGGAGCCGCCGAAGAGATGGGTGGCGATGGTGGAGATGAGGATGAGCGGTGCCATGCGCAGGGGAACGCCGGCGCCCGGTTCATGGATCTGGTCGACGATGAGGTTGTTGCCGCCTTCGGCCGACTTTCCGAATGTCTGGTAGATCAGAACCATCAGGAAGCCGGCAACGGGCAGGCCGTAGAGCAGCCAGGGATGGTCGAAGCGGCTCCTGGTCGCGAGGTCGAGCGCCCAGAGGAAGAATGCGCAAAGCGAGCCGACGACGACCGCCATCGGAACGATGACGGCGATCCATTTGCCGATATCGCGCAGTTGGCGCAGGCGAATGCCAAAGATGTCGGAGAAGGCGATCATAGTGCTGCCCCTTGATGATGGGCGGTATCGCCGGCGATGTGTGATGGAATGAAGATTTCGAACATGACTCTACCCTTTCGCGCGATGGCAAATGAAGTAGGAGTCATCGGCTTCGTCGGGGAAGCGGTTCAGCCTTTTCTGGCCTCGGCAGAATCCATTACCGATAGCCAGTTTGATATCGCTTGCGCCGGATTGCTGTCAAGCGTGCCGGAGCGTTGATCCCTCCTGTTCGAGCGTGGCGATCAGCAGTCGATCACGCCACGCATGACCTCGACGCAGGCGCCCGAGATCGCAACGTCGGTGACTACGCCATCCTTCTTCGTTACCTCGATGCCGATGAGGCTGCGGCGGCCCATCTCCACGCCCTGCTCGATGGTCAGCGATACCGTCATATTCGGTTCCGGCTCGAGCGAGACGAGGTAGGCGCCGAGGGCGGCCGAGGCGCTGCCGGTCGCCGGGTCTTCCGGGACGTTGTCGAGCGGGGCGAACATGCGGGCGCGGATGTGCCAGGGCTTGTCGGCCGAGCGGATGTAGACGAAAAGCGAGAAGTCGTGGTTGCCCTCCAGTGTTGGGCCGGCCGCATCCTGGAAGTAAGCGAGGTTGGGGCGGGCGCGGGCGAGCGTGTCGAGATCGGCGAGTTCGGCGACGACGAAGCTCAAGCCGACGGACGCTGTCAGTGGCTGGTGGATGCGGGTGCTGACCTCTGTGCTGTCGATGGCGAGGCAGCGGGAGATGGTGTCTACGGCGACGGTGTTGCCAGTCGATAGCGGCTTCGGTGCGCGGATCGCGGTGGAGGTCACGCGGCCTTCCTCGCGGCGCACGTCGACGGTGACCACGCCGGCTTTTTCCTCGAAGCGCATGACGTCGCCAACAGGCTTTCCGAAGATATCGCCGAGATTGCCGAGGACATAGGCGGTGCCGACATTGGGGTGGCCGGCGAAGGGCACTTCCGTGGTCGGCGTGAAGATGCGCACGCGGGCGGTGTTTTCGGGATTCTCTGGCGGCAGAACGAAGGTCACTTCCGAATAGCCGAACTCGGCGGCGATCTTCTGCATCTGATCATCGGAGAGGCCGCGCGCATCCGTCATCACAGCCAACGGGTTGCCTTCGAAGCGGGTGGAAGTGAAGACATCGACGGTGGTGAAGGAAACGGCGGTCATTGCGTGCTCCGATAGTTCAGGAGCGAAATCAGTAGCCATCGCCGCCGCTTGGCAGAAGAGCAATTCTTGTCGCCGTGACAATCGACCGATGGCAATTAACCGGCAACAAAAAACCGGCCGCCAGAGGCAGCCGGTTTGTAAAGATAGGCGGGCGGATCAGGCCTTGTTGACGCTGGCCGTGTAGATCTCGTTGATCGTTTCGGCAAGGCTCGCGTCGAACTCCGCATCGCTCATCGAAACGCGCAGGTTTTCCGTCAGTGCGCGCGAGAAGCTGGCGATCATGCCGTGGTTGTGGCTGAGCTTCTCGCAGGCGTCGGTGCGGCTGTAGCCACCGGAGAGTGCTACGACGCGCACGACCTGCTTGTGGGCGACCAGAGGCGCGTAGAAATCGGCAACCGTCGGGATCGTCAGCTTCAGCACCACCTTTTCGCTCGCCGGCAGCAGGTCGAGCTGCTTGGCGATCTCGTCGCGCAGGATGGCTTCGGCCTCCTGCTTCGTCGGGCTTTTGATGGACACTTCAGGCTCGACGATCGGAACGAGGCCGCTGCCGATGATCTGGCGTGCCACTTCGAACTGCTGCTTGACGACGGCTGCAATGCCGGTTCGGTCGGCGCTTGCGATCACCGAGCGCATCTTGGTGCCGAAGATTCCCTTGTCGCGGCCGCGCGCGAGGAGCGTCTCCAGTTCGGGCATCGGCTTCATGATCTGGACGCCGTTTTCCTCGGCGGCCAAGCCCTTGTCGATCTTAAGCAGCGGAACGACGCCGCGCTTTTCCCAGAGATAGGAGGGAACGGGCTGGCCATCGACGTCGCCGTCCATGGTGCGCTCGAAGAGGATCGCGGCGATGATCTTGTCGCCTGTGAAGGCCGGCGCGCTCATGATGCGGACGCGCATGGCGTGCATCAGGCGGAACATTTCCTCATCGCCCTGGTAATCGCTGTCGGCAATGCCGTAGAGGCGCAACGCTGCGGGTGTCGAACCACCGCTCTGGTCCAGCGCTGCAATGAATCCCGGCGCCGAGCTGATCTTGTCCAACATCTTCGCGTCCACCATACTTCACTCCTTCCGTAAAACCGGCGCATCGCGTCCGGGTTTTGCTCTATGTCAAAGCCGATAGGCACTCGAATCTGCGATATCAGAAGAATTTTAAAAGGAAAATCCTGGTGTAAGCTATTGAAACGATTGAAATCATTTCAAACGTTTGAAAGTTAAGTGTAATTTTAGCGCCAACGAAAAGACCGCGAAAGCGCTGGCTCTCGCGGTCTTGGATTAGATGGCCCAAACAGGCCGAAAACCCGGTTTGACTTACTTGGTCTTGGTGAGGACCTCGACACCAGGAAGGACCTTGCCTTCCATCCATTCCAGGAATGCACCGCCTGCGGTCGAGACGTAGGTGAAGTCATCGGCAACGCCGGCGTGGTTCAACGCCGAGACCGTGTCGCCGCCACCGGCGACCGAGGTGAGCTTGCCGGCCTTGGTGCGCTCCGCCGCGTATTGCGCGGCGGCGACGGTTGCCTTGTCGAAGGGTTCGATCTCGAAGGCGCCGAGCGGGCCGTTCCAGACCAGCGTGTTGGCGCGCTCGATCCAGGCCTTGACGGCTTCGACCGACTTCGGGCCGACGTCGAGCATCATGGCGTCATCGGGAATAGCGTCGATGGCAACGATCTCATTGGCGGCACCTGCCTTGAACTCGCGGGCGACGACGCCGTCTTCGGGCAGAACGATCGCGCAGCCAGCGGTGGCGGCTTCGATCATGATCTGGCGGGCGGTGTCGGCGAGATCATGTTCGCAGAGCGACTTGCCGACGCTGGTGCCGCGCGCGGCGATGAAGGTGTTGGCCATGCCGCCACCGATAACGAGGGCGTCGACCTTCTTCACGAGGTTCATGAGGAGATCGATCTTGGTCG
The DNA here is from genome assembly GCF_057809895.1 of Rhizobium sp. FG113. Lineage (NCBI taxonomy): Bacteria > Pseudomonadati > Pseudomonadota > Alphaproteobacteria > Hyphomicrobiales > Rhizobiaceae > Rhizobium > Rhizobium sp. FG113. Next base: position 100,794 of record NZ_JBMDKV010000016.1, on the reverse strand, counting down.
AGACCTTGGCGCCGCCGACGATGGCAACGACGGGACGGACCGGCTGGCCGAGGCCCTTTTCCAGCGCTTCCAGTTCAGCCTGCATGGTGCGGCCGGCGTAAGCGGGGAGATGGCGGGCAAGGCCTTCGGTCGAGGCATGGGCGCGGTGCGCCGCCGAGAAGGCGTCGTTGACGTAGATATCGCCATTGGCGACCAGCGCCTTGACGAAATCGGGGTCGTTCTTTTCCTCGCCCTTGTGGAAGCGGGTGTTTTCGAGAAGCAGGATGTCGCCATCCTTCATGGCGGCCACGGCGCCGGCGGCTGCTTCGCCGATGACGTCGGTTGCCGTCTGCACGGGATGATCGAGCACGGCTTCAACCGAGGGGGCGATCAGGGTGAGCGACAGGTCCGGCGAGGGGCCATCCTTGGGGCGGCCGAAGTGCGCGAGAAGGATAACCTTGGCGCCCTTCTTGGAGAGTTCCTTGATGGTCGGGGCGACGCGCTCGATGCGGGTCAGGTCCGTCACCTTGCCGTCCTTTACCGGGACGTTGAGGTCGACGCGGACGAGGACGCGCTTTCCGGCAATGTCGTTAAGATCGTCGAGTGTCTTGAAGGAAGGCATTGGGAAATCCGTTCGTTTATTGCCTGAAAAGATGCGGGGACCATAGCAAGGATCATCGCGGACGCAAGGCGTTCAGCGCGGGTTTTCGTCGGCTTTTCCACCCGCCGCGGCGGCTGCCGCCTCCTTGTTCTTGCGGCTCTTGAAGCGGTCGTGCACGCGGTCGATGATATCGCGCATATTGATGAAGATCGGCAGCGTCACTGCCGGCTCGACGGCCTCCAGAGACATGCCGATCGCGCTGATATGGTCGTGGTCGTCGAGGTCGCGGACGATGAGGATGATGGATCCCAGGCGCACCCGGTCGGCATATTCCGCCTTGCCGCCGAGACGCTGCTTCATCAGCTCGGCGATGGTCAGGCCCTTCTCGTTTTCGTTCAGCAGACCGGGGCCATAGGCGGCGTCGAGATCGGTTGCCGGGCGGCTCGGGGAGAGCGCGAAGGCGCCGAAGAAATCGGTGTCGTCTTCCTCCACCGGCACGCGGCTCGCGAAGAGCTTGTCGAGCAGGCGCGAGTAGGAGGGAACGATGAAGAGATAGACGAGATCGTTCTCGCGCAGGCGGCCGGCATATTGATAGCGCATCGACTTGCCGTCGCGGATGACGAGCGAGGGTGTCGCCCAGCGCGGAATGCGCTCGCCGCGCAGCACCGGGCTGTCCTTGACGACGCGGTAGGAGAGGAGCTCGTGGTTGGCAGCACCCGGCAGATCGACCTCCACCTTGTCGACGGCGCCGATGCGCGGAGGAATGATCAGGCCGAGCTTCTTGGCGACCGGCTTGATGGTCCAGCCCTGCACCAGCAGCGAGACAAGCACGATGATGAAGGCAGTGTTGAAGTAGACTTGGCCGTTTTCCAGCCCGCCGAGGATCGGCATGATGGCAAGCAGGATGGAGACGGCGCCGCGCAGGCCGACCCAGGCGACGAAGCCGATCTCCTGCTGCGTGTAGTCGAAGGGCAGCAGCGACAGCCAGATCGCCAGCGGGCGGGCGATGAAGATCAGGAAGAGGGCAAGCAGCACGGCGGGGATGGCGATCGCGCCGAACTGCGACGGCGTCGCCAGAAGGCCGAGCACCAGGAACATGATGATCTGCGCCAGCCAGGTCATGCCGTCCTGGAAGCGCTTGATCGAGGCATAGCCGGGCAGCTTGCGGTTCCCGGCATAGATGCCGGCGACGTAGACCGCCAGGAAGCCGCTGCCGCCGACGGCGCCAGTGAACGAGAAGACCAGAAGCGCCAGCGCCAGAACGAAGATCGGCGTCAAGCCGCGATCGGTCTCCAGCCTACCGACGATCAGCACGATCATCATGCCGCCGAGCAGGCCGAGGATGACGCCGAGGCCCATCTGCTGCACGAACATGGCGAGCATGCCGATGTTGATACCGTGATAGCGCTCGCCCGATGCCAGGACCTCGACCAGCGCGATGGTGAGGAAGATTGCCATCGGGTCGTTGGTGCCGGATTCGACTTCGAGCGTCGAGCGCACCTTGTCGCGGATGTTGATGCCGCCGATGCGCAGCAGGAAGAAGACGGCGGCGGCATCGGTGGAGGCGACGATGGAGCCGAGCAGCATGCCCTCGAGCCAGGTGAAGTTCAAAAGCCACATGGCCGCGACGGCAAACAGGGACGCCGTCATCAGCACGCCGACCGATGCCAGCGTTATCGAGGGGACGGCGGCGAGCTTGAAGGCCTGCACCGGCGTGCCGAAGCCTGAATCGAACAGGATGATGGCAAGCGCGATCGAGCCGAGGATATAGGCGAGGTAGTTGTTGGTGAATTCAATGCCGAGGCCGTCGCTGCCGGCAAGCAGACCGATGCCGAGGAAAAGCAGCAGAAGGGGCGCGCCGAAGCGGAAGGCGAGCAGGCTGGAGAAGGCCGCAAGAAGCACGAGCGCCGTCGATACCAGTACGACGATGTAGAATGCTTCCATGCCCGAACCCCTTTATGCAAATATCAATCGCCGCAGTGTCGCCCCCCGTCGCATGCGGCTGTCTAAAACTATGGTATCGCTTCTCCAGTTCCGGTCCGATGCCTGCCAGTAAACGGCAAAATCCAAACGAAGGGTAGACCTAAAGGGCTATCCTTGCGCTTTGCTGCATCATGCTGCTGAGCGATCCGCCTAACGGCAAATCAAATGAACGGTTGGAGAGTGATCCTGAGTAAAGTGTAGGATCAAATCAGGCGAGAGCAGGGCAGAAATCGCTGCCCTGTCCTTTTCTTGGACAATCGTCGTGTATTTCTCTTTGGCCTTACGCTTCTTCGTCGCTGTCGTCTTCATCCGCGTCCGAAATCGGGATGAGGAAGACGACGAATTCGTCGTCGATGGTGCGCGAGGGGTCGTCGTCGAACTCGTAGGCATGCTCGACTTCGCTGGCCTCATCCGGGGTCGCCTTGCGCAGGGTGAGCGGCGCCTTGCCATCCCATACCGGCTTGCCTTCCGTCTCGAGCACGGTCAGATCCTCGCGGAAATCCTCGGCCTCGATGAAGTGCTTGGCGTCTTCGGCGTTTTCCGAACGGAAACTCGCGATGGCTTTGCCTGATATCTCGATGGTGAAATAATCCATTGAATTCTCTTTCGTTTCGCTGATGTCTAACATTATGGTGTTCGTTCGCGCCACGCCAGCCCCGCAGCTGTCGTGCGTGCAATTATCGCGGTCCCATCAGTCGCGAGGAGGAGGCCAGCAGCGGCTGGCCCTTGGCGAGCTGCTTGGAGCCGCCGCCGACGACGGTCAGGCTGAGCACACCGGCGATCATGACAAGTAGGATTGCCAACATCAGGATTTTCATGGGTGGTTCGCTCGTTGTCGGTTCGGCGTCTAGTTGCGCGACCGCGTTGCAGCTGTGAGCGAATTTACCGCATCCAGCCGGATGACGGCAAGCGCGTTTGGCCGTCGCGGCGCATCTTGGCAAACGAAAAGCGGCCCGGTTTCCCGAGCCGCTTTCCAAAGTCTTGTCGCGAGGACCTTAGATGGTCTTGGCGAAGGCGACAGCCGTGTCCGACATGCGGCTGGAGAAGCCCCACTCGTTGTCGTACCAGGACAGGACGCGCACGAAGTTGCCTTCCATGACCTTGGTCTGGTCGGAGGCGAAGATCGAGGAGTGGCTGTCGTGGTTGAAGTCGCGCGAAACCAGCGGCTCGTCGGTGTAGCCGAGGATGCCCTTCAGCTTGCCGTTCGAAGCAGCCTTGATGGCTTCGTTGATTTCGGCAACCGAGGTGGCCTTCTTGGCAACGAACTTGAAGTCGACGACCGAAACGTTCGGGGTCGGAACGCGGATCGAGGTGCCGTCGAGCTTGCCCTTGAGGTGCGGCATGACGAGGCCGACGGCCTTTGCTGCACCCGTCGAGGTCGGGATCATGGACAGAGCTGCGGCGCGGGCGCGGTACAGGTCCTTGTGCATGGTGTCGAGCGTCGGCTGGTCACCCGTGTAGGAGTGGATCGTGGTCATGAAGCCATGATCGATGCCGACGAGATCGTCGAGAACCTTTACAACAGGCACGAGGCAGTTCGTCGTGCAGGAGGCGTTGGAGATGACCAGGTGTTCCTTGGTCAGCTGATCGTGGTTGACGCCGAAGACGACGGTCAGGTCGGCACCGTCGGCAGGAGCCGAAACGATGACGCGCTTGGCGCCGGCCGTCAGGTGAGCGGCAGCCTTGTCGCGCGAGGTGAAGATGCCCGTGCATTCCATGGCGATGTCGATGCCGAGTTCGGCGTGCGGCAGCTGTGCCGGGTCGCGAACAGCGGTGACCTTGATCGGCTTGCCGCCGCCGACGGTGATCGTGTCACCTTCGACCTTCACTTCGGCCGGGAACTTGCCGTGGATCGAATCGTAACGCAGCAGGTGCGCGTTGGTCTCGACCGGGCCGAGGTCGTTGATGGCAACGACTTCGATGTCCGTGCGGCCGGATTCAACGATGGCGCGGAGAACATTGCGGCCGATACGACCGAAGCCGTTGATGGCAACCTTTACAGTCATGTGTGTCTCTCCCGAGAGTAGGGCTTGGTTTATAAGCAAAGAGGAGCGCCCTGAGGCGCTCCTTGTATCAGATCAAAGCTTGGCTTCAACTGCGGCGACGACGGCTTCCGCCGTGATGCCGAACTTCTTGAAGACATCCTTGGCAGGACCCGAAGCGCCGAAGCCCTTCATGCCGATGAAGGTGCCTTCCGGTCCGATGAACGCATCCCAGCCTTCGCGAACGGCGGCTTCGACGGCGATCTTGATCGGCGACTTGCCGAGGATTTCGGCGCGGTAGGCATCCGGCTGCTCGAAGAACAGTTCGGTCGAGGGGACCGAGACGACGCGGACGGTAACGCCCTTTTCTTCAAGCGTCTTGCGGGCGGCAACGGCCAGCTCGACTTCGGAGCCCGAAGCGAAGATCGTCACCTTGGCGTCGGCATTGCCGGCCAGTGTGTAGGCGCCGAGTTCGCAAAGGTTCTTCTCGCTGTACTCGGTACGAACCGTGGTGAGGTTCTGGCGGGTGAGCGCCAGGCCCGACGGACGGTCCTTGGTGTTCAGCGCGATCTGCCAGCACTCGGCGGTTTCGACGGCGTCGGCCGGGCGGAACATCATCAGGTTCGGGATGGCGCGCAGCGAGGCCATCTGCTCGACCGGCTGGTGGGTCGGGCCGTCTTCGCCGACGCCGATCGAATCGTGCGTCAGAACGTGGACGACGCGGATGCCCATCAGCGAAGCGAGGCGGATCGGAGGACGGCAATAATCCGAGAAGATCATGAAGCCGCCGCCGTAGGGGATGAGACCGCCGTGCAGCGCGATACCGTTCATGGCAGACGCCATGCCGTGCTCGCGGATGCCCCAGTGCATGTAACGACCGGCGAAGTCCGTCGGCGTGATCGAATGCATCTGGCTGGTCTTGGTGTTGTTCGACGGCGTCAGGTCGGCGGAGCCGCCGATCGTCTCGGGCAGGAAGCCGTTGATGACTTCAAGCGCGTCTTCCGAAGCCTTGCGGGTCGCAACGGTCGGCTTGGTCTCGGCGAGCTTCTTCTTGTAGTCGCTGATGGCGGCGTCGAAACCCTGGGGCAGGTCGCCCGCGAAGCGGCGGGTGAACTCGGCCTTGGTCGCTGCCTTTTCGAGGCGGCCTTCCCATGCCTTGACGGCTTCAGCCGAGCGGGTGCCAGCGGCGCGCCAATCGGAGAGAACGTCGTTCGGGATGACGAAAGGTGCGTATTCCCAGTTCAGCGCCTTGCGGGTGGCTGCGATTTCCTCGGCGCCGAGCGGCGAACCGTGAACCTTGTGGCTGCCCTGCTTGTTCGGAGCGCCGAAGCCGATGACGGTCTTGCAAGCGATGAAGGTCGGCTTGTCGGACTTGTGAGCTTCTTCGATGGCAGCGGCAATCGCAGCCTGGTCGTGGCCGTCGACTTCGATCGTGTGCCAGTGAACAGCCTTGAAGCGCATGATCTGGTCGGTCGAATCCGACAGCGATACGGCGCCGTCGATGGTGATCGAGTTGTTGTCCCAGAAGAGGATGAGCTTGTTGAGCTTCAGGTGGCCGGCGAGCGCGATGGCTTCATGGCTGATGCCTTCCATCAGGCAGCCGTCGCCGTTGATCACGTAGGTGTAGTGATCCTGCAGGTCGGCGCCGAATTCTTCGCGCAGCTTGCGTTCGGCGATTGCCATGCCGACGGCATTGGCAATGCCCTGGCCGAGCGGGCCGGTGGTGGTCTCGATGCCCGTGGCATGGCCGTATTCCGGGTGGCCGGCGGTCTTGGAGCCGAGCTGGCGGAACTGCTGGAGGTCATCAACCGACATGTCAGGGTAGCCGGTTAGATAGAGCAGCGAATATAGCAGCATCGAGCCGTGGCCGGCCGACAGCACGAAGCGGTCGCGGTCTGGCCAATGCGGCTTCAACGGGTCGAACTTAAGATACTTCGAGAACAGGACGGTGGCGACATCGGCCATACCCATCGGCATGCCCGGATGGCCGGAATTCGCCTTCTCGACTGCATCCATTGAGAGGAAACGGATCGCGTTTGCCATCCGGTCGTGTTGTTCAGGAGAAATCATCGCTATTCCGCTTGTTCCGGGGTGTCGGGGGATGGCCTCAAGCCTGCGGAGACCATCAATGAGAGCGGGTGCACAAATAGCAGTTGGAGCAGGCAAGTCAATAAATCGAAGCCCTATTAGAGAGCTCGGAATGACGATTTTTGACATTTGACCAACGATTTTAACAAAAGTTGACAGGCGTGTGACAGAGGTGTCGGCAGAGGCGCCAACGGGGCTGCTCACGGAGCCCCGGGCAGAGTTGCCGATTTCAGTCATCCACAACTAGCTCGCCTGCCGCCTTCCAGCCTTTATTGACGGGCAGTTGGCGAGCTGCATATCCTTTTGAAAACATCGCGTCGGGCCTCATTACCGATTCGCGGGTCTTGCGCGGGGAACCGGAAAGACATGACATCCACAGGCAACAGCATCGATGCAGCGCTCCTGGAGCTCCGGCAGGCGATTTCGGCGCTCGACAGCGCCGTCGACGCCCGGATCGAGCGGCAGCGCGAGACCGGCGAGATCGAGGGCGAGGTTCGCCGCGTGCATGCCGATCGTTCCAAGCTGGCGCAGGAACTCGATCAGGCGGAATTCCGCGCGAACCGGCTGGAAGAGGTCAATCGCGAGGTGTCGCGTCGGCTGGTGACGGCGATGGAGACGATCCGCGCGGTTCTCGACCGCTGATAAAGGGCTTAGGATATGGCGCAGGTAACGGTAACGATCGACGGCAAGGCCTATCGCATGGCTTGCGAAGAGGGGCAGGAAGATCACCTGACCGATCTCGCCACCCGGTTCGACCGCTATGTCGGCCATCTCAAGGATCAGTTCGGCGAGATCGGCGATCTCCGTATCACCGTCATGGCCGGCATCATGATCATGGACGAGATCTCGGAGCTGACGCGGCGCGTCGCCAGCCTGGAAGATGAACTCAACAGCCTGCGCAGCAACCGCGACACGGTGCTCGCCGCAACAAGCCGCACCGAAGAGAGCATCGCGGCCGCTATCGTAGAGGTCAGCAGCCAGCTGCGCGGGATCACCGACAAGCTGAACGGCCGGGCGCCAGCGGCTCTGAACTAAGCGGGCTCAACTGAAGCGCTTGAATTAAATCCGGGACGCCCGCGTCACCCTCTGGCGCGCGTCATGGATCGGTCTTATATAGCAGTTGCGATCTGCGCCTCTCGACAGGAACCACAATCCCTGGGGCCATACTCGATCCAAAGGGAGCTGTCCCTGGCCAGGCCCGTGGGCTTGGACATATGGCGCCCACCTACGTTTGTAGGCACCCAGGATCGTAAACCTCCATCGGTTGCCGCGGATCGCACTCTTCCTTCTCATCTCCCGCAATCGTATCGCGTTTCGAGCGCCCTGGTATCAGTCGCTATTCAGCGCCGTTTTCCTTCATGCAGGTCGTCAGCGCGGCAAATGCCTCCTCTGTGCCCGTCAGCGGCAGGATGACGTCGATGCCGTTTGCGGTGACGGTGAGCTCCTTGCCCGAGGTTAAGGCGGTGACGGCGGTAGCGTCGTTCGGAACGTCGATCGTCACGGTCTTGTCGCTATCGGCGGTCGAGGAGAATTCCGCGGCGGCAGTCCCATCCACCGACCATGTCCCGTTGACGCGCTCACCCTTGGCGATCGCGAAGGCATCGGCATTGGCAAACAGCGCCAGCTTGTCGCCGACGGCGAGGTAGCCGATGCCGGTGTGATTGTTCTGCGCAAGGCAACCGATGAACGTGTCGCCATCCGTCATCGGGGTGACGCCGAAATCGGCGGCCCGCGTGGCAGTGACCGAGAGCAGCGTGGCGGTTACGAGCGTGGCCGCGGCGAGGATATGCTTCATGTGACGTCCTTGTTGCGCGGGTGCTGGCACGGCCGCCTGATGTCGCGCATTCGATCACGCCGACGCGCTTCTACTGCCGCGTGCCGGGTTTGCTGGCAATGGGGTGCGGCTGCTTGCGGTGAAAAACGGGCTCCTCGTGAGCCTTTCACAGGCCGTCCGGTACTGTGTCGCAGGCTTGCCAATAAAGCATGCGCTGAGCGCACGGGATGCGTTTCGGGTTTTTCTCACGCAGAAATCGCTGATTTTCCGAAGCGTGAAGCCGATATCCGTCGATTAAAACGGTTAAAACACTTTAACGATTGTGATCGAGACGGCTGCCGTTCCGCGAATTCGGGCGAAATCGCCGCAAAATGGCGTTTTCCTAAAACGTTTACGGCTTTTCTGAGGGCAAAAATATTAAGCAGCACCGTTTTAGCCATGCGTCGCGTGCATGGGTGTTCTGATGCTTTAGCGCTGTTCGTTGTCGGCCTTCATGCATATATTCGCATCAACAGAGAGACACGGGCAGCAAACACGCTGCCAAGCGCTGAAAGCCCTAGGAAAGGGGATCATCATGAACGTAGCACGCTCCTTCAATAACTGGCGCAAGTATCGTCAGACCGTTAGCGAACTCGGCCGCATGTCCAACCGTGCGCTGAACGACCTCGGCATCGACCGCTCGGAAATCCAGCGCGTTGCTCGCGACGCCACTCGCTAACAAGCGATCGCTGCTCCCAATGAGCAGATAGATTTCAAACGCCCGTTGCTTCCAGCAGCGGGCGTTTTGCTTTTGTGGTCTTTGATTTGCGAGCGGGGCTGGGATTTGCGAGCGGGGCTTGGGCTTCAAGCCGGTTTTGCTTGCGAAGCGCGCGGTGCTGGCGATATGGCAGTGGCCATGTTTTCACTCACCCGCATCGAGACCCTGGAGCAGATCGTCAAGAAGAGCCGGTTTCTGGCTGTCGCGGCGCCGATCGGCTCGGAAGACGATGCCCGTGCGTTTCTGGCCGCGCACGGCGATCCCGCCGCCAACCATAATTGTTGGGCGTGGCGGATCGGACAGAACTATCGCTTCAACGATGATGGCGAGCCGAGCGGCACTGCCGGCAAGCCGATCCTGCAGGCAATCGACGGGCAATCGCTCGACCGGGTGGCGGTCGTGGTTGCCCGCTGGTTCGGCGGCGTGCTGCTTGGAACCGGCGGCCTGATCCGCGCCTATGGCGGCACCGCTGCCGCTTGTCTGAGGGCCGCCTCGACGGTCGAGCTGGTCGCAACCGTCGAGGCGGAGATCGCGGTGAATTTTTCGGATCTGGCTCTGGTGAAGGCTCGGCTTGCCGGCTCGGCCGGCGTGCGCGTCGTGGGCGAGGTGTTCGTGGATGCGGGTGCCCTGCTGACGCTTTCCGTGCCAGAAGCCGTGTTCTCCGAGACCGCGCGGATGCTCAGCGATGCCACCAGCGGCCGCGTTACCTTTGCGGTGCAGCAATGAGCCGCAACCTTAATGGTGGTTTGCGGTTGACATTCGAAATATTTTTTTAGTTTCCAGATTCGGCGGAACGCCTTGCGGGCTCGCGGTTCTCGCGTTCATTGGCGTCCCCAGCGTCGGCGTTCCCGCTATTGTGACGGAGACTTCGCTTGCGTGCTGCAGTGCGAGTGATAGGTATTCGCGAATAATATCGATTAGATTCTCAATTCTCAGGAGATTATGAGATGAAGCTTGGCATGGTTGGCTTGGGCCGTATGGGCAGCTTCATGGTCCAGCGCTTGATGCGTGATGGCCATGAATGCGTGGTCTATGATGCGAAGACGGAAAGCGTGAACGATCTGGTCGGCAAGGGCGCCATCGGCAGCGCCTCGCTGGAAGAGTTCGTTTCGAAGCTTTCACGCCCGCGCGCCGTGTGGCTGATGCTGCCGGCGGCCATCACCGACAAGGTGATCGCGCAGATCACGCCGCTGCTCGACAGCGACGATATCATCATCGACGGCGGCAACTCCTATTACCACGACGACATTCGCCGTGGTGGCGAGCTGATCACCAAGGGCCTGCACTATGTCGACGTCGGCACCAGCGGTGGCGTCTTCGGTCTCGAGCGCGGCTATTGCCTGATGATCGGCGGCGAGAAGGCCGTTGTTGAATCGCTCTCGCCGATCTTCAAGTCGCTGGCGCCTGGCGTCGGCGATGTCGTTCCTTCGGCGCATCGCCCCGATCAGGCCGGCAGCACGGCCGAGCAGGGCTATCTGCATTGCGGCCCGCACGGCGCCGGCCACTTCGTCAAGATGGTGCACAACGGCATCGAATACGGCCTGATGGCGGCTTACGCCGAAGGCTTCAACATCCTGAAGCGCGCCAATATCGGCGCCGACAATCATGAAGTCGATGCCGAGACAGCGCCGATCGCGCATCCTGAGCACTACCAGTACGACTTCAACCTGCAGGACGTCGCCGAAGTGTGGCGTCGCGGCAGCGTCATCACCTCCTGGCTGCTCGACCTGACCTCGGATGCGCTGCATGCCGATCCCGCGCTCGGCGCCTATGCCGGCCGCGTTTCGGATTCGGGCGAAGGCCGCTGGACGATCATGGCCGCCATCGACGAAAGCGTTCCGACGCCGGTCCTGAGTGCCGCGCTCTACAGCCGCTTCTCCTCGCGCGACAATGACGAGTTCGCCAACAAGGTGCTCTCGGCGATGCGCGCCGGCTTCGGCGGCCACGTCGAAAAGCCTAAGGCGTAAACCATTCAGCAATAATGGTTATCCAAGCCCGCGCAGCCTCAAGCTGCGCGGGCTTTTCTTTCCCGCGCTTCAATATAAGCTACGCTATATATATTGGAGGGGCTGGCATGGGTCTGGGGTTTGGTGCGTGCATCATGAGGCGGCTTCTGCCGCTCCTTGCATTTGGCATGATCGTTTCGAGTGCCGCGGCGCAAACGCCGGCGGTAACACCCAGCCCGGCAGCGCCGCCGCCCGCCGAGGTGCGGCAGATGCTGCAGCTGATGGAAACGCCCGCCGTCAAGCAATGGATGGCGACGCAGGCGCAGACGCAAAGCCCGACAGGACAGGTTCCGGCCGCAGCGCAGCCGGCGAGCACCCCGGCACAACCGGCAGCACCCGGCGGCGAGATGTCCGGCGAGCAGATGTCGGTTCTCTCCGATTTCCTAGGCCATGCCCGTCGTCACTTCGATCTCGTCTCCGGTGCCGCGATGACGCTGCCGGATGAAGTCGAAAATGCATCTGAGATCGTCGAACGCGAGGTGCAGCCGAGTGGTTGGGCATTCGTGACCATCGAACTGCTGGCGCTGTTCCTGGCCGGGGTGGTGGCGGAACTCCTGTTCCGGATGATCGTGCCGCGCCCGCGCGTCAAACTCGAAGACGGCGCGGTCGTTACGGTCGCACACCATGCGGCGAACAATCTGAGCTATCGCATTGTGCCGGCGCTGGTGTTCTGCGTCGCGACGCTCGTACCGCTCGTGCTCTTCAACTGGCCGCCGATCACGCAATCGCTGGCGATCGCTGTTGCCATCGCGCTGATCGTCTCGCGCGTCACCATCTCGGTTGGCCGTCTCATCGTGGCGCTGGTGACGCTGCCGCATGTCGGTGGTGAAAGGGACGTCTCGCGTGCCACCGCGATGTTCTGGTTCAAGCGCAGCTGCGTCTTCATCATCTATTTCGTCTTCGGCTGGGTGCTGATCCAGCTGATGGCGCCGCTGGGTTTCTCGCCGGGGTCGCGCTATCTCGTCGGCTATACGCTCGGGCTTGGGCTACTTGCCATCGCGACCGAAGCGGTCTGGTCGCGCCCTGTAGAGGAGGGGCAGAAAAGCACGACGGCCTCCTGGATGCTGACCATCTATTTCGCAGCGCTCTGGCTGCTATGGGTGGCGGGCTTCAATCTCATCCTGTGGATCGGCATCTATCTTGTGGCGTTGCCGCGTGTTCTGCGCGTCTCGACGCTTGCCGTGCGGGCGCTGCACAAGGCGGAAGCCGGCTTCCTCGCCAAAAAGCGGATTGCGGCGGTGTTGCTCGATCGCGGTGTGCGCGCCGTCATCATCACCATCGCGGCCCTGTGGCTCGGCCGCATTCTCGGCTTCGCGGCCGAGCGGATGGCGGCCGGCGAAACGATGATGGACCGGATCGTGCGCGGCTCGGTCGGCGGCATCGTCATTCTGCTTGCGGCCGATCTGCTCTGGCATCTGGCGCGCGCCTATATCAACGGCAGGCTGGAGGACTCGCCTCTGGAGGGCTCGATCAACGATGAGGAGAAGGCAAGGCGGGCGCGGCTGCAGACGCTGCTGCCGATCTTCCGCAATATCCTCGCTGTCGTCATCGCCGTCATTGCCGTGCTGATGGTGCTCTCCGGCCTCGGCGTCGAGATTGGGCCGCTGATTGCCGGTGCCGGCGTGGTCGGCGTCGCGGTTGGTTTCGGGGCGCAGACCATCGTCAAGGATGTGATCAGCGGCATGTTCTATCTCTGGGACGATGCCTTCCGGGTTGGCGAATATATCGAGAGCGGAAGCCACAAGGGCGTGGTCGAGGCCTTCAGCCTGCGTTCCGTGAGATTGCGCCACCATCGCGGGCCGCTGACGACCGTGCCGTTCGGCGAGCTCGGCGCGGTCAAGAACCTCAATCGCGACTGGACGATCGACAAGATCACGCTGAACGTGACCTACGACACCGATCTCGTGCTGGCGAAGAAGGTAATCAAGCAGATCGGCCAGAAGCTGCTCGAAAACCCCGATTACGCGCCTCACATCATCGAGACGTTGAAGATGAAGGGCGTCGAGCAGTTCGGCGAGTTCGCGATCGTCATCCGTCTGGCGATGATGACGAAGCCCGGCGAGCAGTTCGTCATCCGCCGCAACGCGCTGGCGATGATCCGCACGGCCTTCAAGGAGAACGGTATCGAATTCGCCGTACCGACGCTGCAGGTTTCGAGCGAGACCCACGATGCCGACGCCAATGCGGCCGCCGCGCGCTATGCGGCGCAGAAGAGCGGTCAGGGCGCGGAGCCGGCGGCTTAGCCGGCATGCCGGCATCCCCGGATGCCGGTGTTGGCGCATCGAAGGCTTTAACCTTACGAAAATACAATATTCAAACCCCTGTCCCCGCGCCAAAAATGCCCCAATTGGGGATGAAGCAGGCGTCGTTAAGCGGCATTGGGGTAGTGTTGGCATGTATTCGCGGGCTTGCGTCCAAGAACTTACATGCAGGTTATGTTAGATGTCCAAGACATGATTCCCGCTAATATGTAGGTTTACGACGGTTCGTAATGTCGAAGCACGCCAATTTGGAAGAGATTGAAGTCATAGAAGAATCGGGCATCTCGCGATTTTTCAGCCGGTACCGGACGCATCTGACGGCGCTTGCGACGCTGGCCGTGTTCTGCATGGTCGGTTTCGCGATCGAGCAGCTGACCACCGAAGTGCGCTACGACGACGTGGTGCAGGCGCTGGCCGACACGAAGATCAGCTCGATCGTGCTGGCGCTGTTCTTCACGGCGCTGAGCTTCCTCGCGCTGGTGTTTTACGACGTCAACGCTATCGATTACGTCGGCAAGAAGCTGCCGTTCCCGCAGGTCGCGCTGACCGCGTTTGCCGCCTATGCCGTCGGCAACACGGCGGGCTTCGGCGCGCTGAGCGGTGGGGCCATCCGCTACCGCGCCTATTCGAGGCTTGGACTGACGCCCGAGGATATCGGCCGCGTCATCGCTTTCGTCACCATCGCCTTCGGCCTCGGCCTGGCCGGCGTCGGCTCCATCGCGCTTCTCGCCATCGCGGACGAGATCGCGCCGCTCATCGATGTCAGCAGCTGGGTTTTGCGTCTCCTCGGCGGATCGATCGTGCTGGTGCTGGCGGCGGGCGTCGTGCTCGGCCGTGGCGGTCGTGCGGTCAGCATCGGGCGTTTCTCGCTGCGGCTGCCTGATTCCGCCACATGGTCGCGTCAGTTCCTGGTCGCCGCCTTCGATATCGCCGCGTCCGCCACCGTTCTCTACGTTCTCCTGCCGCAGACGGCGATCAGCTGGCCGGTGTTCCTCGCCGTCTACGCGATTGCCGTCGGCCTCGGCGTGCTCAGCCATGTGCCGGCCGGTCTCGGCGTGTTCGAAACCGTCATCATCGCCGCGCTCGGCAGTGCGGTGAATATCGATGCCGTGCTCGGCTCGCTGGTGCTTTACCGCCTGATCTATCACGTCGTGCCGCTGCTGCTGGCGGTTCTGGCGGTCTCGGCGACCGAGCTTCGCCGCTTCGCCGACCATCCTGTCGCCTCCGGATTCCGCCGCATCGGCATCCGGCTGATGCCGCAGCTCCTTTCGGCGCTGTCGCTGCTGCTCGGCGTCATGCTGATCTTTTCGAGCGTCACGCCGACGCCGGATTCCAACCTGGAGTTCCTTTCCAACTATCTGCCGCTGCCGATCGTGGAAGGCGCGCACTTCCTGGCGAGCCTTGCCGGACTGGCGCTGGTCGTTGCCGCGCGCGGTCTTGGCCAGAAGCTCGACGGCGCATGGTGGATCACCATCTTCTCGGCCGCTGCGGCACTGATGCTGTCGCTGCTGAAGGCCGTGGCTCTTGTCGAGGCCGCGTTCCTCGCCTTCCTCATCTTCGGCCTGTTCGTCAGCCGCCGCCTGTTCCGCCGCCGCGCCTCGCTGCTCAACCAGACGCTGACGGCATCTTGGCTGACGGCGATCGCTGTCGTCTGCGTCGGTGCCGTGGTCATCCTGCTCTTCGTCTATCGCGACGTCGATTATAGCAACGAACTTTGGTGGCAGTTCGAATTCGCCGACGAGGCGCCGCGCGGTCT
Organism: Rhizobium sp. FG113; assembly: GCF_057809895.1. NCBI lineage: Bacteria > Pseudomonadati > Pseudomonadota > Alphaproteobacteria > Hyphomicrobiales > Rhizobiaceae > Rhizobium > Rhizobium sp. FG113. Next base: position 85,607 of record NZ_JBMDKV010000016.1, on the reverse strand, counting down.
GCGCGCCGTGCTCGGCATCACCATCATCTCCACCGCCATCGCCGTCTTCAGCCTGCTGCGGCCGGCCACAACCCGGCTTGAGCCTGCAACCGACGAGGCGCTGGAGCGCGCTGTCGATATCGTCGAGAAGCAGCGCTACGCCGACGCCAATCTGGTGCGCATGGGCGATAAGAGCGTGATGTTCTCCGACAAGGGCGACGCCTTCATCATGTATGGCCGCCAGGGTCGCTCGTGGATCGCACTGTTTGATCCCGTCGGCGACCGCAGCGCCATGCCGGAGCTCGTGTGGCGCTTTGTCGAGACGGCGCGCGCCGCCGGTTGCCGCGCGGTGTTCTACCAGATCTCGCCGGCGCTGCTTTCTCATTGCGCCGATGCGGGCCTGCGCGCCTTCAGGCTCGGCGAACTCGCAGTCTCCGACCTTTCGACTTTCGAGATGAAGGGCGGCAAGTGGGCGAACCTGCGCCAGACCGCAAGCCGCGCCCAGCGCGACGGGCTGAGCTTCGAGGTGATCGCGGCGGAAGACGTGCCTGGCGTGATGGACGAGCTGGCGGCGGTTTCCGATGCCTGGCTTGCCGACCATAACGCCAAGGAGAAGGGCTTTTCGCTCGGTGCGTTCACGCCCGACTACATTCTGGCGCAGCCGGTTGGTATCCTGAAGCTCGAAGGCAAGATCGTCGCCTTCGCAAACATCCTGATCACCGGCGCCAAGGACGAGGGCACCATCGACCTGATGCGCTTCTCGCCGGATGCGCCCAAGGGCTCCATGGACTTCCTGTTCGTGCAGATCATGGAATATCTGCGCGCGGAAGGCTTCTCGCACTTCAACCTCGGCATGGCCCCGCTTTCTGGCATGTCGAAGCGCGAGACGGCGCCGGTGTGGGATCGCATCGGCAGCACCGTGTTCGAGCACGGCGAGCGCTTCTACAACTTCAAGGGCCTCAGGGCCTTCAAATCCAAGTTTCACCCTCAATGGCATCCGCGCTATCTTGCGGTGTCCGGAGGAGGCAATCCGATGATCGCTTTGATGGACGCGACGCTCCTGATCGGTGGCGGATTGAAAGGGGTCGTGAGGAAATGATGAAAAGACACATTCTGGCCGCCGCCTGTGCGCTGGCGCTCTCCATTCCCGCCGTACATGCGGCCGACGAGACGACGCAGGAGTTCGAGACCGGGCTCATCCCGTCGCCGCATATCTTCCTGCCTGACGGCGACGTCAAAGGCGCCGTGATGCTGATCTCGGACGCTGGCGGCTGGGGCGACAAGGAGAAGACTGAAGCCGATCGTCTGGTGGGCGAGGGCGCCGTTGTCATCGGTGTCGACTTCCCGTCCTACATCGATGCTCTGCGCAAATACGACGTCAGCGACAATGACGGCTGCATCTATCTGGTCTCGGATATCGAGTCGCTCAGCCAGCAGGTGCAGCGCGCCGCCGGCAACAGCCCGTATCATCTGCCGATCGTGGCCGGCATCGGCGAGGGCGGGGCGCTGGCGCTGGCAATCGCCGCGCAGACGCCGGATGCGACGATCGGCCAGACGCTGGCGATCGATCCGCTCGCGGGTATTCCGCTGACGCAGCAGCTTTGCACGCCGGCCAAAAAGAAGACGGTCGGCGACCGGATGATCTATGGCCTCAGCGACATCGCGCTGCCCGATCCCATCATCGCCGCCTTCACGCCCAATGCCGACAAGGACGGCCGCGCGCATGCGGACGAGCTGAAGAAGGCGCATTCCGACATCGACATTCGCGAAGTCCAGGACGATGCGCAGACGACGCTGAACAGCACGCTCGACGACCTGATCGCCGCATCCGGCAATGCCGACAATCCGCTTGGCCTGCCGCTGACGATCCTCGACGCCAAACCGGCCTTCGACACGATGGCGATCATCTATTCCGGCGATGGCGGCTGGCGCGATATCGACAAGGAAGTGGGTGCGGCGCTGCAGAAACAGGGCATTCCCGTGGTCGGCGTGGATTCGCTGCATTACTTCTGGTCCGAGCGTAAGCCTCAGGAAACTGCCGACGATCTTGGCAAGATCATCGAGCTCTACCGCAAGCAGTGGAAGGTCAAGCATGTTCTCTTGGTCGGCTATTCCTTCGGCGCCGACGTCGTGCCGGCCGCTTTCTCGCGGCTGAAGCCGGCGGCCAAGAGCGCCGTTGCACAGATCTCGCTGCTGTCGCTCTCGCACGAAGTCGATTACCAGATCTCCGTCATGGGCTGGCTCGGCGCCAAGACCGAAGGCGCCGGCGGCGATCCGGTGGCCGATCTGAAGGCAGTCGATCCGAAGATCGTTCAGTGCGTCTACGGCAAGGAAGACGACGACGAGGTTGCCTGCCCGGATCTGAAGGACAGCGGCGTCGATGTGATCGCGCTCGCCGGTGACCACCACTTCGACGAAAACTACGCGCTGCTCAGCAAGACGATCATCGACGGGCTGAAGGCGCGGCTGCAGGATTAGCGCATCAGCTTCTCTTCGCTCCATCCGAGGGCGGCGATCTCGTCGTCCCGGAACCTGGCATCGTCTGAGACGATGAATTCGTCCAGCTGCGGCGGCTTCACGCTGGTGCCCGCCAACATGGCATGCACCTGGCCGCGATGATGCGTCTGGTGCTGGAAGAGATGGTTGAGTACATCCTCCATTCGCTCCCGCTGAATGCGTTCGCCGCGATGGATCTCGACGGTCGAGGTCAGCTTCTGCGGCGATAGCGCTTCGGCGAGCGTCACCAATCTTGCATCGACGGATTTCTGCTCGGCGGCAAGGCTCGCGATATCAGGGCAGGGCTCCTCGACCGCCCAGGCCTGCGGCCCCAGCGTGCCGCCCTCCAGCGCATCGACATAGAACCAGTCCACCGTCAGGATATGGTTCAGCGTCGCCTTGATCGACGGGAAGAAGCTCACGCGCGGCGCCTCGAACTCTCCAGGCTGCAACAGCGCGCAGGCCATGTGTACGCGGTGATTGGCGAGCGCGTTGTTATAGGCGAGCTTGCGGAAGGATCGGATGGGGTCGAAATCAGGCATGGCTCTCCCTCTGCGGCGGATCCGTAAGTTCCGCGTAATTTTAGCAGCCGCGTTATTAGCAATCCAGGCGCAAGGCCTGCGGGATAGTTTCCCGGCGAAGGTTAGCCGATTCTGGCTACCTGATCCAAAGGGCCGCCGATGAATACCGACAAAAGCATACAGACCATCCACGCGATGACGAATTTCATAGTCGAGCAACACCCGGAAATCTTGCTGACTATGGTACAGAGATTGCGGCTCCAGCTGTCGAACTCCGTGGGAGAGTTTCATAAAAACAAGGTTGCGCGCGGGCCGTTCAAGGGGCTGTCGCTCAGCACGGATTTGCAGTGGGGCGGTGGGCTCGATAAAGGGTCCATGATCCTTGGCCTCTACGAGCAGGAAATCCTGAACCTGCTGGCCGAGATTCCCGCTAAGTATCGGACATTCATCGATCTCGGGGCGGCTGATGGCTATTACGGCGTCGGTGTGCTGGTGAGCAAGCAGTTCGACACGTCCTACTGCTACGAAATGACGGAACGTGGCCGCGATGTCATCGCCGCCAACGCCGCGCTGAACGGTGTGACCGACAAGGTGATCATCCGTGGCGAAGCAACCCGTGAATTCTACAATGACATCCCCGCCGAGGTCCGCGACCAGTCTCTGGTCTTGATCGACATCGAGGGTGCAGAATTCGACCTTGTCGACGCCGATACTTTCGCGGCTTTTTCCAAGGCGATGATCGTCATCGAGATCCATGATTGGCTCGTCCAGGACGGCGCAGGCAAAATGGCCAAGCTGCGCGCCGACGCTGCAAGCACACACCGCATTACCGAGATCAAGATGGGTGCCCGCGACCTGTCGGAGATTTCCGAAGTTTACAGCATGCCCGATACGCAGCGCTGGTTGCTTTGCTCGGAAGGTCGCCAGCGGCTTATGACCTGGCTGCGGTTCGATCCGATCGAAGCGTAGTGTAGCTCACCCGAGGCTCACGAGCCGACGCCTTGCATTCTCGTTGCGAGGCGTCGGCACTGTAGGCATGGTCTCAGTCAGCCGGATTTCTTCAGCTCGGAATGGCTCTTCAGCACCTTGCCGCCGTCTTGCTGCTCGATCAGATAGGCCGGCTCCTCAGTGCTCGCCTTGCGCTTGATCACCGCACCTTCGATCGTGCGCTCGACGTCGTCGGTGAAGCTCTCCTTGATCTTGCCGGTTCCGGTTCCCTTGCCCCATTTCCATTCGACATCAGTGCCGATGCGGTACTTGCGCATGACGATCTCCTTTCGAGATGCCAATGCGCGACGCCGGGTAGGGGTTCCTCAATCGTCCTGCTGGAACAGGCGGAACTGAGCGGCTTCGAGATCCTTCGGTGGCTGCATGCCGAGGTGCTTCCAGGCGGTGGCGGTCAGTACACGGCCGCGTGGGGTGCGCTGGATGAAGCCCTGCTGGATCATGTAGGGCTCGATGATATCCTCGATCGCGTCGCGCGGCTCGGAAAGCCCGGCTGCTATCGTTTCGATGCCGACGGGGCCGCCGCCGAAATTCACGGCGATCATGTTCAGATAGCGCTTGTCGAGCTGATCGAGGCCGAGATTGTCGACCAGCAGGCGGGTCAACGCCTCGTCGGCGATCTCGCGGGTAACGGCTTCGGCCCTCGCGACCTCGGCGAAATCGCGGACGCGACGCAAAAGGCGGCCGGCGATGCGTGGCGTGCCGCGGGCGCGGCGCGCGATCTCGCGGGCGCCTTCGTCGGTCATCGGCAGGTTCATCAGCCGGGCGCCGCGACGCACGATCAGCTCCAGTTCGTCGACGGTGTAGAAGGAGAGCCGCACCGGGATGCCGAAGCGGTCGCGCAGCGGCGTCGTCAAAAGGCCGAGACGGGTGGTGGCGGCGACCAGCGTGAATTTCGACAGGTCGATCTTCACCGAGCGTGCGGCCGGGCCTTCGCCGATGATGAGGTCCAGCTGAAAATCCTCCATCGCAGGATAGAGGATTTCTTCGACGGCGGGGCTCAGGCGATGGATTTCGTCGATGAAGAGCACGTCGCGCTCCTCGAGATTGGTGAGCAACGCCGCGAGATCGCCAGCCTTGGCGATGACGGGGCCCGATGTCGAGCGGAAGTTGACGCCGAGCTCCTTGGCCATGATCTGCGCCAGCGTCGTCTTGCCGAGGCCGGGCGGGCCGACGAAGAGGACGTGATCGAGCGCCTCGCCACGGTTCTTCGCCGCTTCGATGAAGATCTTCAGGTTGGCGCGAGCCTCGGCCTGTCCAGTGAAATCGTCAAGCGACTGCGGCCGCAACGTCGCGTCGAAATCCTCGCCGCGTTTTTCCGGGGTGATGAGGCGGGCGGTGTCGGTCATGCGAGAAGTTCCATTCCGGGAATTTTGCGGGCGGCCTTGCGGTCGAAGGTAAAAGTTTTGGCGCAGCCGGCGTTAGCGGCCGCCCAGACAACAAGATAGTCCGCGATATCGGCGATCGGTCGGGATGCGTCGGCGGCCAAAAGCTTCAACTCCTTCGAATGCTCGATAAGGATTTCATCCGCTTGCGCAAGCTGCGCCAATACTGCGGCAATCTCGGGCTTCGAGTAACCAAGACGCCGGTTGAGCAACCAGATGGTTTCCGCGAGCACGACTGCGCTTACATACGCAGGATCGTCAGCGGTTCGCTCGGACATGAACTGTCGCGCCATCGCGCCTTGCGCCGGCTCGTCGTCCAGAAGAAACCGAAGGAGGATGTTCGTGTCGATCCCGATCATTTACGACCTTCGCGCCATTCCCGCTGGATACGCTCCTCGTCCTCGGCCACCGCGTTCATGATGGCCTCATCGATGTCCTCCAAGCTCAAGCTCCTGCCGTTGGGAGGCTTGCCGAGAATTCCCGCGAAATCCATCAACCTCTTCGTGCTTGGTATGGGCGCGCGCTTCGGTGTTGCCAATAGCTTGCCGTCTTCAACCGTCAGGTAAAATTCGGTGCCCGGCGCGATGTCCAGCTTCTCCTGAATTGCCTTCGGGATCGTCAGCTGTCCCTTCGAACTCAATTTTGTCAAAGCGCTCATCGTTGAAGCCTCTTTCGGTCGAGTGCATCAATTGTAGTTGCAAAGCCGCTTCCAGCCAATCACCGCGACAACTCCTTCAACCCCAGCCGGATCAGCTTGGCGCTGTCGGCGCCTTCTCCTGCCGTCTTCATCGCGGCGGCGACCGCGTTGGCGGCTTGGTCTCTGCTGTAGCCGAGATTGGTGAGGGCCGAGACGGCGTCTGCGACAGGGGCGGAGGCGACGCCCTCGCCGAGTTCCTGCTTTAGGCCGATATTGGCGGATGCCTCGCCGGCGAAGGCCGGTGCCTTGTTCTTCAACTCGGTGACGATGCGGACCGCGACCTTGGGGCCGACGCCGTTGGCGCGGGAGATCGATGTCTTGTCCTGCAGGGCAATGGCGTTGGCGAGTTCGCCCGGGGTCAGTGTCGAGAGAACCGCGAGCGCCACCTTGGCGCCGACGCCCTGAACGCTCTGCAGCAGGTTGAACCATTCGCGCTCGAGCGCGGTCATGAAGCCGAAGAGCTTCAATTGGTCTTCACGCACATAGGTCTCGATGAAGAGAATGCAGGCCTCACCCATCGAGCCGATGCGCGACAGGGTGCGCGCCGAGCAATGGGCGACGTAGCAGACGCCGTGCACGTCGACGAGCACATAGTCGTCGCCGATTTCGTCGATGGTGCCTTTGAGCTTGCCGATCATGTTTGGTGGTCCGCCGGTTAAGAGTTCAGATGGGATGGGTTTCGGGCGTAATGAGGTCGAGCGCCGGGAAATAGGCCCGGTAGCGCCCGGGGTCGCGAGTGAGCAGGCGATGGGAGCGAACGGACGCATGGGCGCCAATCAGGAAATCGGGCAGGGTGCGCTCTCGCGCGCCGCCGGCGCGGCGGTAAGCGATGTGCGCCATTCCAGCCTGATAGGCTGCAGGAAAGGGTACCGCTTCGCGCACCAGATTAAGCCGTGCCAGCATGAACATGAGTTGGTCTTCACTCGGCGCCATGCTTGCTAATTCGGCCCAGACAATCGGCGTGAGAACGAACTGCGCTTGCGGGCGCAGCCTCAAAATCATCTCCGACGACCATTCCTTGAATTGCGTTTCCGGCCCAAAAACGTCGATGAAAACATTGGTATCAACGAGGACCGAGGTCATCGCGCGGCCCCCTCAGCCATTCCATATACTCGTCGGTGGTCATGCCGAGCGTGTCAAACGTACCCGACACGCTTTTCAGCCACGTCGCGAATTCCTCGTCCGATGTGGATTTTCCCTCGGCGACGACCACGAGCCGAGCGCCTTTCTCGTCCGCGACAAAATCCACCTCCGATCCCGGGCCGATGTTCAATCGGTCGCGGATCTCCTTGGGGATCGTCACCTGGCCTTTTTCGGTTACACGCATGGTAATACCTCTCAGGTATTACTTACCACGAAAAGAGAACAAGTCAAGAACAAGCTAGCCGGCGAGCGCTGCCATGCGCATGCGGGCGCCGCCGCGGTTGTGGGCGTGGCAGATGGCGATGGCGAGTGCGTCGGCGGCATCGTCGCCCTTGAACTCGGCTTTCGGCATCAGAATCTTCAGCATCATGTGGATCTGCTTCTTTTCGGCGTGGCCGACGCCGATGACAGCCTTCTTCACCGCATTCGGCGCGTATTCCGAGACGTGCAGCCCGGCGCGAGCGGGAACGAGCATGGCGATACCGCGGGCCTGGCCGAGCTTCAGCGTGGCGACGGCGTCCTTGTTGACGAAGGTCTGCTCGACGGCGGCCTCATCAGGCTGATGCACGTGAACGACGTCGGCAAGGCCATCATGCAGCTGGCAGAGGCGCGAGGCGAGATCCATGTCGCCATCGGAGGTGACCGTGCCGGAGGCGACGAAGCGCAGCGAATTGCCGAGCGTCTCGATGACGCCCCAGCCGGTGCGGCGCAGACCGGGGTCGATGCCGATGATACGAATCGCGCTTTGCATGCGGTAATCCTATTGCAGATCAACGATAACTGCCATCGATATGTGAACAAAACAAAAACATCCCGGTGTTTTTGTCAGGGCTCATTTACGTGAATTTAAATTCCCTCGGTAACTTATGATCCACAAGAGATGAGAGGAGCCAGCTTTCTTGAGTGAAGGCTCCCCGTGTTCTGTTTTCAGGCCTGCCTGCGGGGCGCCAGCCCCGTCGGTATCAGCCGTTCCGGAAGGGGTTCGAGTTTTTCCATGGTTCAGAGATTCCAGTCGCTGTCCTTCAAGGTCATTGCTACTTTCATTCTGCTGACGGCGCTGTCGATCGCCGCCATCAACTGTCTCGCCTATTTCGCCAGCAGCCGCATTTCCGGCGAGCAGGCGCTGAAGGCCAAGGAGAGCGTGCTGATCTTTCGCGGCGACATGCTGCACGATCAGTTGGCGCAGCTGGAAAACCAGGCCAATTCGATTGCCCGCATCGAGGCGCTGCAGATGTCGATCACCAGCCTGAAGAGCGGCTGGAAGACCATCGAGAAGACCTCGGGCGATGTGCGCGCCGAGCTCAAGAAGGTGTTCATCACCGACAATCCGAACCCGGCCGGCGAGCGCGAGAAGCTGGTGAAGCCGGATGCGCCGAGCGGTTTCTATTATTCCAACCATGAGAAGACCCAGGGCGAAGTCGCGCGCGATCTGCAGAACACGCCGTTCAGCGATCTCCTGATCGCCGATCTCGATGGCTTCGTGCTCTATTCCTACAAGAAGAACGACGATTTCGCCGAGAACCTGAAGTCGGATGCGTGGAAATCGACCGGCGCCGGCCTTGCCTTTGCCAAGGCGATCGAAAACACCGCCAGGGCCACCGACGATGGCGCACCCGCCGGCTTTTCGGGATTGCGGGTGGATGCGAACGGTGCATCGGCGATCTTCTATGCCGTGCCGGTCGTCAAGCTCGGCCAGCCGAAGGGCGTGATGCTGTTTAGGGTGCGCGACGATGTCGTTGCCAGCATCCTCTCCAAGGGCATCGTTGCCGGAAGCACCGCGCAGGCCGCGATCGTTTCCGAGGATGGGTCGGCGGTCACGGTCAACGAGGCCGGCCGGTTGGCGACGCTCGATACCGCGCCCTTCACCTTCCTGAAGGATGCGTTTGCCAATCCCGCGATGTCGGTCAACGATTTTAGCCGCGCCGATGGTGCTGCGCGCGCCTATGTGAAGCCCGTCGATTATCAGGATGCGCGCTATCTGGTGGTCGAGAGCATGCGGCTCAGCGAGATCAATGCCGGCTCGCTCGAAATCGCGATGCTGTTGACGATGATCGGCTGCGGCGTGCTTGTGGTCATGGCGGTTGCCACCGGGATCATCACCAAGATGCTGTTTTCGCCGCTCGCCAAGCTTGCCGGCGTCACTCGCGCTGTGGCCGATGGCGATCTCGATGTCGAGATCGGCAGCCAGAACCGCCACGACGAGATCGGCACGATGGCCAAGGCGCTCGCCCGCTTCAAGCAATCGCTCATCGACAGCCGCACGCTGGAGGCAGCCAGCGCGGAGACGCGCGAACGCGCCGACCGCGACCGCCAGCAGCACATGGCCGAGCGCGAGGCGGAGGCGAAGACGCTGCAGGAGGTGGTCGAGGCGATCGACGAAGGGCTGCTGCATCTGGCGAATGGCGATCTTGCCTATCAGATCGACCGTCGTTTCCCCAACGAGCTCGAGGGGCTGCGCCACAATTTCAACCAGGCGCTGGCCACGCTCAGCGACACGATGACGGCGATCGGCGGCAATTCGGCGGCGGTGCGCGCGGGCTCGGAAGAGATGCGCGCTGGTTCGGACGATCTTGCCGGCCGCACTGAGCGGCAGGCGGCATCGATCACCGAGACGGCAAGCGCCATCGACGCGATCACCCAGTCGGTCCGCTCGCAGCTCGCGCGCGCCGAAGAGGCGGAGCGGATCGCCCGCGACGCCAAGCGCGAGACATCGGGCTCCGGCCAGATCATGCGCGATACGATCGCGGCGATGGAGGCGATCCAGGCCTCGTCGCGGCAGATCAACTCGATCATCTCGGTCATCGATTCCATCGCCTTCCAGACCAATCTGCTGGCGCTGAATGCCGGTGTCGAGGCGGCGCGCGCCGGTGAAGCGGGCAAGGGTTTTGCGGTCGTGGCGCAGGAAGTGCGCGAGCTTGCGCAGCGTTCGTCGGGTGCGGCCAAAGAGATCTCGCATCTCCTGCAGAAATCCACGAATGAGGTCGAGGCCGGCGTGTCGCTGGTCGAGCGGGCAGGCGTGGCGCTGACGGGGATCGGCGGTCACGTCGAGGCGATCAACGGCCAGATCAGCGAGATCATGGATGCCACCCGCGAGGAGGCGGAGACGCTACGCCAGATCAACAGCGCCGTCGCCGAGCTCGATCAGATGACGCAGCAGAACGCGGCGATGGTCGAGGAGAGCACGGCCGCCATCCATCTGCTCGCCACCGAAGCGGTCGAGATGGATCGCCAGCTCGCCAATTTCACGCTGGCGCAGGGTGAGCATCAGCACAGCGCCGAGGTGCATGTGCTCAGGCGGCGTGGATAAGACACGAATCGAGGCCGCCGCTTCTCATGGTTGAAGCGGCGGTGCCGGACCTGCGTATGCTCAAGGGCCGTCTGCGGGCGAAATCAGCTCCATCGCGAACGTTCTTCTCCGGTTCAGCCAATCGTCCGGACGAAGCTGTCGGCACGCCACTTGCCGCCAGCGCGCGATTGGCGTAAATAAGCGCATCGCGAAAAGCGACCGCTTCCCTTGATCCGCTCAGTGGCGGAGTAAAACAGGTGGACGAATTGTCGTCCATGCGGTCAAGCACACGCCATCCATGCCGTCTCCGGCATCGATCGGCCAGCGTTCCCAAACATCAATCGCCTGCATCGTCAGGCCCTATCGTGAGCCATCGGCGCCGCGTGCGTTCGTGCGCTTGCGTTCGATCGGAACACGCCATGACCACACCATCTGTGACCAGACCACTTCTCGTCATCTTCACTGCCATCGTTCTCGATGCCGTCGGCATCGGGCTTATCTTTCCCATCCTTCCCGCACTGCTCAAGGGCGTCACCCACACCGACAACGTCGCCTCCACCATCGGCATCATGACCGCGCTCTATGCGACCATGCAGTTCATCTTCGCGCCTGTGCTCGGCTCGCTCAGCGACCGGCTCGGCCGGCGGCCGGTGCTTCTGATCTCGCTTGGCGGTGCGGCCATCAACTATCTGTTCCTCGCCTTCGCACCCAGCCTCTGGATGCTGCTTCTCGGCCGCGCCATTGCCGGGCTCACCAGCGCCAATGTCTCCGTCGCGTCGGCCTACATCACCGACATATCGCCCGAGGCCAAACGCGCCCGCCGCTTCGGCCTCATCAATGCGATGTTCGGGGCCGGCTTCATCGTCGGTCCGGTGCTCGGCGGCGCGCTCGGCGATTACTGGCTGCGGCTGCCCTTCATCGCCGCGGCGGTGCTCAACGGCTGCAACCTGCTTCTAGCCTTCCTCATGCTACCGGAATCGCGCAGGCCCAGCCGGGAGAAGATCGATCTTGCGGCATTGAACCCGCTGCGGCCGCTTCATTGGCTCTTTTCCATGAAGAGCCTGTTGCCCATCGTCCTCATCTTCTTCGTCTTCAGCGCCACGGGCGAGGTCTACGGCACCTGCTGGGCGCTTTGGGGCGCGGACAGTTTCCAGTGGAACGGTCTTTGGGTCGGCCTCTCGCTTGGCGCCTTCGGCGTCTGCCAGACGCTCGCCCAGGCCTTCCTTCCGGGGCCGGCCGTCAAGCTGCTCGGCGAACGCGGCGCCATCCTCACCGGTGTCGCCAGTGCCTGCCTGTCGCTCGTCGCCATGGCGTTTGCCACGCAGGGATGGATGATCTTTGCGATCATGCCGCTCTTCGCGCTCGGCGGCATAGGCGTTCCGGCGCTGCAATCGCTGGCGACGCGGCAGGTCGACGAGAGCCAGCAGGGGCGGTTTCAGGGCGTATTGTCGTCGGCGGTAAGCCTTGCCTCGATCGTCACGCCGCTAGGCTTCTCCAGCATCTACTTTCTCGTCAGGGCGCAATGGCCCGGCGCGATCTGGCTGTCTGTCATCGTCGTCTATGCCGTCAGCGTGCCGCTCGTCTGCGGATTGCGGTTCAGCAAGCCCGGGGCGGTTCCTGTTCCGTCTTCGCCGTGAGCGGATACCAGCTCACTGTCCGAAATGCCGAACAGCCCGTGCGGATTGTCCTGGCTTATCGATGGAACCAGACTGACCTATTTCTCGTCTTGATCGAAACGGAGAAAGATCATGTCCAATCTTGAAAAGTCTGGAACATTCAAACTCGGCAACCGCACCGTCAAACGGCTCGGTTATGGCGCCATGCAGCTTGCCGGCAAGGGCGTCTTCGGGCCGCCGAGGGATCGCGCGGAAGCGGTGGCCGTGCTGCGCGAGGCGGTCGAGAGCGGTGTCGATCATATCGATACCAGCGATTTCTACGGACCGCACGTCACCAACCAGATCATCAAGGAAGCGCTGCATCCCTATAAAGACGACCTCGTGATCGTCACCAAGATCGGGGCGGTGCGCGGGGCGGATGCGTCGTGGAACCCGGCCTTCTCGAAGGAGGCGCTGACGCAGGCTATCCACGACAACCTCAAGAACCTCGGCCTCGATGCGATCGAGGTGGTCAATCTGCGCGCCATGTTCGACGTGCACGGCCCGGCCGAGGGCTCGCTGGAAGAGCCGCTGACGGTGCTTGCGGACCTGCAGCGCCAGGGCCTCGTCAAGCATATCGGCCTCTCCAACGTTACCGCCAAGCAGATCGCCGATGGACGCAAGATCACCGAGATCGTCTGCGTGCAGAACCAGTACAATCTGGCCCATCGCGGCGACGATGCGCTGATCGAAAAGCTTGCGGGCGAGGGGACGGCCTATGTGCCTTTCTTCCCGCTCGGTGGCTTCTCGCCGCTGCAGTCCTCGACGCTGTCGGATGTCGCGGCCGAGCTGGGTGCCTCGCCGTTGCAGGTGGCGCTGGCTTGGCTGCTGCAGCGCGCGCCGAATATCCTGCTCATCCCCGGCACCTCGTCGCGCGGACACCTGCGGGAGAACCTCGCGGTTGCCGATCTGGTGCTGCCGGCCGATGCCGTCGCCAAGCTTGATGGTATCGGATCGGCAAAGGCTGGTTGATCTCTCGACCACAACAGGCTCATGCCGGCATTGGCGCCGGCATGAGCGGTATCTTTCAGGTCATTGCCCCTCGGGGAGTGCCGCACGGGCGGTTCTGCGGCGCAGGGCGGTGGCGATCAGCAGGCCGAAGGTGGCGGTGATGCCGCCGACAAGGAAGATGCTGTCATAGCCGGCCCGATCGGCGAGGAGACCGGCAAGGGGCCCTGTCAGCCCGTAGGACGCATCCTGGAATGCCGAGAAGCCACCGAGCGCCGTTCCGCGCAGATGCGGCGCAACGAGGTGGACGACCTCGCGGCCCATGGCCGGAAAGATCATCGAGCAGCCGAGGCCGGTCATGAAGGCGCCGATCAACGCGACGCCGGGATCGCCGGCGCTCCAGATCAGCGTCTGGCCGACCGCCTCGACGGCAAGCGACACCATGGCCACGGCAAGCCCGCCGAACCGATCCGGCAGATGGCCGAAGAGAATGCGCACCATGACGAAGCCGACGCCGAAGGCCGTCAAGCCGAGCCCGGCGAACGCCCAACCTTTGCTCTGGAAGTAAAGCGTGAAGAATGCGCCGATCGCGGCGAAGCCTATGCCCTGCAGGCAGATGACCGCGCCATGCAGCCAGATGCGGCCGATCACGCTCAGAAGCGGAGGGCGCTGCTGCGCGGCATGCACCGGAACTGCTGGAACCCTGCTGATGGCGATGAGCCCGAGCAAGGGCAGGATCGCGCTAACGGCCATGGTTCCGGCAAAGCCGAGATGGGCGAGCAGCAGCAGGCCGATGGGGCCGCCGACGGCCAGCGCGCCATAGATGGCAGCGCCGACGAGGGCGAGCACCTTGCCCGAACGCTGCGGCCCGACGATGCCGATACCCCAGGAGATGATGCCGACCGCGACAAGGCTTTCGCCAAGCCCGAGCAACAGCCGTCCGGCAATGAGCACAAGGTAGGCGGCGGCCGGCATCTGCGACAGCAGGCCCGAGATCAGCGACACCAGCGCGCCCAGCATATAGAGCGCAAGTCCGCGCTGCACGGCAACCTTGGTGCCGCGCTGGTCGCTCATTCCGCCGGCATAGCCGCGGCTGACGATGGTCGAGAGGAATGCAATACCGACGCCGAGGCCGGCCCACATGTTTCCAAGCTTGAGCGTGCCGGTGACGTAAACGGGGATGACGGGAAGCGCGATCGCGATGCAGAGATAGGAGATGAAGAGGATCGCTGCGAGCAGATACAGCCGGCGCTGCTGCGGATCACGAAAAGTCTGGAAAGCCACGGTAACCTCCTGGCTATTCCTCGTCCAACGGGCACAAAAAAAACGCACTCCGACCGACGAGGATCGATAAGTGCGTTGCTTGACGTTAGACGCTTACGACCGGTCAGCCGGTATGAGGCATGCTTAGACAACCGGCGGCGGGCTGTCAATGCGCGCGCTACCTTTCCGTGTTGCGGCCGGTGTTTTTCGCGCGCTGCCCTTTGGGGCTTCCATTCGAGCACCTACATAGGATGTCCAATCCAACCACCGACAGGCCGCGCCATGGTTCCCTTCTCCATCCTCGATCTCTCACCCGTTGCCGAAGGCAGCACAATCAGGCAGTCGCTGGAGAGCTCGGCGCAGATGGCGCAGCGGGCCGAGGCGTTCGGCTATAACCGCTTCTGGCTGGCCGAGCACCACGGCATGCCGGGGATCGCCAGTGCCGCAACCGCCGTGGTCATCGGCCATGTTGGGGCGGCGACGAAAAGGATCAGGATCGGCTCGGGCGGCATCATGCTGCCTAACCACTCGCCGCTCGTGATTGCCGAGCAGTTCGGCACGCTGGAAGCGTTGTTTCCGGGGCGCGTCGATCTTGGGCTCGGGCGGGCGCCGGGCACCGACATGCGCACGGCGCAGGCGCTCAGACGCAATCTCGATGCCAGCAGCTTCCCCAACGATGTCGTCGAATTGCAGCAGCTGCTCGGCGCGCCGGTCGAAAACCAGGCGATCCTTTCCGTGCCCGGGATGAACAGCAACGTGCCGATCTGGCTGCTCGGCTCCAGCCTCTACAGCGCGCAGCTCGCCGGCATGCTCGGGCTTCCCTACGCATTCGCTTCGCACTTCGCGCCGGATTCGCTGATGGAGGCGCTGGATATCTATCGCGACCGGTTCCAGCCATCAGCCGTGCTCGACAAGCCCTATGCGATGGTCGGCGTCATGGGATCGGTAGCGGAGACCGACGAGGAGGCCGCGTATCATTTCACCTCGGCGCAGCAGCAATTCGTGAACCTGCGCCGCAATGTGCGCGGCCAGTTCCCGAGGCCGCTCCAGGATATGGAGAGCTTCTGGTCGCCGATGGAGAAGATGACGGTCGAGCACACGCTACGCTACGCCGTGGTCGGGTCACCAAAGACGGCAGAAGCGAAGCTCGCGGAATTCCTACGCGATACGCAGGCCGACGAACTGATCATCTCGATGCCGATCCACGATATCGAGGCGCGGCTGAAGTCCGTCGAGCTGTTCGCCGGGCTCAACACGCTTATGAAGGCCGCCGCCTGAGCCTCTACTTGATCGTCTCGTTAGGATAGACGCCCCAGAGCGCCGATTGCCTAACGAAGCCGTCCAGATCGTGGCCGGTCACGTCCACCTTGCACCAGCTGCCGTCGCAATCGCTGATCGCGACCCGAACGCGAGGGGTCAGCGAGGCCAGCTTGCGCGCCGAGCTGCTTGGTCCGTCGCGGAGCGGCACGTGCGCCGATAGCCACGGCCCGACGATGGCGGTGCGGTTGCTCGACAGCAGCGCGCGGTGCATCCAGCCGGAGACGCCGTCGCTGTCGCGCACCTGGCGCCAGTTGCCGTATTCGGCGGTGATCTCCAGCGGCAGGCCGGGAACGCGGTAAATCCAGGCGATGCCGTAATCGAGCGAGGGGCCGACGCGCATGCGGGCCTCGCGCGACCGCAGCGACACGAAGCGGGGAACCTTCAGCCCGGTCTCGCGGCCCTTGGGGCCATTGTCGGCTTTGGCCGCGACCGGTGCGGGCTGCGACAGCAGCGGATTGGCGGCGATCGAGGTGCAGGCCAGCGCCATTCCGGCGAGGCAGATCGCCGCCGTGCGTTTCCAGCCGCGAGCAAGGCGGGAAGGGGACGGCACCCGGGCGCCGTCCTTTCGAGCGCGCCTCATGCCGAGATGCGCTTCGTCAGTTTTGTCTTACGCATTGCGATCGGCTCAGTTGCACTGGGCCATGCGCTTCAGCGCGGCGGTAACACCGTTCAGCGAGTAGGTGTAGCTGGTGGCAGTGCCGCGGCGCGAGACGGCGTCGACGGTCATGTCGCTGCCGCCGCGCATGGAGTCGATCAAATCCGGCTCCTTGGTCTCTTCCAGCACCCAGGCGGACGAGCCCTTGGTGAACATGGTGAATTCCTTGCCGCCGATCTCCACCTTGGCGCGCGAGCCGGGCTTCAGATCATAGCCCATGATCGCCTGCGGCTCGTAATTGGTGCCACGGCCCGGCGCGCGGCCGACCACGAAATAGTTGCGGCCATGATCAACGGCGGCGGGCTGCATGGTCTTCGGCACTGTCAGAATATAGCACACCGTCTTGCCTGAGCGGTCGTAGGAATAGACACCCCAATCGTCGAACTGCTTGACCATGGATGGCTGCGCATGAGCCGTGACCGCGCCTGCGAGCGTGCCTGCAAGTGCGATGGAGAGCGAAAGGGATAGTCTTTTCATGGGTCGTTTTCCCGCCGAGAGTATGAAGTGAGGCTGGCCTTGAGGCAGACCGGCTGGAGCGAATGGGCGGCATTCAAAGCGGCCAGGGTTACCGAGGCCTTAACAAACACCCCGTGTTCACGGACGTGTTACCGCTTGAGGCCAGTATGTGAGGGTTCACGCGGATAGACCTGTGGACAACAAAAAAACCAGCCGCGTTTCCGGGGCCGGTTTTTGGGATTGCGATCGGAAGCGATCAGGCCGAGAGCTTGGCCAGCACTTCTTCCGAAACTTCGAAGTTCGAATAGACGTTCTGCACGTCGTCGTCGTCCTCGAGGCTGTCGATCAGCTTCAGCAGCGACTGGGCGCGCTCTTCGTCGACAGGCACGTTGTTCTGGGCACGCCAGACGGCCTTGACGGTTTCGGCTTCGCCGAGGGAGGCTTCCAGCGCCTTGGCGACTTCGCCGAGGGCTTCGAAACCGCAGGTGATGTAGTGGCCTTCCTCGTCGGTCTCGACGTCGTCGGCGCCGGCTTCGATCGCCGCTTCCATCATCTTGTCGGCATCGCCGGCAGAGAGCTTGTAGGTGATCTCGCCGACATGGTCGAAGGAGAAGGATACCGAGCCGGTTTCGCCCAGTGCGCCGCCGGCCTTGGTGAAGATCGAACGGACGTTGGAGGCGGTGCGGTTGCGGTTGTCGGTCAGCGCTTCGACGATGATCGCGGTGCCGCCCGGGCCGTAGCCTTCGTAGCGCACTTCATCGTAGTTCTCGCCGTCCGCGCCGGCAGCCTTCTTGATGGCGCGGTCGATGTTGTCCTTCGGCATCGATTGTGCCTTGGCGTTCTGGATCGCCAGGCGCAGGCGGGCGTTCATCGTCGGGTCGGGCAGACCGGCCTTGGCGGCAACGGTGATTTCGCGCGCGAGCTTGGAGAACATTTTCGACCGCACGGCATCCTGACGGCCCTTGCGATGCATGATGTTTTTAAACTGTGAATGGCCAGCCATGGCACCCCTGTTCACGTCTTATTGTTGGGAATGGGCCGCCTTATAAGAGTGAAACGGGGCGCGTTCAAGGGAAAACAGGCGTGCCGGATGGCCGCGGCGCCGGGGCGCTGCGTCAATCGACGGTGTATTTGTTGCGGCTCGCGAAGAAGCCGTGTCCGTCCTTGCGGCGGCAGGTGAGGCCGCTCTCATCGGACATGCAGGTGAATGGTCCCGCCTTCCAGCGATCGCCGTAGTTCAGCACGTTGACATCGTCGCAGCAGGCCGTGTCGCCTTCCATCTCGAAGATGAAGGCCTTGCCGGAAGCCGACAGGATCAGCCGGATGTATTTCGGCTCGATGCGGTCGCAGCCGAGCTCGGGGCCGCCGTCATCGGGCTTGTACATCTGCGTCCCGCCCTTCGGGATATAGGTGCAGCCGATGTTTCTCGATGGCGTGACGAAGACGATCTGGCCGTTCTCGTCGGGCATGAAGCTGCGGTCGGCGGCGTCGGCGGGCAAGAACGATGCCAGAGACAATGCCGAGGCGAAGCCCAGCGTGACCAGTGCCGCTATGCGCATGACGATCCCCCATATCCCCACGATACCAGGAGCGTAGCATCTGTTTTCACTTTGGGGAACAAAGCCCGCGAGATGACGTTTCAAACACGGACCATTCGAAACGGAAGGAAGCGCTATGGCTAGTTTCAACGAGGCACGGGAACACCCGGCACGCCAGCTCTGGGATCAGGTCAACGACATTCATGCCGGCATGCTCGGCGTCGATGGCGCCGACATGCACATGCAGCCCATGGCGCCGAACGCCGATCCCAAGACCAATACCATCTGGTTCTACACCAAGTCGGACGCGGAGATCGTGCGGGCGATCAAGCCCGGAACGCGGGCGCATTTCTGCGTGGTCGGCAAGGATCACGACTACCACGCTTGCCTGGCCGGCAAGATCGAGGTTCGCCAGGATGCGTCCAAGATCGAGGAATACTGGAACTCGGTGGTGGCCGCCTGGTACGAGGACGGCAAGAAGGACCCGAAACTGACGATGCTCGCCATGCATGTCGACGACGCCGAAATCTGGGTGTCGACCGGCAGCAAGCTGAAATTCGGCTGGGAAATCGCCAAGGCCAATCTCGACGAGGACAAGATGCCGGATGTCGGCGTGCGTCAGCATCTGCAGTTCGCCTGAGATTGATTGCGGCGAGGTCGATCGAGGCCCGGGAGCTTTGGCTCCTGGGCTTTTTGTTGCGTCGGTTGCATGGGTGAGAGGTTTGACGCATCTGCTGGTATGGCGTAGCTTTCGTTACAACCGGAGGTGAGCGATGAGCAGTCATGACCTTTCAGACCCGATCACCATGCGTCTGCCTGCCGATGTGCTCGCGGAGATCGAGCGGATCGCTGGTATTTGTAATCGGAACAGAAGCTGGGTGTTCGTGCGCGCTCTGAAATCCTATCTCGCATCGGAAGGCCGGGAAATCATCGAGCTGGATCAAGCTCGCAAGGATATCGACGCAGGCCTAGGACATGACCTGGACGACGTGATCGATGAGGTCGATGCCATCGTGAAAGGTGCCGTTGCATGAAGATAGCACCACTTCTCGCCATGCCGACGAACGAGGCGGAGTATGATCGCCTCGTTGGACAGCTTGACGAAATCTTTGCCGAGATCGGTGATGACGAAGATCATCCGCTCGCCTTGCTGGCGTCGCGGATCGGCGATCTTGTCGAAGCCTATGACGAAAAGCACCGTCCGATATTGCCGCCGCTTTGAGTGCCCCCGCCTTCCTACTGCATCCCCTTCGCCACAAAAATCTGCGGCTTCTTCGGTAGCGTGCGCATCGAGACGTCGATGCTGTTGCCCGAGGCGTAGACGACGTCGAAGTCGGGGCCGAACATGGAGAGGAAGTTGGCGAGCGGCCGTTGCTGGTGCATCGGCAGCACCAGCGAGGAGCGAAGGCGCTTGATGATGCGGCTCATACTGTCGGCGCCCATGGTGAGCCCGCCGTCGACGGGAACCATGACGATGTCGAGCCGGCCGATCTCCGTGTAATGCGCGTCGGTCAGTTCGTAGTGCAGGTGGCCGAGATGGCCAATGCAGAGCCCTGCGACCTCGAAGATGAAGATCGAGTTCCCGTCCGGTTGCGGTCCGCCATAGCCGCCCCTGATATCGGTGGTGACGTTGCGGATGTAGGTGTCGCCGACCGTGAGGTCGATCTTTGCTTTCTCTCCCGGCACGTCGCTCCAGCCGTGCAGCACATATTTGATCGCCGGATCAGGCGTCAGCGTGTAGTGCGAGGAGTGGGCGCGGTTCATCGTCGCCACCATTGGCATCCGCGGCGGCGTGTACCAACCGCTGTAATCGGTGGCGATGCTGACGCCGCCGGGCGTCTCGATCAGGAAGGTCGAGTGGCCGATATAGGTGAGCGTCACCGTCTCGTTGTCCGCGGCGCCTGCGATCGGGACGGCGCCGGAGAAGCTCGCGAATGTCGCTTTGGGAATGGACTGCGCGATCGCCTGGCATTGGCTGACGTTGCGGCGCGCTTCCTGCGCCTGCGCGGCGTCAGAACCCAGCCAACCGGGCAGCAGGCCGGAGAGGGTGGTCATTGCGAAGACAAGAAAATGCAGCTTCATGCCACGTCCCCAGCGCTTTCACTGGCAAAAGGATGCGGCAAGGGTCGGCAGCGGTCCAGATCAAATCCGGACCGCGATGCTCACTTTTACGTCATGGAAGACAAATGCCCGGATCAGCGCCAGAATTCCGGAATGGTTTCCGACAGTCTCGGGCCGAGGCGCAGCGGCGCGATCTTTTCCGCAAGGCCCGTCGCATCCGAGATCTCGACACCGACGCCGCAGATGGTGGCGGGGCCGGTTGCTGCCTCCATGCGGCCCTTCGGCATCTTCGAAATGAAGCGGTTCAGCGGCTCTTCCTTGTCCATGCCGAGCGAACTGTCATAGTCGCCGCACATGCCGGCATCGGAAAGATAGGCGGTGCCGCCGTTCAGGATCTGGTGGTCGGCGGTGGGCACATGCGTGTGGGTGCCGACGACGAAGGAGGCACGGCCATCGACGAAGTGGCCGAAGCACTGCTTCTCGCTGGTGGCTTCCGCGTGGAAATCGAAGATGATCGCATCGGCCTGCTCCTTCAACGGGCAGGCGTCGAGAATGGTCTCTGCCGCTTTGAAGGGGTCGTCGAGTTCCGGATGCATGAAGACGCGGCCCATGACGTTGGCAACCAGCACGCGGGCGCCGTTGCGGGCGTAGAACAGGCCGGAGCCGCGGCCGGGCGTGCCTTGCGGATAGTTGGCGGGGCGCAGGAACTGGTCGTTGCGGCCAGCGAAAGCGACCGCTTCCTTCTGGTCCCAGACGTGGTTGCCCGTGGTCACCACGTCGGCGCCGGCATTGATGGTCTCGAGAAAGATGTCCTCGGTGATGCCGAAACCGCCGGCGGCGTTTTCGCCGTTGACGACGACGAAGTCGAGCTTCAGGTCCGATATCAGGCCGGGGAGGCGATCCCACACCGCCGTGCGTCCCGTCTTGCCGACCATGTCACCCAAAAAAAGCAGTCGCATTGCTATCCAATCCAAGAGGCAAAAAAGCGCAGGCCGCTTTCTGTCAGGATGGCATCCAGGCTTACATCGTGCGGCTCGTCGGGCACATGTGCCACTTCCTGGCAGTCGAATGCAATGCCGATGAGTTTCGGATGCATGCCTTTTTGCCTCAAACGGTCGATCGCGCGGTCATAATGACCGGCGCCGTAGCCGATCCGGTGGCCGCGCTGGTCGAAGGCGGACAGCGGGACGAGCAGGATCTCGGGGTCGAGAACCGGTGCGTCGGGGCCGGGACCAGACGTGCCGAAGCCGGTGGAGACTAGTGGCGCGCCATCCACGAGTTCGCGAAAAGCGATGGTCTGGCGGTCGAGAATGGCGGGGACGCAGAGCCTGGCGCCGCGTGCGCGAAACCGCGCCATCAGCGGGCGAAGGTCTGCTTCCGAGCGGATCGGCAGGAAGCCGGAGATGATCGTGCCGGGATCAAACGCAATCGCCTCGCCGGCGTGTTCGGCCATGGCAAGGCTCATCGCTGCCCTGGTCTCCACGGGAATGGCATCTCTCAGCGCCAGCCTTTCGGCGCGCATGCCGGCCTTGATGTCTCTTGCGTTCATGATGTCCGCCTTGCTCTTGTGGCGCGACAATAGAACGGACGGCGCGCAATGCAACGCGCGTATTCAAAAGCAACGCGCGAATGCGACGTTCGTGCGTCAGGCCGCCGGCTGTGTCGCGAGCGCGTGGATGGTTTCCTCGAAGAGCGGCAGTCCGCCCGGCTGCCAGCCCAGCGCCTGCAGCTTGGTCGTGTCCATCGGCGTCAGCAGCGATTTGTCGGCGGCCACAGGCAGGCGGTTGGCGCAATCGTGCTCCCAGCGGATCGGCTCGAGAATATCCCAGGTGTCGAGCGCGAGGTCGGAGACGTTGAAGGTCTCACCCGAGATGCGGCCGGCATCGGCCTCGAGCATGACGCGCACCGCCTTGCCGACGTCCTGGCCGTGCACTTCGGTGCCTGCCCGCGCCGGGATCGGCCGGCCGCTCAGATAATCGCCGAACAGCTTGTCCCACTTGTTGGGGCGCAGATTGCCGTAGACGCCGGTGAGGCGCAGGCTGGCGGTGGCGAAGCCGGGCGCGGCCAGATGCGCCAGGCTGCGTTCGGCGTCGAGCTTGGTCTGGCCGTAGAGCGTTTCCGGCTTTTCCTGTGTCGCTTCCGTCAGCGTGGTTCCCGGTGGATGCTCGCCATAGGCGGCACGGCTGGAGATGAAGATGCAGCGGCGCGTGCCGGCGCGCTTGGCGGCCTCGAACAGGCGCACGGTGCCATCGAGATTGAAGCGCTTGAAGGTCTCGGGGTCGTCGCCTTCGCCGCCGCGATATTTGCCGGGCGCATGGTGGAAGGCGGCGTGCACGAAGAAATAGGCGTCGTCGAAGGCCTCGATATGGTCCTTTTCGGGGTCAAGCGACAGCGGCGCGAAATCGACGGGGCGGGAGAAGGCGCGCGGCAGCGGGGCGTGGCGGCCACCGATGATGACCGAATATCCGGCTGCAAGCAGTTCCTCGACGATATAGCGACCGACAAGCCCTGTTCCACCCGATACCAGTACCTTCATGCTGCCCCTTTCGGATTGGCCATGGCCGATATGTCCGGCACGTCCTTGCCCGTGTAGAATGCCTGCCATAGATCGATCAGCGGCCGCAGGCTTTCCGCCTTCGGATGATCTGTTTCCCATGGCTTTTCATACTGGTAGTGCAGGACGGAAATACTGTTCCAGTCCCAAAGCGCAGGCATGGTAAACCAGACATATTGTAGCATGTTGAAATAAACAGGTAGACCATGCCATTCTGGGAAAAATGCCTGCAGGAAGGTCTGGTCGGTGCGTTTCCACAGGATTTCCGGCTGGTCGAGCCGCTCCAGCATGGCGCTGAATGTTTCCTTCGAAGGCTTTGCGACGAAGACACCGGAGTTGATGCGGTGAAAATCGGCGAGCGATTCGTAGACATTGGGCGCAGCGGAGAATTCGGGGTAGGCGAAGAGCCGGTCTATATTGCGCAGCACGATGGCGTCGGCGTCGATGAAGACGCAGGTCGTGTATTCGGTCAGCTCCCAGAGGCGAAGCTTGCAGAAATTGTCGAGCGGCGAGTGGAACAGCGGTTTGCGGCCCTTGGTGAAGGGGGCCGCGGCGTGTAGCTGGCCGCGCGCGTGGCGCTCGTTGAAGGCGTCCGACAGCGGCAGGTGCTCGACTAGGATGAGGCGGCAGCCGATAGTGCGCAAGGGCGCGAGGTCCGCGCCGGTGACGCCGCCGGTGTGGAGGACGATGATGTCGGCGGTGGTTTGGGTCATGCTCAGCGAGCGGGCCAGCGCGGTGGCGCCCATGGCGTAGTCGGCGTTGGTGACGAGGGTGACGTAGGCGTTGGAGGATGTCATTGTGCGAGGGTCTCGGGGTGGGCTGTGGAGGTGGCCTTCGCTTGCTGCTCAGGCCGCTCGGCTAGCCTCGCCCCCCTCATCGCCTCGCTGGCGCTCCGGCACTTCTCCCCGTTGGGGAGAAGAGGCAGGTGGTGGGCGTTCTGCCCAACTACAGGAACGGTAAGGTTAGGCGAGGCAGAGAGAGTGCAACGAGTCTCTTCTCCCCACCGGGGAGAAGGTGCCGGCAGGCGGATGAGGGGGCTCAGCGTTCGGCGGAAGTTATAGCCACTTCCCCTCACGACACCGACTTCAATCGCTTGCCCTCGGGATCGTGGTTGATCGTCGGCGCGATATCTCTCGTCCAGGCCGACACCGCCGGTACGCGGCTGCGATCGACGCGATAGGCGAATTTCTTCGCGACGTCGACGATCTCGCCCATCAGCCCCGTCTTCAGCGTGATCGGATCGAGGCCGAGATTGCGGAACTTGTCGTTCTTGACGATCAGTTCGTTTTCCGGCGCTTCCTTGCGCGGATTGGGCAGCCAGGCAATCTCGGCGCCGGTCAGCTTTGCAATCATCTCGGCGAGGTCGCGGACGCGGTGGGTTTCGGTCATCTGGTTGAAGATCTCGACGCGGGCGCCGCGGGTTGGCGGGTTCTTCAGCGCCAGCTCGATGCAGCGCACGGAATCCTGGATGTGGATGAAGGCGCGGGTCTGGCCGCCGGTACCGTGGACGGTCAGTGGATAGCCGATCGCGGCCTGGATCAGGAAGCGGTTCAGAACGGTGCCGTAGTCGCCGTCATAGTCGAAGCGGTTGACCAGCTGTTCGTGGCGGCGGGTCTGCTCGGTGTGGGTGCCCCAGACGATGCCCTGGTGCAGGTCGGTGATCCTGAGGCCGTCGTTCTTGGCGTAGAAATGGAAGAGCGTCTGATCCAGGCACTTGGTCATGTGGTAGATCGAGCCGGGATTGGCGGGGTAGAGGATTTCCTGGCTCACGGTTTCGCCACTCGTCGTCTCGATGCCGACGGGGAGATACCCTTCGGGGATGGCGGCGCCGACCGTCGAATAGCCGTAGACGCCCATGGTGCCCAGGTGGATCAGATGCGCGTCGAGCTGCAGTTCGACCAGCGCGTTCAGGAGATTGTGCGTGGCGTTGATGTTGTTGTTGACCGTGTAGTTCTTGTGCCGGTCGCTCTTCATCGAATAGGGCGCGGCGCGTTGCTCGGCGAAGTGGATGATGGCGTCGGGCCGGTTCTCGGCGAGCCATTTCTTCAGGAGTTCGTAATCCCGCGCGAGATCGATCAGGTTGAAGTGGATGCGGCGGCCGGTCTCGGCGTGCCAGATGCGGGTGCGCTCCTGGATCGAGTCCATCGGGGTCAGCGACTGGACGCCGAGTTCCGTGTCGATCCAGCGCCTCGAGAGGTTGTCGAGGATGTGAATATCGTGGCCGGCGTCCGACAGATGCAATGATGTTGGCCAGCCGATAAATCCATCTCCGCCCATCACCGCAATCTTCATGGTGTCGTCTCCTTGTTGGCCTTCGCTATCGAGGATTACTTAGAAAGCGTGACAATTGTTCAATGCTTGCAAGGCGGAATGTCTTCAGCCAAAGAGGGCGCGCGACTTTGGAGAAAATTATGGCGGACGGTGTGCATTCGATCTCTCATTCGATCTCGGGCGAACTGACGGAAGCGGGCCATCGCCTGCTGCAGCGGGTCTATTACGAGGACACCGATTTCTCCGGTCTCGTCTATCACGCCCGCTATCTGCACTTCCTCGAGCGCGGCCGCACCGATTATCTGCGCTGCCTCGGCGTCGAGCAGCGCGAGCTGATCACCGCCGACGAAGAGGGGTTGGTCTTCGTCGTCCATCGCATGGAGATCGACTTCAAGTCGCCGGCGCGCATGGACGATATACTGACCGTGACGACCCGCACCGAAAAGGCCGGCGGCGCCAAGATGGTGCTTGCGCAGGAGATCCGCCGCGATGACACGCTGCTGATCGCCGCCAAGGTGATCATCGCCGTCATCAACGCCAGCGGCCGTCCTCGGCGCCTGCCGGAGGGGTTGGCGAAGCAGATGATGATTGAGGTCTAATTTAGACCAATCGTCCGGCGTCATCCTTGAATTTTTACCCTCAAAGGGTAATATTGGGTATGGAGAAACGGACGGCGCATTACGATCTTGCGGCGATTGTCGTGGTGGTGAAAGCCCGCCGCGCTGCAGCTTTCACCAAGACCGCGATCGACGGCGGCAGAGCCATGGGGCTGACGATCTCGGAGATGATCGATGTGATCTGCGGGCTGAAGAGAAAAGATCTCTACAAGTCGATGACGACATACGCCGACAGTTCCGTATGGCAGGACGTCTACCATGCAGATACGCCGGCCGGCATGGCCTATGTGAAGGTGACGCTTCGGGCCGATGGCGCGCCGGTGATACAGTTCAAGGAGTTGGGTTCATGACCAAGCTTTGTGTTTGCTGCGAGGCGGAGCGCGAGATGGTGCGCTTTGCCAATGAAACACATCAGGTCGTCTTTCGGGATATGAAAGCGGATGTGGAGGGCCTGTCCGGTTTCCGCTGCGGCGCCTGCGGCGAGATCGAGTATGATCAGGAAAGCGCCGAGCGTTACGCGGCGGCCGGTGACGCCTTGGTGCTCGAAGCTCGCAAAGCGCTCGGCAGCGAGTTGCGTCGCATCCGCAAGAAACTCCGGATCAATCAGGTCGAAGCGTCCGAGCTGACGGGTGGGGGGCACAACGCCTTTTCGCGCTACGAGACCGGCAAAGTCATGCCGACGCCTGCTGTCGTCAATCTCTTCCGTCTGCTCGATCGTGATCCCGGCGCTATCAAGGAATTGAAGCGGGCGTGATCGTCCTGCTAACCGGTATTCGGTAAGAGCTCTTCCGTTACCGCATTGCCGCCATGCACGGATATCGCCAACCAGCCCTTGCAAAAACATGACTTTCATGTGAAGGAATTGCCGCGCGCAAGGTTTGTGCTGTTTTGGTCATCGATCTGAGATCTGGCCAAGTATTCCAAGGGATCAACCTCTCGCCAATAGTCAGCCTTTTATGATCCGGCGCTAACGAACTATTAACGATAATAGTGTCTTACTCGGATTGTCAGAGTTTGTGCGGTGCACGCCTTCCTTTGACCAAATTTGACGGCAAGGAAGGCGGATAAGAGCTTGGAAGCTTGACCAGGGCTTTGGGCGGCGGCAGCCAGACATATCTTGCGAGATCACTTTGTGCCGCCCGGTCAAGTGCCGGGCGTTTGGATTCGGGGATTTTGGATCAATGGAACAAGTAGGTTTGGCAGCGGCTCACACGGACGTCAGTCTCTGGTCGCTCTTCATGCAGGCTGGCCTCGTCGTCAAGCTCGTCATGCTCGGTCTTATCGCAGCGTCCGTCTGGACCTGGGCGATCGTCATCGACAAGTATCTGGCCTTCGGCCGCGCTCGTCGGCAGTTCGACAAGTTCGAGCAGGTATTCTGGTCGGGCCAGTCGCTGGAAGAACTCTACCGCTCGCTGTCCGAGCGTAACAACACGGGCCTCGCCTCGATCTTCGTCGCCGCCATGCGCGAGTGGAAGAAGTCGTTCGAGCGCGGCGCACGTTCGCCGATCGGCCTGCAGATGCGTATCGACCGCGCCATGGACGTGACGCTTGCTCGTGAATCCGAAGGGCTGTCGGCCCGTCTCGGCTCGCTGGCGACGATCGGCTCGGCCGGTCCGTTCATCGGTCTGTTCGGTACCGTCGTCGGTATCATGACCTCGTTCCAGGCGATCGCCGGTTCGAAGTCGACCAACCTCGCCGTCGTTGCGCCGGGTATCGCCGAAGCGCTGCTCGCAACCGCGATCGGCCTCGTCGCCGCTATCCCGGCGGTTATCGCCTACAACAAGTTCTCCGCCGATGCGGGCAAGCTCTCGGCACGCATGGAAGGTTTCGCGGATGAATTCTCCGCCATTCTTTCGCGCCAAATCGACGAGAAGCTGCAGCCGCGTCAGGCCGCGCAGTAATTCGACGGAAACGGAGAGAACGACATGGGTATGGGTGCTCCAAGCGGTGGCGGAGGCGGTGGAAACCGTCGGCGTCGTCGCGGTGGCCACAGAGGTGGCGCCATTTCCGAAATCAACGTGACGCCGCTGGTCGACGTCATGCTCGTGCTTTTGATCATCTTCATGGTCGCCGCTCCGATGATGACGGTCGGCGTGCCGATCGACCTGCCGGAAACGCAGGCAAAGGCGCTGAACTCCGAAACGCAGCCGATCACGATCTCCGTCAAGAACGACGGTACCGCGTTCCTGCAGGAAACGCCGATCCCGGTCGAGGAAATCGCCGCCAAGCTCGAGGCGATCGCCACCACCGGCTACAATGAGCGCATCTTCGTTCGTGGCGACTCGGCCGCGCCTTATGGCGTGATCGCCGATGTCATGGCACGCATCCAGGGTGCGGGCTTCAAGAACATCGGTCTCGTCACCCAAGAGAAGAAGGGCCCGTAGTAGAGCTATGAAGGCCAGTATTGTCTCATCTGCTGTACTGCACTGTGCTCTGCTCGCCTGGGCGCTGATTTCGATCGGCTCCCCGTCGGAGTTCAAGGTCGAGGATTTCGAGGCCATGCCCGTCAACCTCGTGCCTGTCGAGGACCTGACGCAGTTGCAGCAGGGAGACAAGACGGCCAAGCCGAGCGACAAGCCGGCGCCGAAGCCGACCTCAAAGCCGACCAACGTGGCCAACGCCGAAAACATGGGCGAGAACAAGGTCGACCTGAAGACGCCGCCGATCCCGAACGCCAAGCCAAACAACAACGAGTCGGCCGCAGCACCGAAGGCCTCCGAAAAGCCGCTTCCGGAAAATGATCCCGTGCCCAACGAGGTGAAGGACATCATGAAGGAAGACACGGCGGTGGAGCCGAGCCAGGTCGCGTCGATCACGCCGCCGAAGCCGGAAATCGCGCCGACGCCTCCGAAGGCTGAAGAGAAGCCGCAGGACATGCCCGAGCCGCCGAAGCCGGATGCGGAAGCATTGCCGGACAAGGTGCCGACACCCGTAATCAAGCCGCAGCCGAAGCCGCCGGAACAGAAGCCGGCTGAAAAGCCCGCGGAGAAGAAGACGGAAGACAAGGCGCAGACCGACGAGAAGCCGTCTGACAAGAAGAAGTCCGACAAGAAGCAGGAAAAGGCCAAGGCCTCTTCCGCGCAGAAGAGCGACTTCAACGCCGATGACATCGCCGCACTCTTGAACAAGCAGGATCCGTCGAATGGCGGCGCCAAGAGCTCGACCGAAGTGGCCTCGCTCGGCGCCAAGAAGGCGACCGGCGGCTCCAAGCTGTCGATGAGCGAAATGGATGCGCTGCGCAGCGCGATCGCCGGCAACTGGTCGGTCATTCCCGGCATGGAAGGCGCCAGCGAAGTCCGCATCAGGGTCCACATGAAGCTCGACCCCGACGGCAACATCATTGGCGCTCCCGAAGTGGAAGCCATCGGCGGCACCAACGAATCGACCCGCATGGCGCTCGCCAGCGGTGCCAAGCGCGCCGTCATGAAGTCGTCGCCGTTCACCAATCTGCCGAAAGACAAATACGACGCCTGGGGCGAAGTCATCGTCAATTTCGACCCCAGCGATCTAGCCCTTTAAAATGCTGAAAGGCTTGTCCTCTATGTCCAAGTGTTCCCTTTTTCGCGCCCTGATGGTCGCCGTCGGCATGATGACCACCGCGGTCATCGCCACGCCGGCGCATGCGCTTGTCGAAATCAACATCAACAAGGGCAATGTCGAGCCCCTGCCGATCGCGATCACCGACTTCCTGCAGGGCGACATGGGCGCCCAGGTCTCGCAGGTTATCGCCGCGGATCTGCAGCGCTCGGGCCTGTTCAAGCCGATCGCCAAGAATGCCTTCATCGAGAAGATCTCCAACCCGGATGCCGCTCCGCGCTTCGAGGACTGGAAGGTCATCAATGCGCAGGCGCTGGTCACCGGCCGCGTCACGCAGGAGGCCGATGGCCGTCTTCGCGCCGAGTTCCGCCTCTGGGACACGTTTGCCGGCAGCCAGATGACCGGCCAGCAGTTCTACACGCAGCCTGAGAACTGGCGCCGCGTGGCCCACATCATCGCCGACGCGATCTACAAGCAGATCACCGGTGAAGAAGGCTATTTCGATACCCGCGTCGTCTTCGTTTCCGAATCCGGCAGCAAGCAGGAGCGCAAGCGCCAGCTCGCCATCATGGACCAGGACGGGTTCAACGTGCGCATGCTCACCAATGGCAGCGACCTCGTTCTGACCCCGCGCTTCTCGCCGAACCGGCAGGAAGTCACCTACATGTCGTTCGCCAACCAGCAGCCGCGCGTCTACCTGCTGCAGCTGGAAACCGGACAGCGCGAAGTGGTCGGCAACTTCCCGGGCATGACCTTCTCGCCGCGCTTCTCGCCTGACGGCCAGAAAGTGGTGATGAGCCTGCAGCAGGAAGGCAATGCCAACATCTACACGATGGACCTGCGTTCGCGCACCACGACGCGCCTGACGTCCACGGCCGCGATCGATACCTCGCCGTCCTATTCGCCTGACGGCAGCCAGATCGTGTTCGAAAGCGACCGCGGCGGCCGCCAGCAGCTCTACAAGATGAGCGCCGACGGTTCCGGCCAGACGCGTATCTCCTTCGGCGACGGTTCCTACTCCACGCCGGTCTGGTCTCCGCGCGGCGATCTGATCGCCTTCACCAAGCAATCGGGCGGCAAGTTCTCGATCGGCGTGATGAAGCCTGATGGTTCGGGCGAGCGCATCCTGACCACGGGCTTCCACAATGAAGGCCCGACCTGGGCGCCGAACGGCCGCGTCATCATGTTCTTCCGCCAGGCGGCGGGTGCAGGTGGCCCGCAGCTCTATTCGATCGATCTGAGCGGTTACAACGAGCAGATGATCAAGACCCCCGCTTACGCTTCCGACCCGGCCTGGTCGCCGCTTCTGGAGTAGGGAAGTCCGCATGCCTGCCTTCTTGTCGCCTCAAAAATCTACGAATGGGGCGACAGAGGGCCAAATCAACCATTCGTTAACCATAGTTCTTGAAAGCCGATTAACCGAGAACGGTTACAGTCCGGCAACCTTAATCAAGTCGCAAGGAGACCGGCCATGAGCCGAATTC
This sequence comes from Rhizobium sp. FG113, assembly GCF_057809895.1. NCBI lineage: Bacteria > Pseudomonadati > Pseudomonadota > Alphaproteobacteria > Hyphomicrobiales > Rhizobiaceae > Rhizobium > Rhizobium sp. FG113. Next base: position 54,736 of record NZ_JBMDKV010000016.1, on the reverse strand, counting down.
ATACCCCGGCAATGAGCCGCATGCAGAACTTCGCCCGCAACCCGGTCATGATCGCGCTCGTCGCCGGTCTGGCACTTGCCGGCTGCGCCAACAAGAAGAACATGGCCAACAGCGCCGGTGACCTCGGCCTCGGTGCCGGTGCCGCGACGCCGGGTTCGGCCCAGGACTTCACCGTCAACGTTGGCGACCGCATCTTCTTCGACACCGACTCGACCTCGGTCCGCGCCGACGCTGCCCAGACGCTCGATCGTCAGGCTCAGTGGCTCGGCCGTTATCCGAAGTACGCAATCACGATCGAAGGCCATGCCGACGAACGCGGCACGCGCGAATACAACCTCGCTCTCGGCGCTCGCCGTGCGGCTGCCACCAAGGACTACCTCGCTTCGCGCGGCGTTCCGGCTCAGCGCATGAAGACGATCTCCTACGGCAAGGAACGCCCGGTCGCCGTTTGCGACGACATCTCCTGCTGGTCGCAGAACCGCCGCGCCGTTACCGTTCTCGGTGGCGCTGGCATGTAACTGCCGATCCGGCGATAAAATGCCGGGTTTTATTACAAATTGGAAAGGCGGCTCCATCGCGGGCCGCCTTTTCTTTTTGAACACACTTTGGCCGAACTCCGTTGCTTTTTGAAAGCAATTGGAAAAATCTCCTGTTCGTGCCATCGAGGCGCGAAGAATCACTGGGACAGGACGAACCAAATGAAGAAATTTGTCGTGGCGGGCATGCTCTGCCTCGCAACGGTGGCCGGGGTTGGCCAATCGGCGAACGCGTCGTCGCTATTCGGATTGCATTTCGGAAACAAGACTGCCAGCCAGGCACCGGCGCAGGCGCCCGTCGTCAACGTGCAGGCCGGCGGCGCGGAAGTGCGCATCCAGCAGCTCGAAGATCAGCTTCGCCAGCTGAACGGCCGCATCGAGGAAATGAGCTTCCAGCTGCTGCAGATGCAGGAAACCATCCGCAAGGCACAGGAAGACAATGAATTCCGCTTCCAGGAACTGGAAAAGAGCGGCGGCGGTGGCGGCAGCGCCGGCGGTGCATCCAAGCCGATGAAGAAGAGCGAAGCCGATATCCCGGCTTCCAACCAGACGGCCCAAGGTCAGCAGATGGGTCAGGGACAGGGCGGTGGCGACGATGTCGCCCGCGCCATCCAGACCTCGAGGGCACCCGAAACGTCGCCCTCGACCGACGTTCCCGAAAACACCGGTCTCGGCCAGCCGCCGCAGCAGCTTGGTTCCATGCAGTTCGACCAGAACGGCAATCCGATCGGTGGCTCGGTCAATCCTGGCGCCGAAGTCGGCTCCAGCCCGCTACCGCCGGTCGGTGCAGCCGGCTCGCAGACGGCGTCGCTCGGCAGCGAGGCTGATCAGTACAAGGCTGCTTACGGCCATGTGCTGTCAGGCGACTATTCGACCGCCGAAAAGGAATTCAACGCCTATATCGGACAGTATCCGAACAGCGCTCGCGCGGCCGACGCCAATTTCTGGCTTGGCGAAGCGCTCTATTCGCAGGGCAAGTTCAACGAATCGGCCAAGACTTTCCTCAACGCGCACCAGAAATACGGCACGTCGGAAAAGGCGCCGGAAATGCTGTTGAAGCTCGGCATGTCGCTCGCCGCACTCGACAACACGGAAACCGCCTGCGCAACGCTGCGCGAAGTGCCGAAGCGTTATCCCAAGGCCTCCCGCGCCGTCATATCCAAGGTCGCGAGCGAGCAGAAGCGTCTCTCCTGCTAAGGCTTTCCGGTCTTGCGCCCGGACGGCATCCTATCCCCTGAGACGGCGACACGACGCTTTCTCTCCTCGCTTGACCAGCCCTCGCGCATTCTCGTCGCGATTTCGGGCGGCAGCGATTCCACCGGCCTGCTGATTGCGCTTTATGATGCGCTGAAGGCCGAACCCAATCCCAGAATTTCACTCTGCGCCGCGACCGTCGACCACGCGCTGCGCCCGCAATCGGCCGATGAGGCGCGCGATGTCGCTGCTCTTTGCCGATCGCTCGATATTCCCCATGTCACCAAGGTCTGGCACGGCGCCAAGCCGAAGGCCGGGATCATGGCGGCCGCGCGCGATGCCCGCTACGGGCTGCTCGCCGAGGCTGCGCTTGAGCTCGGCGCTGACATTATCGTGACCGGCCACACGCTCGACGATCAGCGCGAGACATTTGCCATGCGCGGCCAACGCTCGGCCGCCGCCACGACCGGGATCGCCGATCTGGTTCTGTTTGACCGCCGCATCTGGATCGCGCGACTGCTGCTGTCTTCGCTGCGGGCGGATATTCGCGCGATGCTGGAGCTGCACGGTATCGGCTGGAGTGATGACCCGAGCAACGAGGACGTGAAATACGAGCGGGTGCGGACGCGCCAGGCGCTGGCGGGCGAGGGCATCTCGGTCGGCGAGATCGAGGCGATGACCTTTGCGCGGATGGCGCTCGACGAGGCCGCGGCCGGGTGGGTCGATGCGCATGTCTATGTGCATGAGGGAATGCTGGTGCGGGTTGGCGTTGCTGGGCTGGGCGTCGATCGGGCGGTGCTCGGTCATGGGCTTGCGCGGCTGGCGGCCGTGATTGGTGGGCAGGCGTTTGCGCTTGGGGCGGAGCAGATTGGTGCGGTGCTCGACTTTCTCGAGGCGGGCCGACCGGGCCGGATGACGGCGGGGCGGGTGGTGTTCGATCTCGGGCGCGATGGGCTTTATCTGGCGCGGGAGACGCGAGGGCTCGTGCCGCTTGCAATTGGCGCCGGAGAGCGTGGCGTTTGGGACGGGCGCTATCTGGTGGCGAATGGTTCCGGCGTTGAGGTGACGGTGGTGGCTGCAGGGGCGAGTGCCGACGCTGTAGTAGGGCACCAAGCGCCCAACTCACACTCCCTCATTCCTGTGCCCAAGCTTCGCTCGGGCGATGTCACAGGAATCCAGCGTGCCCAAGTCCTTGGGCACAAAAGAGTCTCTCACGGCGCGGACGCGCCGTTGCTGGATTCCTGTGACAAGCACAGGAGTGAGGGTGGAGAGGAGGGCGGCGCCGAAACAGCCAGAGGCGAGGAAGGCATTGAGGGTGGCGGCGGGCGGAGTGCGGCCATGCCCGCACCCGAAAACCTCCCTAAAAGCACGCTCGCCCGAGCCCGTGCGGCGCAACCGCGCATCAAGGCCGCCGACCCGTCGCCCGATCTCGCCGATGGCATCGCCGTCGTGCCATATTTCGCGCCCTTCGACCGTTTTTTGACACGATTGGACGTCAAGTTCGCGACCAGCCTCGCGGCAGCCTTTGGAACACGCCCCTATCCAAAACCGCCTTTAGGTCTTATTGACGGAAAAACCATCTAACTGATGGGTTTGCCTTGGCAACCGCCTGACGCAATCCTATGTTAGAGACCGAATAAAGCGGTCGCCATGAGGCGGTCGTTCCAGTGCTGGGGAGTTCGATGAACCCTAACTTACGTAATTTCGCCTTGTGGGCAATCATAGCGCTTTTGCTGATTGCCCTCTTCAGTATGTTCCAGACGTCGCCGGCGCAGACCAGCTCCCGCGATATCCCTTATTCGCAGTTCCTGCGTGAAGTGGATGCGGGCCGCGTCAAGGAAGTCGTCGTCACGGGTAACCGCGTCTCCGGCAGCTATGTTGAAAATGGCACCACCTTCCAAACCTATACGCCTGTGGTCGACGACAATCTGCTCGATCGCCTGCAGACGAAGAATGTTCTCGTTTCGGCACGTCCCGAAACCGACGGTTCTTCCGGTTTCCTGAGCTATCTCGGCACCTTGCTGCCGATGCTTCTCATCCTCGGCGTCTGGCTGTTCTTCATGCGGCAGATGCAGGGTGGTTCGCGCGGGGCGATGGGCTTCGGCAAGTCGAAGGCCAAGCTGCTCACCGAAGCGCATGGCCGCGTCACATTTGACGACGTCGCCGGCGTCGACGAAGCCAAGCAGGACCTCGAGGAAATCGTAGAATTCCTGCGCGATCCGCAGAAGTTCCAGCGTCTCGGCGGCAAGATTCCGCGCGGCGTGCTCTTGGTCGGCCCTCCCGGTACCGGTAAGACGCTGCTCGCACGCTCCGTCGCAGGCGAGGCAAACGTTCCGTTCTTCACGATCTCGGGTTCCGACTTCGTCGAAATGTTCGTCGGTGTCGGCGCAAGCCGCGTCCGCGACATGTTCGAGCAGGCCAAGAAGAACGCGCCGTGCATCATCTTCATCGACGAAATCGACGCCGTCGGCCGCCATCGTGGCGCCGGTCTCGGCGGCGGTAACGACGAACGCGAACAGACGCTGAACCAGCTGCTGGTCGAGATGGACGGCTTCGAAGCAAACGAAGGCATCATCCTGATCGCGGCGACCAACCGTCCCGACGTTCTCGATCCCGCGCTGCTGCGTCCGGGCCGTTTCGACCGCCAGGTCGTGGTTCCGAACCCCGATATCGTCGGTCGCGAGCGTATCCTCAAGGTTCACGCCCGTAACGTGCCGCTGGCGCCGAATGTCGATCTCAAGGTTCTGGCTCGCGGTACGCCTGGTTTCTCCGGTGCCGACCTGATGAACCTCGTCAACGAAGCTGCCCTGATGGCCGCGCGTCGCAACAAGCGCGTCGTCACCATGCAGGAATTCGAAGACGCCAAGGACAAGATCATGATGGGCGCCGAACGCCGCTCGTCCGCCATGACCGAAGCCGAAAAGAAGCTGACCGCCTACCACGAAGCCGGCCACGCCATCACGGCGCTCAAGGTTCCGGTGGCCGATCCGCTGCACAAGGCAACGATCATTCCGCGCGGCCGTGCACTCGGCATGGTCATGCAGCTTCCCGAGGGCGACCGCTACTCGATGAGCTACAAGTGGATGGTCTCGCGCCTTGTCATCATGATGGGTGGCCGCGTTGCCGAAGAACTGACCTTCGGCAAGGAGAACATCACATCGGGCGCATCGTCCGACATCGAGCAGGCCACCAAGCTTGCCCGTGCGATGGTCACCCAGTGGGGCTTCTCCGACAAGCTTGGCCAGGTTTCCTATGGTGAGAACCAGCAGGAAGTCTTCCTGGGTCATTCGGTTTCGCAGTCGAAGAACGTGTCCGAAGCGACGGCCATGACCATCGATTCGGAAGTTCGCAAGCTGATTGACGAAGCCTACGCCGAAGCGCGCCGCATCCTGACCGACGACCATGACGCGTTCGTGGCCATCGCCGAAGGGCTGCTCGAATACGAGACGCTGACCGGCGAAGAGATCAAGGCGTTGATTCGCGGTGAAAAGCCGTCGCGTGATCTCGGTGACGATACGCCTCCGAGCCGTGGCTCGGCCGTGCCGAAGACCGGCACGCGTCCTGCCAAGGGCGATGAGGCCGAAGGCGGCATGGAGCCGCAACCACACTGATTTTCTTTGGAAATCATGAGAAGGCCGGACACCCGAGATGGTGTCCGGCCTTTTTCGTTGGTAACGGGATATAATCGATTTTCTCGTTAATTGACGTGATGGTTGCCGCGTTTTGTGGCATTCCGCTGACATAAGGTGGCCTCAATGAAGGCCTCTCTGGCGAGGGAACACGCGCAGGCGTGCAATTTGCAGACACGACGATGCGCAGCGTAACGCGCGCTCAAGGCACAGGGGTGCATATGAAAAGACGCTATTTCGGCACTGATGGTATTCGCGGTCAGTCCAATGTGTTTCCGATGACGCCGGATCTCGCGATGCGGGTCGGTATCGCGGCAGGCACGATCTTCCGTCGCGGCAACCACCGCCACCGGGTCGTTATCGGCAAGGATACGCGGCTTTCCGGCTACATGCTCGAAAACGCCATGGTCGCGGGCTTCACCGCCGCCGGCCTCGACGCCTTCGTTCTCGGCCCGATCCCGACGCCTGCCGTCGCCATGCTGACGCGCTCGCTGCGCGCCGATATCGGCGTGATGATCTCCGCCTCGCACAATCCTTACGAAGACAACGGCATCAAGCTCTTCGGTCCCGATGGCTACAAGCTGTCTGATGATCTGGAAATGCAGATCGAGGATCTGCTCGAGAAGGACATGAGCGCGCAGCTCGCCAAGTCCGACGATATCGGCCGCGCCAAGCGCGTCGATGGCGTTCATGACCGCTATATCGAGCATGCCAAGCGCACGCTGCCGCGCGACGTGACGCTGCAGGGGCTGAGGATCGCGATCGATTGCGCCAACGGCGCCGCCTACAAGGTGGCACCGGCCGTGCTCTGGGAACTGGGCGCCGACGTCGTCGTCATCGGCAACGAGCCGAATGGCACCAACATCAATCTCAACTGCGGCTCCACCAGCCCGGTGGCCTTGCAGAAGAAGGTAGACGAAGTGCGCGCCGATATCGGCATCGCGCTCGATGGCGACGCCGACCGCGTCATCATCGTCGATGAGAACGGCGCGATCGTCGATGGCGACCAGCTGATGGCCGTCATTGCCGAAAGCTATGCCGAGAGCCAGCAGCTGCGCGGCGATGCCATCGTCGCCACCGTCATGTCCAATCTCGGCCTGGAGCGCTTCCTACAGGGCAAGGGGCTTGGCCTGGTGCGCACGGCTGTCGGCGACCGCTATGTTGTCGAGCACATGCGCAACAATAATTACAATGTCGGTGGGGAGCAGTCCGGCCATATCGTGCTGTCGGATTACGGCACGACCGGCGACGGCCTCGTGGCCGCGCTGCAAATCCTGGTCGCGGTCAAGCGCACCGGCAAGACGGTGAGCGAAATCTGCCGCCGTTTCGAGCCCGTGCCGCAGCTTCTGCGCAACGTGCGCTATTCCGGCGGCAAGCCGCTGGAAGACCTGCATGTGCAGCAGGCGATCGCCGAGGCCGAAGCTGAGCTTGCCAAGAGCGGCCGTCTGGTCATCCGCCCGTCGGGCACCGAGCCGCTCATCCGCGTCATGGCGGAAGGCGACGATCGCAGCCAGATCGAGCGCATCGTCAACGACCTGATCGGCACGATCTCAAGCGTGCGCACGGCCGCCTGACATTCGTCAGGCACCGTCCACAAGCTTCCAATGCCCAGCCTTTGGCTGGGCATTCTCATTTGTACATCGCGATTTTGTCAGGTCACGTCTCGACGCATGAGCTCGAGAAGCGCTGGTGTCGTGATGGCACCGTCTTCGAAGAAGTCGAGCAGCCTCGATGCGGCTGCGCAGCCTTGCAGACTGTCGGCCCCGAATTTCTGCTCCCTGCACCAAAGCGACAGGGCATCGAAAACGGGCGATAAATCTTCTTCGAACGAAATAGCTCTATTGAGCTTGGACATGGGCGCACCTCCATAAAGGGGCGGAAGCGCTTAGTAACTCCCAAGCGGTCATTGCCTTAAAAGTCCTGACCGACAATGCACCCTACGCGCTTATGGCCAGAACCGCTATTAACTTTGTTAAGTCGGGCGCTTTTTATTAGCGTGGCAGCGACGCGCGGGTGGTGCTCTCCGCAGGCTTTGACCGCGTCCGCCTGATGTGTGCTTCAGTATTAAAATCAGAACCAAATCAGCGGTTTGCCAGTGCCTTTGAGTAAAAGGCGATGTTTGACAATTACAGTTAAGCAGCGCTTAACGTTTCCACTTCATTATCCTTACCGAAACGTATTCAACTGGCGGAGCTCGATCCTGCCAGGCGTCGAACCTTGGAGTGGGATCCATGAAGAGAAGCTTGTCTGGCGTCTTCGCCGCATTGCTCATTACCTCGAATGCTTATGCCGCGGACCTCATGCCCGCCGAACCGATCGCCGCTCCCGAGGTCACCGTGACCGAAGCGACCGGCTGGTATCTGCGCGGCGATGTCGGCTACGGCTTCAACGACCTGCGTGGCGCCAAATACTTCCAGGGCAGCAATGCCAGTGAAGTCGATTTCGACCGCTCCGATCTCGACGATGCCTGGACCATCGGCGGCGGTGTCGGTTACCAGATCAACAACTATCTCCGCACCGACGTGACGCTGGATTATCTCGGCAAGTCCGACTTCCACGGTTCGACCAGCGGCGGCGGCTCTGCCTTCGGCGCCTGCCAGGTTACCTGCTCCTCGACCGATCTTTCCTCGCTGACCGCATGGTCGCTGATGGCCAACGCCTATGTCGATCTCGGCACCTACGGCTACGTCACGCCTTACGTCGGCGCAGGCATCGGCGGCACCTACGTCAAGTGGAAGGACCTCAACAACACGTCTTGCGACACCAGCGGCAGCGGCAATGGTTGCGATGACACGGTCATCCACGGCGGCAAGGGCGGCTGGCGCTTCAGCTACGGCCTGATGGCCGGTGCGTCGATCGACGTGACCTGCAACGTCAAGGCCGACGTCGGCTATCGCTTCCTGCATGTCAACGGCGGCGACATGTTCGGCTATAACGAAAACGGCGGCCCGGGCCGCGACAAGGGCTTCAACGTTCACGAAGCACGCGTCGGCGCTCGCTACCTGTTCGGCGGTTGCCAGACGGCGTCCTACGAGCCTGCTCCGGAAATTCCACTGCAGCAGCCGGTCTACAAGTAAGGCCCTGTATTCAAACGAGACATTGTCTCCAAATCTTGGAAAGCCGTCCCTCGGGGCGGCTTTTCCCGTTTCCCGCCGCGTCGCTCCTGCGTCAAAAAAATCATAAGGGCGCGACATTTGTAAGTTGACGATATCTGGCCACATCTGTATCAACGGCGGCGGGACACCTCTCCCCAACGAGAGGCTAATTACCTGGAAGGGTATACATATGGCCACTGCCACCGCGAAGCCGGACGTCCGTCCGAACAACACCCATTTTTCTTCTGGCCCTTGCTCGAAGCGCCCCGGTTGGTCGCTCGAAGCCCTTTCCGACGCGCCGCTCGGCCGTTCGCATCGTGCGAAGATCGGAAAGACGAAGCTCAAGCAAGCCATTGATCTCACACGCGAAGTTCTCGAAGTGCCGGCGGATTACCGCATCGGCATCGTGCCTGCTTCCGATACCGGCGCCGTCGAAATGGCGCTCTGGTCGCTGCTCGGCGAGCGCGGCGTCGATATGGTCGCCTGGGAAAGCTTTGGCGCCGGTTGGGTCACCGATGTCGTCAAGCAGCTGAAGCTGAAAGACGTTCGCAAGATCGAAGCCGGTTACGGCCAACTGCCTGACCTTTCGACCATCGATTTCGACCGCGACGTCGTCTTCACCTGGAACGGCACCACCTCGGGCGTTCGCGTCCCGAATGGCGATTTCATTCCCGCCGACCGCAAGGGTCTGACGATCTGCGACGCGACCTCTGCCGCCTTCGCGCAGAACCTCGATTTCGCCAAGCTCGATGTCGTCACCTTCTCCTGGCAGAAGGTTCTCGGCGGTGAGGGCGCTCATGGCGTCATCATCCTGTCGCCGCGCGCCGTCGAGCGTCTGACGACCTACGCGCCGGCCTGGCCGTTGCCGAAGATCTTCCGCATGACCTCGGGCGGCAAGCTGATCGAGGGCATCTTCACCGGCGAAACCATCAACACGCCGTCGATGCTCTGCGTCGAGGACTATATCGATGCGCTGCTGTGGTCGAAGGATGTTGGCGGCCTGAAGGGCCTGATGGCCCGCGCCGACGCCAATGCCAAGGTCATCGCCGACTTCGTCGCCGCCAATGACTGGATCGCCAACCTTTCGGTCAAGGCCGAGACGGCTTCCAACACCTCGGTCTGCCTGAAGATCACCGACAAGGACGTTCTGGCGCTCGACGCCGACGGCCAGGCGAACTTCGCCAAGGGCATCGTCAGCCTGCTCGACAAGGAAGGTGTCGCCTACGACATCGGCCATTACCGCGACGCGCCGTCGGGCCTGCGCATCTGGGCCGGCGCCACCATCGAAACTGCAGACATGCAGAAGCTGATGCCGTGGCTCTCCTGGGCGTTTTCGACCCAGAAGGCAACGCTTTCCCAGGCTGCTGCCTGAGTTGATCGCATCCGGCTCCGCTGAAAAGGCGGAGCCTCGCAATCCCGATTACATTCCATCGTTGAACCTTTTGAAGGAAGCCCCCAATGGCACCTCGCGTTCTCGTATCCGACGAACTGTCGGAAACCGCCGTCCAGATCTTCCGTGATCGCGGCGTCGAAGTCGATTTCCAGCCGCAGCTCGGCAAGGACAAGGATAAGCTCGCCGAAATCATCGGCAATTACGACGGTCTCGCCATCCGCTCCGCCACCAAGGCGACGGAAAAGCTGATCGCGGCTGCGACCAACCTCAAGGTCATCGGCCGCGCCGGCATCGGCGTCGATAACGTCGATATCCCGGCCGCCTCGCGCCGCGGTATCATCGTCATGAACACGCCGTTCGGCAACTCGATCACGACCGCTGAACACGCCATCGCGCTGATGTTCGCCGTTGCCCGCCAGCTGCCTGCAGCGGATTCGTCCACGCAGGCCGGCAAGTGGGAAAAGTCGAAGTTCATGGGTGTCGAAATCACCGGCAAGACGCTCGGCGTCATCGGCGCCGGCAATATCGGCGGCATCGTCTGCAAGAAGGCCATTGGCCTCGGCATGCATGTTCTCGCCTACGACCCCTTCCTCTCTGTCGAGCGTGCTCAGGAAATGGGCGTCACCAAGGTCGAGCTCGATGAGTTGCTCGCCAAGGCCGACTTCATCACCCTGCACGTGCCGATGACCGACAAGACCCGCGGCATCCTCGGCAAGGAAAACCTCGCGAAGACCAAGCCCGGGGTTCGCATCATCAACTGCGCCCGTGGTGGCCTGGTCGACGAAGCAGCGCTTGCCGAAGCCATCAAGTCCGGCCACGTCGCCGGCGCCGGCTTCGACGTCTTCGAAGTCGAGCCCGCCAAGGAAAGCCCGCTGTTCGGCCTTCCCAACGTCGTCTGCACGCCGCACTTGGGCGCATCGACCACGGAAGCGCAGGAAAACGTTGCCCTGCAGGTTGCCGAGCAGATGTCGGACTACCTCGTCAAGGGTGCCGTTTCCAACGCCATCAACATGCCGTCGATCACCGCTGAAGAAGCGCCGATCCTGAAGCCGTTCATCAAGCTCGCCGACGTTCTCGGCGCCTTCGTCGGCCAGGTCTCGGAAGACCCGATCAAGGAGATCGAGATTCTGTTCGACGGCGCGACCGCGACGATGAACACCAAGGCTCTGACATCTGCGTTGCTCGCCGGCCTCATCCGCAACCAGGTCGCCGACGTCAACATGGTTTCGGCGCCGATCATGATCAAGGAAAAGGGCATTGTGCTCTCCGAGGTCAAGCGCGACAAGACCGGCGTTTACGACGGCTACATCAAGCTGACGGTCAAGACCGACAAGCAGACCCGCTCGGTCGCCGGCACGGTCTTCTCCGACGGCAAGCCGCGCTTCATCCAGATCAAGGGCATCAACCTCGACGGTGATGTCGGCGCGAACATGGTCTACATCTCCAACACCGACGTTCCCGGCATGATCGGCTTCATCGGCACGACGCTGGGTGCCGCCGGCGTCAACATCGCCAACTTCCAGCTCGGCCGTGGCGAGCAGGGCGGTGACGCGATCGCGCTGCTTTACGTCGATGGTCCCGTCAGTGACGATGTCCTTGGAAAATTGACCGCCAACCCGGCAATCCGACAGGCCAAGCCGCTCGTATTTGCTGTTGATTGAGGCTTTCCTCCCAGGGAAGATGTGAAGAGACCCGGCGCAGGCGACTGTGCCGGGTTTTCTGTTTCGAGTTCTCGCAGCGGCGTTGATCACAGGCGGGCGGGCGCTATCTACCCGATTGCGTGCCGCTCCGGCCGATCACTTCACTATTCTGAACACTGGGGAGATTTTCATGACACGATTTGCCGCCGCCATCGCCATTGCGCTCACCTCGCTGCTGGCCCTGTCGTCCTGCGCCAACACCGCCAACGGCCTCGCCAAGGATGGCCGCCAGATGGGCAATGCCGTCGATGACAGCACGCACCGGGTGCTGAAGGCCGGCCAGAACTAAGCATCGGTCACGCATGCAAAAAAGCCCGCCTGAACTGGCGGGCTTTTCGTTATCTGCGGTCGACCGACTTTACTGCGGGTTCGCGGGAGCCGGCGTTGCGGGTGCCGGGGTCGCTGGTGCAGGCGTTGCCGGTGTCGCGGGCGCTGCGGCCGGCGGTGTTGCAGCCGGCGGGGTGGCCTGCGAGGCGGGTGGCGTAGCCGGTGCCGCGGGTTCGGTCACGGGTGCCGTCGCGCTTGGCGCGGTTGCCGTGGGAGCGGATGCGCCCCTTGGCCAATAGGTTGCCGCCAGGGCGACGATGACGACCAGAAGTGCGATTGCAACCCACATCGTCTTCGACGAACTCTTCGCCGGTGGGGTGTTCGCGGCATTCGGACGATTGAAATCATTGGTCATGGTGCTTCTCCTCCTCGATCACAAACGCGCGAGGAAGAGATAGGTTCCAGAATGTGGCAGGCGCCACTTTCCGGTTGCAGCGCCGAAACGCGAAAGCCCGGCGCGGGAGGCTGCGCCGGGCTTTGTGATATTGGCCGCGGTCGTTTCGCGACGCGCGCCGTCAAAACTGCTGGTAGAGAAGCGTGACGGCGTTGACGCGGCTTTCTTCGCTGCCGGCCTCGACGCCGAAGAGCGACAGGAACGGCGATGCCGCGCCGGTCGAGCCGTCGGCGAACATAGACAGGAGCCGCTGGGATTCGCTCGTCTGCTCAGCCTGCTTGCGCACGAGATCGGTGAGGTCGATATCATCGCTTTTGCCGACGGCTCGTGCCGACGTTGCCGATGCCTTCGTGGCCGATGCACTTGCCGTGTGCGCCGGAGCGGCCGGCAATGGCGTTGCTACGGGAGCCGTGCCGCCGGTCGCGCCGGTGCCGGACGCCGGTGCGGTGCTGCTATTGTCGTTGGCGGGCGTGGCGGCGGTGCTCTGTTGCGGCTGTGCCGGCGCGGCCTCGTCGGCAGAGGCCGGCTGCGTCTGCGTGGCCGGTTGTTCGGCTGGCTCGCTGGCCTCGCCGGTGGTCACCGGCTCGCTTGCCTGCTGCGAGGGGGCTGCCTGCTGCGGCTCTGGTTCGGCCGGAGCTGCTGCCTCGGGCTCGGAATTGGCCGGATGCTCGGTTTGCGGTTCGGTTTGGGGCTGGGCGGTGTAGGTCTGGTCGTCCGTTTCCTCGGGCGGGTAGCTGATGGGCTCTTCGCTTGCCGGGGAGGGGGAGGTGGATTGCTCGGGCGCGGGCGATGTCTCCGAGGCGCTTTGGGGTGCGCTTGTCGAGGAACTGGATCCCCCGGAGGGTTGGTTGGGATAAAATATGCCGTCGAGTAACATATGCGAAGCCTTGGAAATTGAATAACTCGCGCCGGATAGAGGCAATCCCTTGCGAAAATCTCTCAAACAGCCGTCGCTTTTTAAGACAAGTTTAATGATCTAAATTTGCATCTAGTTGAATTGATTGGCGAATACACGCTCTGCGGAGCGTGGCGCTCTTCACCCCTCGATATTCAGGGGAAAATGCGCGCCACGCGTGCTGTTAACGCAGTCTTAAGCCTGTGACGAAACCGGCCGCAGCAATCGTAATGCGTTTATCGTCACCAGCACCGTGGCGCCGGTGTCGGCGAGGATGGCGGGCCAAAGCCCGGTGATGCCGGCGATGGTCGTGACTAGGAAAACAGCTTTCAGGCCGAGCGCGATCGAGATGTTTTCGCCGATGTTGCGCATGGTGCGCTTCGACAGCGCGATCATGGCGGCGACGTCGGAAACGCGGCCGTGCAGGATCGCGGCGTCGGCGGTCTCCAGCGCCACATCCGTGCCGCCGCCCATGGCGATGCCGACATCGGCCGCGGCCAGCGCCGGCGCGTCGTTGATGCCGTCGCCGACCTTTGCGACTTTCAGGCCACTCTTCTGCAACTCGCCGACGATGCGCTGCTTGTCCTCCGGCATCAGCTCGGCGCGGACCTCGATGCCGAGTTCCTGGCCGATGGCATTAGCGGTGCGGGCGTTGTCGCCCGTCAGCATGACGATCCTGACGCCTGCGTCGGTCAGCGCCTTGAGGCCCGATTTGGCGTCGTCGCGCGGCTCGTCGCGCATGGCGATGGCGCCGGCCAATTGGTCGCCGACAACAAGCACGGAGACGGTCTTGCCTTCGTCGTTCAACCTGGTGATGCGCGCCTGCTGCTCGTCTGAGAGTGTCGCGATTTCGGCGGCGGCCTTGGGGGAGCCGAGGAAGACCGGCTGGCCGGCCACAGTGGCGGTCACGCCCTTGCCGCCAAGCGCCTTGGCGTCGGTTGCCTGCGGGATGGCGATGGCGTCGCGCGCGGCCCTGCCGAGGATGGCGAGCGCCAGCGGGTGGCTGGAGCCGGTCTCAAGTGCCGCGGCATAGGTCAGTACCTCGGCCTCGGGCTTTCCGAAGCTCAATATGTCGGTGACGACAGGCTTGCCCTCGGTCAGCGTGCCAGTCTTGTCGAGCGCTACCGCGTTGATCTTGCCCAAGGTCTCGAGAACCGCTCCGCCCTTGAGCAGCAGGCCGCGCCGTGCGCCTGAGGACAGCGAGGCGGCGATGGCGGCGGGCGTGGAGATGACCAGCGCGCAGGGGCAGCCGATCAGCAGGATCGCAAGGCCCTTGTAGATCCACTCGTCCCAGGCGCCGCCGGCAATCAGCGGCGGCAGGATGGCGACGAGGGCGGCAACGACGACGACACCCGGTGTGTAGTAGCGCGAGAAGCGGTCGATGAAGCGCTCAGTCGGCGCCTTCTTGTCCTGCGCTTCCTCCACGAGCCGCACGACGCGGGCGATGGTGTTGTCTGCGGCGGCAGCGGTGACCTTGACGCGCAGTGCCGCGTCGCCATTGACGGTTCCCGCGAAGACGACGTCGCCTTCGCCCTTGCGCACCGGCGTGCTTTCGCCTGTCACCGGGGCCTCGTCGATCGCGCTTTCGCCGGACAAGATGATGCCGTCGGCGGAGATGCGGTCGCCGGGGCGCACGAGGATGATCGAGCCGACGGCAAGCGTTTCGGCCGGCACCTCACGGGTTACGCCGCCCTCTTCGAGAAGGGCGCTTTTCGGCACCAGCGTCGTCAGCGACTGGATGCTGGCGCGCGCCTTGCCGGCCGCGACGCCTTCCAGCAGTTCGCCGACCAGAAACAGGAAGACCACGGTCGCGGCCTCTTCGCCGGCATGGATGATGACGGCGCCGACGGCGGCGATGGTCATCAGCATCTCGATCGAGAAGGGCGTGCCCGACAGCGCGGCCATGATCGCGCGGCGGGCGATCGGGATGAGACCAACAAGCATGGCGGCGATAAAGGCATAGGGCGCGATCGAGGGAACGAGATGGCCAACGATGTAGGCGATGACGAGGGCGGCGCCCGAGAGGATCGTCAGGCGGCCCTTGCGGCTCTGCCACCATGGGCCGGACATGGGCGCATGGTCATGTCCATGCAGCCCCTCGATTTCGGCGGGGGCGCTTTGGCTGTCGTGAGCATGATCGTGTGCGTGGTCATGGTGATCATGATCATGGTCGTCGTGCGCGTGGTCCCGCGCGTGGCTGTGTCCGTGATCGTGACCGCAGTCCGGTCCGTGCACATGCTCGGCGCCGTGGCCGCTCGGTCGGGGTGCATCGGCGGTCGCGAAGGGGCGCAGACCGTAGCCGAGGCCAGTCACCTTCTTTTCGATCGCGGCAAGGTCGCTGCTGCCGTCGTGGCGCACGGTCATGGTGCCTGCGGTTACCGACACCGAAACGTCCTCGACGCCGGAGACGCGGCGCACGGCGGTATCGATCTTGGCCGCGCAGCTGGCGCAATCCATGCCCTCGACCCTGTAGCGCTTCTCGATCCTGTCGCTCATCATCGGCTTCCTTATGGGCTTCCTTGTCATTGACGAGCATCCTTCCTACATCCTCTAGCGACTAGAGGTGCAAGGGGGAAATGATGAAAAAGATTACTATCGGCGAGGCATCGCGCCAGAGCGGCGTGAAGGTGCCGACCATCCGCTATTACGAGGGCATAGGGCTATTGAGCGCGCCGAGCCGCAGCGAGGGCAACCAGCGCTCCTACGAGCCCGCCGATATCAGGCGCCTGGTGTTCATCCGCCATGCCCGCGAACTTGGCTTCGAGGTGGATGCCATCCGCACGCTGCTCGTCCTGCAGGACGATCCGAACCAGTCCTGCGCCTCGGCCGACGCGATCGCCAAGGCGCGGCTCATCGATGTCGAGCAGCGCATCCGCAGCCTGATGGCGTTGAAGGTGGAACTGGAGGCCATGGTCGCCGGGTGTGGCCATGGGCGGGTCGATCAGTGCCGGGTGATCGAGGTTCTGGCCGACCACGGGCAGTGTGCACATAACCATCACTGAGTTGTCCGATCTTTGTGCAGACCTTTCCAGTGTGTGAAGAAAAGCCGCGAAACATCATAACAAGCGGTTAGCGCTGCACATCATGAGGGCGGTTCGCCTAAAGTTTGTGCGAACTATGATTCTGATTTTATTTAGTTTTTTTCACTATAGTCGCCGGAATCAGCCATCAAAATCATATGATTGTGACATTGCCGATGACAGGTATTCAGAGAGCATTCGTTTCGACCGATACTCCCAATGATGATTTCCAGTCTCTCTTCGCAACCCATCCGTCGCCGATGTGGGTCTACGACCCCGATACGCTGCGCTTCCTGATCGTCAACAACGCCGCCGTCGATCTCTATGGCTACTCGCGTGAAGCCTATGAAGGCATGACCGTGCTCGACATCCGCCCCGCGCATGAGCGCCAGCGGATGCTGACAGCCGTGCATGCGCGCACCGACATGGAGCGGGCCGAGCGCTGGACGCATCTGAAGGCCGACGGCACCATGCTCGAGGTGCTGACCTATGGGCGCGGCGTGCGCTTCAACGGCCGCGACGCGATCCTCGCCATCGTGCAGGACCGTACCGAGGTCAATGCCGCACATCGCGAAGTCAGCGACACGCGCTCGCTCTTGGACAGCATTGTCGACAACCTGCCGGTCGGCGTGTTCGTCAAGGACATGGACGCAGATGGTCTCTATATCCTCTTCAATGAAGCCTGCGGCGAAATCGTCGGCCGTCGTTCTGTCGACGTCGTCGGCTGCAGCGATCACCTCTTCTTCGACAAGGAGCAGTCGGCTGCGTTTCGCGAGCAGGATGCCCGGGCCTTCGCCGCGCCTGCGGCGATCAGCTTCGAAGAGACGATGCAGCGCTCAGATGGCCAGCAGCGTATCTTGAGAACGGTGAAGCGCGCCCTGCCGTCGCCCGATGGTAGCGCGCCACGCTACCTGCTCGGCATCTCGCAGGATGTGACCGAGGAGCGGTCCGTCGAGGCACGGCTTGCCTATATGGCCATGCACGACGTTCTGACCGGCCTGCCGAACCGTGCCTTCTTCGCCGAGCACATCAAGCGCGTCTCTTCGCTTGCCACCGCCGACAAGCCGGTGGCGCTGCTCTATCTGGATGTCGATCACTTCAAGCATATCAATGACAGCAAGGGCCATGCGGCCGGCGATGCGCTGCTCCGCCAGGTGGCCGCGCGGCTGACTGGGCTTGCCGACGACGGCGATCTCGTGGCGCGTCTCGGCGGCGACGAGTTCGCGCTGGTGGTCGGCTTCCGGGAGGCCGGCTGTATCGAGCGGTTCGCCGAGCGACTGCTTGCGTCGCTCTCCTCGCCCTTCGATCTCGATGGCGTCAACGAGCATGTCACCTGCAGTATTGGCATCGCGCTGGCGCCCGATCATGCCGAAGACGACGACGTGCTGATGCGCCATGCCGACCTCGCGCTCTATGCCGCCAAGGAAAGCGGCCGCTCGACCTATCGTTTCTACGAGCCTTCGATGCGGCTTGAGGCCGAGCGCCGGCACCTGCTGACGGTGGAGCTGCGCGAGGCGCTGCAGAAGAACCAGTTCGAGCTCTACTACCAGCCGATCGTGCAGCTGGAAAATGACGGTCTCGGCGGCTTCGAGGCGCTGATCCGCTGGAACCATCCGGAGCGCGGGCTGGTGCCGCCGATGGAGTTCATTCCCGTGGCGGAAGAGACCGGGCTGATCGTTGCGATCGGCGAGTGGGTGCTGCGCGAGGCCTGCCGGACCGCTGCACGCTGGCCGTCGAACCTGAAGGTGGCCGTCAATCTCTCGGTCAGCCAGTTTCGCCATAACAGCCTGCTTGCGAGCGTCATCTCCGCGCTCGACGAGAGCGGGTTGCGGCCGTCGCGGCTGGAGATCGAAATCACGGAATCGGTCTTCCTCGCCGATGTCGGCCAGAGCCTGCCGCTCCTGAAGGCGCTGAAGGAACTCGGTATCCGCATCGCCATCGACGATTTCGGCACCGGCTATTCCTCCTTCAGCTATCTGCGCGCCTTTGCCTTCGACAAGATCAAGCTCGACCGCAGCTTCATCGCCGGCATCGACACCGACCCCGGTAACCTGGCGATCGTGCGCGCCGTTGTTGGTATCGGCTCCGGCTTCAACGCGACGACGCTGGCCGAGGGGATCGAGACCGACGCGCAGCTGCTGCGATTGCGCCAGGAGGGGTTTCACGAGGTTCAGGGGTATCTGCTGGGCAAGCCGATGCCGCTTGCGGAGGCCGAGCGGTTGATTGCGGGCGGGGGTGTGGTGGCTTCGACGGCGGCTTGAGGGGTGTGGGTGCGGTGCTTGTTTGGAGAGGGTGTGCCTTGTGATACCCCCCTCTGTCCTGCCGGACATCTCCCCCACAAGGGGGGAGATCGGCTGGGCGCAGCTGCTCGCTCCACCTTCACTGGTTGGCGCAAACCTAACCACGAGTCGATCTCCCCCCCTGTGGGGGAGATGCCCGGCAGGGCAGAGGGGGGTATCTCACGGCACAACAGTTATGAGACCAAGCACCACACGCCAAAACGCCCACCCCACCCAAAATCACCGCCCCTTGCACCCGCCCCCAATCCTTTCTATATCCACCGCCAGACAAGAACCGGCGGTCGATCCCGTTGGTCGCGATGCAAATCCGCCAAAATTCTGTAGGATAGGGCGGATCGAGATACCCTTTTGAATTGGCAGCACCCCCGTGAACACACTGGATTTTGACAAGAGGCCGGAAGATACGCGCGTTGTCGTGGCCATGTCTGGCGGCGTCGACAGCTCGGTCGTGGCCGGCATTTTGAAGCGGCAGGGCTATGATGTGCTCGGCATCACGCTGCAGCTCTACGATCATGGCGCGGCCGTGCATCGCGCCGGTTCGTGCTGCGCCGGCCAGGATATCGACGATGCGCGCCGGGTCTGCGAAACGCTCGGCATTCCACACTATGTGCTGGATTACGAAAAGCGCTTCCGCGACACCGTCATCAATCCGTTCATGGAAAGCTATGTCGCCGGCGAGACGCCGATCCCCTGCGTGTCGTGCAATCAGACGGTCAAGTTCGCCGATCTGCTTGAGACCGCGCGCGAGCTCGGCGCCGATGCGCTGGCGACCGGTCATTATATCCGCTCCGGCGCCAACCCGGCGCCCGGCAATCCCGGCCGTCGCGCGCTCTACCGCCCGGCTGACGCCGATCGCGACCAGAGCTATTTCCTGTTCGCCACCACGCAGGAGCAGATCGACTATCTGCGCTTCCCGCTCGGCGGGCTGCCGAAGGCGGAGACCCGCAAGCTCGCCGAAGAGATGGGCCTCGTCGTCGCCAAGAAGGCCGACAGCCAGGACATCTGTTTCGTGCCGCAGGGCAAGTACACCGACATCATCAACAAGCTGAAGCCGAACGCGGCGCTGGCGGGCGAGATCGTGCATCTGGACGGCCGCGTGCTCGGCCAGCATGAGGGCATCCTGCACTACACGATCGGCCAGCGGCGCGGTATCGGCGTTGCCACCGGCGAGCCGCTCTACGTCCTCTATCTCGACGCCCGCTCGCGGCGCGTCATCGTCGGCCCGAAGGAGGCGCTGGAGACGCACCGCGTCTATCTGCGCGACGTGAACTGGCTGGGAGACGAGGAGCTTGCACAGGCGGCTGCGGGCGAAGGCTTTGCCTGCTTCGCCAAGGTGCGCTCGACGCGCATGCCGACGCCAGCCGTGCTGCATGCCGATCACACCGGCATCTACGTCGATCTCGCGGTTGGCGAGGCGGGTGTCGCGCCCGGTCAGGCCTGCGCGCTTTATTCGGCGCCGGGCGACAATGCGCGTGTCTATGGCGGTGGTTTCATCGAGCGCTCGGAACGCGAGCCGGCAGCGGAAGCATCGCTGAAGGCGCTTCTGGCAGGTGCCGTTGCGGCGTGACAAAAGCCCGGTGATTTTCTCGATCATGTGCTTGACATGACCGTGAAGGCCGCCTTATAAGCCGCTCATTCAACGAGCCGGGCGCATCGCAAACGGCATCGTTAGGTGGTTTGGCTGGGTAGCTCAGTTGGTGAGAGCGCAGGATTCATAACCCTGAGGTCGGCGGTTCAATTCCGCCCCCCGCTACCATTCTTCCGGCAATAACAACGTCTTAAGACAATGTGCCGGCCACCAGGAATACACCAGCCCAAAACAGTGCGGACATTTCCGCGGCGACCAGAAAGCCAAAAACGCTATCGTTCATGTTTTCCTCCTTCGGCAACCTCCATTGCCTAGGGGAAAC
Source organism: Rhizobium sp. FG113 (assembly GCF_057809895.1). Lineage (NCBI taxonomy): Bacteria > Pseudomonadati > Pseudomonadota > Alphaproteobacteria > Hyphomicrobiales > Rhizobiaceae > Rhizobium > Rhizobium sp. FG113. The sequence continues at coordinate 34,343 of NZ_JBMDKV010000016.1, read as the reverse complement.
GATAGGTCGGATCGCATTGTTCCGCCACCAAAAAAACACGTCCTCGCCTTTTCTCAGTCCTGAGCCGGCTATTGCGTGGCGACGATGCAACTTTTCGCGCGGATTGGCAGGCCCAGCACTAAAGACAGAAGAAGAGCGAGCCGCGCCGAAGCGCGGCCCAGGTCTTTTTGTGTTTGCTTAGAAGGTGCGCTGGAAGCGCAGGAAGCCCTGGACCTGCTCGGGGGCGTTGTCAGGGTCGTAATACTGGACGCTGAGCTTGGTGAGCAGGTTGGTGGCGATCTTGTAGTCGACGGTCACGCCGGCGCGCCATGCGTCGCCGCCGGTGAACTCGCCGTTGGAATCCAGCGAAATCTTGCTGAAATACTGGTAGCCGGGGATGATCGTGAGCTTGTCGGTGGCCTTGTAGACGTATTGCGCGCCGAGCGCCCACTCGGATTCCTCGTAATAGTAGTTGGCGCCGCTGGCCCACAGGCCGTAAAGGCCGAGCTGGCCCGGGCCGATGTCGGCAAACAAGATGCCGCGCAATGCGACTTCCTCGGTGTCGGTGTCGTAACCGGCAAGCAGGTAGCCGCTGACGGCGCCGGCCTTGCCGAAGAGCTGGCCGGTGACACCGACATTGTTCGGGCCTTCGCCTGGCTTGGTGCGATAGCGTTCTTCCAGTTCGTCGACGGACACGCCGGCGCTGAAGTTCGGCGTCTCGTACATGTAGCGAACCGAGTTGTGGATCGTCTGGTTGCTCGAGATCACGTCGGTTTCACCGGTGCCGATGCTGCGGTCGTTATCCCACCAGGAATACTGCATGCCGACGCGGAAGCCGGCGAGGTCGATATAGCCTTCCTGCAGAAGGGCGGTCTGGTTGGTGGCGTTTTCGGCGTTGGTGCGCAGCGTGATGACGCCGGTCAGCGTACCGTATTCGGTCTCGCTCTTGGAGCTCAGCGTGACCTGACCACGGGTCCAGGAGTTCCAGTCGGACGTACCGGAGACGTTGCGGCCGAAACGTTCTTCGACGCGGATATAACCGCCGACCGAAAGACAGGTTTCGGTGCCGGGGATGTAGAAGTAGCCGGTGCCGTAAGCGTCGCAGACGCGGACGTATTCGACGGCTTCGGGTTCGGCCGCGACGATGGCGTCGGCGGCCTGCGCTGTCGACATGATGCTCATGGCGGCGGCGGAGCCAAGGAGGATGGTACGGATAGTCATAGGGGGCGTTCCTATCGTGGTTGATAGGAATTTGCCTACTGGATGGCCGATGACAGTCCGATGACAACATTGCGGCGGTGAGGCCGCTCATGCTGCATTGCAAAACGTGTATCTCATTCGCCACATATTCAATTGTACCAGCGAGGCGAGAGATTCCAGCGCCGGTTGTGAAGGCCGCAATGCGCGGCCTTCAATGATTGATTGCGCCGATAAGGCCCTTTCAGCCCTTGATGAACTGGCTGGCGCGAGGCCCTGCCAGGGTCACCTGCCAATTGGCCTTGCTGTTGAAGTTCTGGCTGGCGAGGAAGGTGTAGCCGGTGCGCTGCCATGGCTTGACGTTGTAGGCGAGATTGTCGAGCACGTAATCGCCGGACTTCAGACGGGCGATCAGCACGAGATGGTTTTCGCCGCTGCGATCGAGGACCACCGAAAGCGCCAGCTTGCTGGTCGGAAAGCCGATGTCGAGCAGGGTCTTCATCTTCAGGAGGGCATAGTCCTCGCAGTCGCCCTTGTTGTTGACGGGCAGCGTCCAGTTGTCCGAACGACGGCCCTTCGTGATGCGGTCCTCGGTGGGCTTCACCTTCGAGTTTACGAAGCGGTTGACCTCCTGAAGCGCCCGCAGCGCTTCCTTGTCGCCGATGTCGACGCCCCCCTTACCATGGCATACCCATCCATATTTGGCACAGGCTGCACCGAAGCCTACAGGTGGAGAGATAGAACGGCTGGCGGGAATTTCAGATCCTGCAAAACTCTGACTAGAAATTAAAGGAATACTCATAACAAAACTTAGAATGGCCGCAATTCTCCGCATATAAAGCTCCTTGTGTTACTCGGTGGTTCCGCGATTATCTACTATTAGATGATGCTTTTATACTAAATAATGCAATTGCAGCCGAAATGAGTACGCTCCTCATTTTTATTTGTCCTTTCTAATTTATAGCTCACTCATATAAAAATTCCCTGTTAACGCCACGTTAACGATGGGAGTGAGCGAAATGAACAGAACACTATTGAAGCTCTCTGTCAGTGTAGGATTTCTGCTGGCAGGAACGAGCCTAGGGAGCGCCCAGGCGCTCAATCTCGATTGCAGAAGCGTGCAGCCGGGATCGATTGAGGAGCGACTGTGCTTCCCGGTGCAGTCGATTTTTGACGTAAACCCCTTCACGGATTCCAACCATGACCGTGGCCGGAACGGGAACAACGGGTCTTCCAGCAACGGTGGTGGCGGCGGTGGTAGCAGTAGCGCAAGCGCCGACCCGATCACCGTAGTCAGTGATCCTGGCGGCGAGGATGACGGCAACGGTCGCGGCCGTCATCGTGGCCGCCATCATGGCGGCAACAACAATGGCGGTGGTTGGAACGACCCCGGCAATGGTAATGGCCACGGACATGGCCACGGCAGTGGCGGTGGCGGCGGTGGTAGCGGCGGCAATGCCGGCAACGGCGGCAATGGCGGCGACAACTACGGCGGCAACGGTGGCAATGGCGGCAATGGCGGCGGCGGCGGAAATGGCGGCAGCTACCATGGCGGCAAGGGCGGCAACGGCGGCAATGCCGGCAATGGCGGCAACGGCGGCAACAACCGAGGCGGCGACGGCGGCAACGGTGGTAACGGCGGCGGCGGCGGCAACGCTGGCAGCTGGTGGGGCGGTGACGGCGGTAACGGCGGTAAAGCCGGTAACGGCGGTCGCGGCGGCAACAACCGAGGCGGCGATGGCGGCAATGGCGGCAACGGCGGCGGCGGCGGCACTGGCGGCAGCTGGTGGGGCGGCGACGGCGGTAACGGCGGTGCAGCCGGTAACGGCGGCAACGGCGGCAACAACCGCGGCGGCAAAGGCGGCAAGGGCGGCAACGGCGGCAAAGGCGGCAATGGCGGCGACAACCACGGTGGCAACGGTGGTAACGGCGGCAAGGCCGGCAATGGCGGCAATGGCGGCAGCAACAACGGTGGCTTCGGCGGAAGCGGTGGCAACGGTGGTTCTGGCGGCAATGGCGGCAGCAACGGCGGCGGCAGCGGTGGTAACGGCGGTGCTGCAGGCAACGGCGGCAACGGCGGCAGCAACAACGGCGGCAACGGCGGTGCGGCTGGCAACGGTGGCAACGGCGGCAATGGCGGCAGCGGTAGTGGCGCTGGCGGCGGCGGCGGCGGCGGCTCCGGCGGCAACGGCGGTGCTGGCGGCAACAACGGCGGCGGTAACGGCGGTGCTGGTGGCAGCGGCGGCAACGGCGGCAACGGCTCCAGCAATGGCAGCAGCGGCGGCGGCGGCGGTAACGGCGGCAGCGGCGGCGGCGGCGGCAGCGGTCCCGGCGGCGGCAACGGCGGTGCTGGCGGCAACGGCGGCAACGGCGGCAGCGGCGGCGGCGGTTCCGGTGGCTCTGGCGGCCAGGGTGGCGCCGGCGGCAGCAGCGGCAACTAAGCCACGCTCGCACATGCCTCGATGGGGAAATGGCGGCGGGCTACAAGAGCCGCGCCATTTCACCGTCGCAAACATCAAGCCCGGGCGAGGTGCCCGGGCTTTTGGGGTTTAGGCATTCTGGCTTCGGCGCTCGGCAAAAAGCGCGGTTAGCGGCAACGTTTGGGCCGAAGGCTCTCAGGTGCCGGAGAACTGGGCCGCGCGCGGTCCGGCTAGCGTCACTTGCCATGCGCTCTTGTTGTTGAAATTCTGGCTGGCGAGGAAGGTGTATCCGGTGCTCGACCAGGGCTTTACGCTGCCTGCGAGATTGTCGAGCACGTAGTCACCCGATTTCAGGCGGGCGAGAAGCACGACGTGGTTGCCGCCGTTGCGGTCGATGACCACTGAGATGGCGAGCTTGTTTGCGGGAAAGCCGGCGTCAAGTAGGGACTTCATCTTCAAAAGCGCGTAGTCTTCGCAATCGCCCTTGTTGTTGATCGGCAGCGACCAGTATTCGGCCTTGCCCGTCGTGGCATAGTCCGTTGCCGGCCGGACGCTCGAATTGGCATCGCGATTGATCTTCTTCAGAAGCGGCATCGCCTTTTCGTCGCTGATCTCGCCGCTGCTGGTGTTGTGGCAGAGCCAGGCATAGCGGCTGCAGGCCGAGGGGAAGCCGATGGGCGCGCCGATCGAGCGGGATGCGCGCAGCGTGGAGCCGGCCGTGCCGGTATTGGGGAAGGCCATCAGCATTGTCGCCAATACTGAAATCATGAATGATATGCGCATGATCACACCTTTCGGCTCGCCGCGTGGGTGCGCGGCGGCAGTCTATGCTGCTGAATTTGATTGAGATTTTATGCGTTAGAGGTTGAGGACGTACTAACGGTTCGGCCTGTCACGCGGCCGTCTATTAGCGTGTTCTTACCTTCTGATGGTGAGTCGGACAAGGAAATCGCCGGCGCTATCAGGCGAAGCCCACAGATCTTTGCGTTCGATGCCCGCCCGCTTATCCGACCGTCATCCGCCGCAGCCTGTCGCTCTTCCAATAGAACTGGTGGGCGAGCGCTCCGAGCACGTGCAGGCCGATCAAGGCCCACAGGATGACCTTCAATATCTCGGCATGAACGGAGCCTGCCGCGCTTATCCCTAGATAATAGGCGGCCATTCCGCTCAGCGGCATGGCGAGCAGCAGAAGATAGAGCAGGCCATGCGTGATGCTGGCGGCGGCTCTAAGCAGGGGCGGTTCGTCGGGAGAGTGTGCCGGTACGCCCTGCGTTGCCCTGAGGACAAGACGCAGCGCCACGGCGACAAGGATCGCGATGCCGGCCCAGGCGTGGATGTTGGCGCTTGCGATCTGGTCTGAGGTCGCAGTGCCGCTCACGCGCATGCTGCGATGCCAGGCGTTCATGCCGTCGGGGAAGAGGAGATTGAAGAAGACGAGCAGCGCGGTCAGCCAATGCAGGATGCGTTGCGCGAGCGAATAGGATCGCGGGGAGGAAGATGTCGCGGTGTGCGTTTCAAGCGGCATACGGATCGCTTTCGGTTGTCAGCCCAGCCGCCGCATAGCGGTCGCAACTGACGCAAGCCTGAAACGCGCCCGCGCGGCTCCGCCTGCTGCCGACACGAAAAAGCCCGGCGCAGGACCGGGCTCTTTCGACAGGCGGCTTGCCGCCCAAAGATATGCGACGTCAGAACTTGAAGCCGACGCCGACGGTCACGACGTTCTGGTTGAAGTCGGTATCGACGCCCAGAAGATCCTTGCTGCCGTAATCGTTGTAGCGATATTCAAGGCGGCCGAAGATGTTGTCGGTGAAGGCGTAGTCGACACCGGCGCCGACTGTCCAGCCGGAGAAGGTGGCGCTGTCGCTGCCGAGAGGTGTGTCGACATGGCCGCGTGCGCCGGTCCAGCCGGCCGCGCCGTAGAGCAGGGCGTGGTCAAGCGCATAGCCGACACGGGCGCGGACCGATCCCGTCGTGTCGAACTTGTAGCTGTTGACGCCGACGTCTTCGGAGTTCCAGTTGTAGGAAACGTCGCCTTCGACACCCAGCACGATGCTGTTGTCCAGCTGCCAGTTATAGCCGGCGAAACCGGTGATCAGGCCGCCGTTCATATTGGACGAGCCGATGCCGGAGAAATCACCATTGCCCCAGGCGCCGCCGCCCTGAAGACCGGTGTAGAAGCCCGTCCAGGTGAAGACAGGTGCTGCCTGCTCGACGGGTGCGGGTGGTGGCTCGGAGACAAGGTCGGCCGCCGAGGCTGACCCGGCAAGCATGAGTATCGCTGCTGACGCAGTAAGGATGCGAACATTCATGATAAGATCCCTCTCCTATGAATAAGGGTACACTCTTCACTCAATCGGGAACCGCGGTGCCCAACCGTGGATCGCTGCGTTTTCGCACGCCGAAAGCGTGCCGCAGACAATGGCGCCTATGCGACCCGACGTACCAACGTCGCCACATCTCGAATGGTTCCATCACAAATGGCTAATTTTACGGCGAAGGGCCGGAGGAGTGCCTATTCGGCCGCCAAAGTCGCGTTTCTCTGGCTCAGGAATGCGCTTATATCGGCGGCAGGCATCGGCCGGCCGAAGAAGTAGCCCTGGCCGACATCGCAGCCGAGCTCAAGCAGGTGGTTCAGCTGACGCGGCTCCTCGATGCCTTCGGCGGTGGTCTTGATATTGAGGCTGACGCCAAGGGCGAGCATGGCGCGCACGATCTTTTCCTGCCGCTCGTCGTCGCGATAGGTGGCGATGAAGCTCTTGTCGATCTTGATCTTGTCGAAGCGGTAGCTGGCGAGCTGGGAGAGGCTGGAATAGCCGGTGCCGAAATCGTCGAGCGCGATCTGCACGCCGGCATCGTGGAGCTCATCGAGGACGGCCGCGGCGCTCGCGGGATCCTGGATCAGGGCGTTTTCGGTGATCTCGATCTCGAGACGGTGAGCAGGAAGATCGTTGACCGTCAGCGCCTTGAAGATGCGCGCCGTCAAGAGACGGTCTTCCATCTGCACCGGCGAGACGTTGAAGGAGAGTGTTATGTGATCGTCCCAGGCGAGCGCATCGTTGCAAGCCTGGCTCAGCAGATCCTCGAAGAGCACGGTGATCAACCCGGTCTCTTCCGCTATGCCGATGAAGACTGCGGGCGGAATGCTGTTGCCCTCGTCGTCGGTCCATCGGGCGAGCGCCTCGAAGCCGCAGACCTCGTCAGTCTTCAGATCGATCAGCGGCTGATAGAACGGGCGGATCGCCTTGTTTTTGATCGCGACGCGGAGCTTCGCTTCGAGCGAGGCGCGCAGAGCCACCTTGTCGCGCATCGAGGCTTCGAAGGCGAGGTAGTTGTTCGGCCCGCGCGATTTCGCCTCGTACATTGCGAGGTCGGCGCGGTGGGCGGTGTCTTCCAGCCGTTCGCCCTGCTGCCAGCGGTCATAGCCGACGCTGGCGCCGACTTCGACCGCGAAGCCGTTGATATGGATCGGGCGGGTCACGGCCTGGATTAGCAGCCGCGACAGGCGCTCCTCATGCTGCGACGACAGTCCGGTCGCGACGATGATGAATTCGTCGCCGCCGAAACGATAGACGGAATCGGCGCTGCCGATGGCGCAGATGCGCTTGGAGACCTCGACCAGCAGCGCATCGCCGCCATTGTGGCCGATCAGGTCGTTGACCTTCTTGAAGCCGTCGAGATCGACGCAGAAGATGCTGACATTGCGCTCCCATTCCTCGCTGTATGCGTCGATCTGCGCGCGGCGATGCAGGAGAACGGCGCGTTCGAAGGCGTAGCGGTTGGGAAGCTTGGTCAGGTGGTCGTGCGTTGCGGTCCAGTCGGCCTTGGCTTCCGCCTTGGCGCGCAGGTCCATTTCCTTGCGGAGATCGGTGATGCGCAGGACGGAATAGACGAAGCTCATCGTGCCGGCGACAGCGAGTGCCAGCACCAACTTGTCGGCGCCGTAGCTATCGAATTGCTGGACGAACAAGGCGAGCAGATCGCCGAATTCCAGCACCGCGCCGACGACCCACAAGGCCGCGCCAAGCGCCATGAGGGACAGCCACTGCCGTCCGGCTCTGCTCCGGAAAAATACCGGCATGCTCCCCACTCCATCTCCACCTTGGCGGGATATAGCACGGAAGTCTAAAGTATCCGTTGAAACTAGGGGGTGACTTCTAGTTATCTCCGCCTACTCATAGGCGTATCTAAATCTGTTAAAATACAAAAAGGAAACGGGCGAACATCGTCGTTCGCCCGCTATTCACATGCTTTATAGGTGCATCAGCATGGATACGGTGACGGCCAGGCACAGAAAGATCGCGCCGCCCGTAACCCGCATGAGACGCGTGCGTTTCAGCCGCGCCCCGTTCCAGTCGTAAGACATGGTCAGGCCTCCTTTTACGAAGGATTATCACCTGGAAATGCCAGGCGATTTAGCTTTTGCGCAATTGGCTTGCGCAAGGCTTATCTAAATTTCTGGATGTGAAACTATCGAAATTACACGCGGTCGAAGCGCAGCGACCAGCGTGTGCCGTTGCTGGTCATCCTGATCGCGGAAAGCGGCTCGACATCGATGTGCCAGAAGGACGAGAGCGGCGCTCCCAACGCGATCAGCACCGCGACGCGGATGGTGGGGGCATGGCTGATGGCGATGGCATGGCCGCCGAGCGCGGACTGCGCCTGCATCCAGGGCGCGACGCGGTCGTGAACGGCGCGGATGCTTTCGCCACCATGCGGCGCCGCGTCAGTGTCGGTCAGCCAGGCGGAGAGGGCGTCCGGTTCGCTCTCCTGCAGCGCCATGATCGACTGGCCCGCCCATCGGCCGTAATCGCAATCGGCCAAGGCGGGGACGACGTCGGCCTCCAAGCCAAGGGCATCGGCCGTCTGGCGGGCGCGCAGTGCCGGGCTGGCGTAGACGCGGTCGGCGCGCGGCATGGCTGGCGCCAGCGCTTGAGCCTCAACAATCGCCTTGTCCTCCAGCGCCTCGTCGAGCGGGAAACGGGCCTGCCTGATAGCGTCGGTGGCGCCGTGGCAGATGAAGGTGAGACGCGTCATCACGCTGGCTTTTTCCTCATCATGAGAGCGATGCCTCTCTGTAGCTGTGCCCTTGTGTGACAGCGCGTTGACAGGTCGAGGCCGGCAGCTATAACGTTGATCTCGTAGGTTTGGAAGCCGGTGAAATTCCGGTGCGGTCGCGCCACTGTGATCAGGATGAGGATACCTCAAACTGGAAGTCAGACCCTACCCACGAACATTCTCGACTGAACGCGTTTTTCCAGGAGGAATTCATGTCTCATACCACGCTCGCGCCCACCTCGGTGGCTGCTCCCATTCCCGTCGGCGACATCCTGCCATGGGCCATTTTCGGCGGCCTGCTGATGCTGATCGCCATCTATTTCGTCGGCACCGAAGAAGGCGCGATGGCGCTGTTCAACGGCATGTATGTGCACGAATTCGTGCATGACGGCCGACACCTGCTCGGCTTTCCCTGCCATTAAATCGTGTCGCGATCCTTCGGATTCGCTTTTCACGATTTAAGTCTTTGTTTTATCGCATGTCGTTGCCGCAAAACCGCTACGCGCTTTTGCGCGGCATGCTTGGGGAGTTTGAGACATGGTTGGAAAACTTTTGCTTCGCGGCATGCTGGCGGGCCTGATCGCTGGCGTCCTGGTGTTTGCCTTTGCCCATACGTTCGGCGAGCCGCTCGTCGACCAGGCGATCGGTTTCGAAGAGGCGGCAGCACAGGCGGCCGGTGAAGCGGCCGAGCCGGAGCTGGTGAGCCGCGCCACACAGGCGGGCATCGGCCTGTTTACCGGCGTGATGGCCTATGCGATTGCCGTCGGCGGCATTTTCGCGCTGATCTTCGCCTTTGTGCAGGGTCGCGTCAGCAGCCTCACCGCGCGGGCGACCTCGGCCGTCATCGCTGCCGCCGCCTTCGTTGCCGTCGTCATCGTGCCGAACATCAAGTACCCCGCCAATCCGCCCGCGGTCGGCAATCCGGATACGATCGGGGTCAGAACCGAGATGTTCTTTCTCATGATCGTGGTATCGATCGCCGCGCTGATTGCCGCGATTTCGCTCGCCCGGCGGCTGGCGCCGCACTTCGGCGCTTGGAACGGCGCGATCATCGCCGGATTTGCCTATGTGCTCTTCATCGGCGTCGTGCAGTATCTGCTGCCTGTCATCAACGAAGTGCCGGAGAATTATTCGGCGTTGGTGCTCTGGCAGTTCCGCACCACCTCGATCGGCATGCATGCGATCCTGTGGACCGTGATCGGTCTCGCGTTCGGGGCGCTTGCCGAGCGCAAGCTGGCGGTTGCCTCGGCTGTTCGCCAGCCGGCCGCGCCGGTTCTCCACTGACGAAAAGGAAAGCCCCGGTTCGGCCGGGGCTTTTGTCCGACATGATCGCCCGATCCGCCCGTCTTCTATTGTGCCTCATCCTGCCGCTGCTTGCCGCCGGTGGGCAGGCGCTTGCGCATCAGCGCAGCACCGACGGGCCGCACACCGGTCTCGCTATTCCCGAGATTTCGCATGGCGAGATGATCGTGATGGCCGAGCATCGGGGTGCCATCATCGACCTTGCATCGCGCGCCACCGATACCGACGAACCGTTCCGCCGCGTGCTGAACTATGCGGCGATCCAGTATGCCTATTGCTTCTGGGGCAAGATGCCCGGCGGCGTGACGGATGAGGCGAGCCCCTTCAACGAATGCTCGCACGCCTATCTGGCGGCCACCAAGGCAGTGCTGCTCAAGCTGCGCGACATGCCTCGCGAGGCTGACGCGGCGGGGGCGATCGTCTCCGAGATCGACGTCGCCATGACCATGCGCGGGCTGTCGCTGATCACCTGCGCGTTCAGCGGTGAGGCCTTCAACACGGCCGATGTGATCCGCCCGCATTGGGCCGACATCCCCACCCATCCCGCCAGCATGGCATCGCTGACCGGCCTTGCGGCTCTCGGCTTTCTGATCGTGATTGCGTGCCGACGACTGCTTGGTGCCAAGGCGCCGGACCAACCCTAGTTCCGGTCGGTCTCGCGGTGCAGGTGCATGGCCACCAGCATGGCGGTGAGGTGCACCGTGTTCTTGGCGCCGTATCGCTCCTTCATCCGCTCCAGCCTGTGCTCGACCGTTCGATGCGAGATGCCGAGTTCGGTGGCGATCTGCTTGGCGGTCGCGCCTTCGGTCAGAAGCTGGACGACGGCCTCGTCGGTGCCGTCGAGCTTTGCCTGCCGCTCCGGCGCGTTGAACATGAAGCGGCCGTTGGTAACGGTCAGCAGCCAGGCCGGCTTGGCCTCGGTCGTACGTTGCGGCAGAACCATGCGCTCATAGGCGATGTTGACGCCGAGCAGCTCGGTCTTGACCATTTCCATCGACGGCTTCTGCGAGGCGATCACCTCGCGATAGCGTGGAATGACCGCCGTCTCCATATAGCTGCGATCCTTGAAATCGCCGATGCGCTGGTTTGCGAAGAGCTTGTTGATGTTGAGGATCCGCGAGGCAAAGCCGGAGGAGCGGACCACCTGCAGCCGCCAGTCCATCGGATCCTCGCCATCGAGCACGACAACCGTCAGTCGCATCTTGATCGTCAAAAGGTCGACCGCGTCGCGATAGACGGCCTCGGGCGGCCCCGGCTGATGCGGAGACGTGCTCAGCCAGGCGTCGAGAAGCTTCTGCGTGACGGTGTGAAACGTGGTGTCCTTGGTCATCAACTCAGGCGTGAAATGTGCGACAGGTTAATCGAACAACCCAGGATGGGTTCATGCGGTGCACCATTCTGCGGCCAACTTACACCAAAGGATTCGTTTGAACAGAATATTCAATGTAGAGGCGAGTAAATCTTCGCGTCGAACGGGAAGGAATGCGCGTTAAACGCGTCTGGCCTCGGCAGGCCTGCGTGGGGTCGTGAACGCCGGCGATCAATCGTCGGCGTAGCGCTGTTCGCGCCAGGGATCGCCATACATGCTGTAGCCGTTGCGCTCCCAGAAGCCGGCCGCATCCGCCGGCATGATGTCGATGCGGCGCAGCCACTTGGCGCTCTTCCACAGATAGAGATGCGGCACGATCAGCCGCATCGGGCCGCCATGTTCGCGGGTCAGCGGCAGGTCTTCCCAGGCGGTGGCGAGAATGGCGTCTTCGGCGGCGAAATCGGCAAGCGGCAGGTTGGTGGTATAGCCGTCATAGCTGGTCAGCATGACGTGGCTCGCCTGCTGTTTCGGCATGGCGAGGTCGAGCAGATCGCGCGTGGCGACGCCCCTCCACTTGTTGTCGTAGCGCGACCATGTCGTGACGCAGTGGATATCCGACACGCGCGTGCTCTGCTCCAGCGCCTGAAAGGCCGCCCAGCTGAGATCAAGCGGTGTCTCGACCAGCCCGCCGACCTCCAGCCGCCACGTGTCGGTGGAAACGGCTGGCTGTTCGCCGAGATCGAGCACCGGCCAGGTCTTGACGAGATGCTGGCCTGGCGGCAGCCGGTCGGTCTCCGGCCTGCTCGTGCGGCCGGTCAGGAACTTGCCTTCGTCGGCCCAGCGGCGTTTCGAATTGGTGAGCTTGCTATCGGCGGGGATCTGGTCGTCGCTCATTGTGCGGCCTTTCGCGTTGGGGGAATTACTTCACTTGCGCCGGGTTCCTGTCAAGCGGCGGTGTTGCGACGCAAATTCGCAGCCCGTTCACAAGTGCGGGAGATCGGCGACAACGCCGGCGCAAGACGCAATGCTGCAGTCGCGAAAGGTTGAATTCGCCGCCCGTTTGCCTGATAAACAAGGTCTATCACGGGCGTCGCTTCGGCGCTCGATCGCATTTACAGGATCGTCTATCGCATGCCCATTTCCGCCGAGATCGAAGCCGATCTGCCGTTCCTCACCGCGCTGCGCCGCGATCTGCACGCGCATCCGGAGCTCGGTTTCGAGGAAGTGCGGACCAGCGACATCGTCGCCAAGCTCTTGGGCGAGGCGGGCATCACGGTTCATCGCGGGCTCGGCGGCACCGGCGTGGTCGGCACGCTGCAGGTGGGCAACGGAACGCGCCGCATCGGGCTTCGCGCCGACATGGATGCGCTTGCTATGCCCGAGATCGCCGATCGTCCCTACAAGTCGACAGTGCCAGGCAAGATGCATGCCTGCGGTCATGACGGGCACACGACGATGCTGCTCGGCGCTGCCCGGCATCTCGCGGCCACGCGCGGCTTTTCCGGCACCGTGCATTTCATCTTCCAGCCGGCTGAGGAAGGACGCGGCGGGGCGAAGCGGATGGTGGACGAGGGGCTGTTCGAGCTGTTCCCCTGCGATGCCGTCTACGGGCTGCACAACATGCCGGGCCTTGCCGTCGATGAGATGGCCGTGGTCGCCGGGCCGCAGCTGGCCTCTTCCGACAGCTGGCGGGTCACCTTCCGGGGCACCGGCACGCATGGCGCCAAGCCGCATCTCGGCCGCGATCCAATCACCGCCGCCGGCACGTTCCTCTCGTCGCTGCAGACCATCGTCGGCCGCGTCGTCGATCCGCTGCAGCCGGCCGTCGTCAGCGCCTGCTCGCTGCACGCGGGCGACCCCAAGGCGCTCAACGTCATCCCCGATATCGTCGAGATCGGCGGCACGGCACGCGCCTATTCGCCAGATGTCCGCGACCAGCTGGAGCACGAGATCGGCCGGTTGGCGGAGGGCACGGCATCGATGTTCGGGATTGCCGCCGATTACGGCTTCGAACGGCGCATTCCGCCTGTCGTCAACGATGCGGATGCGACGGAGCGGGCATTGGCTACCGCTTCAGACGTGTTCGGCGAGAAGGTCGTGACACACTTCCCGCCCTCGACGGCCGGCGACGACTTCGCCTTCTTCGGGCAGCAGGCCCCGGGCTGCTACGTCTGGCTCGGCAACGGCCCGGCGGTGGATGGGGCGCTGCATCACAATACGGCTTACGATTTCAACGATGCGGCGATCGGGCCGGGCGTGGCGTTCTGGACGCGGCTGGTGGAGCGGGAGTTGGCTGCGGGGTGAGGTGGCGATTGTGGTGGGCGGGCAAGATTTGATGTCGTGTGGCACAAATATCGGTTGGTAATCAGCGCGTTGGCCGAAATCGTCATTCTCATTCATCCCCGTCATCCGGTGCCGCTCCACAATGGCCATGTCATCGGACAGGGAGCCGGGTTCGCGAACCGGTCACGCCAAGTTTGGTCTCCGGCGTTCGGTGATGGTCGCCACAGGTGGATCAAGGGCTGTCAGGGCCTGATATCCATCCGGCAAGGAAAGGCCGAGAGACGCTCCTGTCGGCCCGGACGAACCGGAAACCTCTAAGCGATCGGGCAGGTGGAAACGCCTGATACCCATACCACCTTATACAATGCCGCCTGCCCATTCCCGTTTTTCAGCCGACCGTTGCCGGGCCTTGCTCGGGCGCGGGATTTTGTGGTGTCGCGGTGGTGCCAAGTGTCCACTCACGTCGAGCAAATGGGACCGTGCTTAGATCCTCGGGACGAGCCCGAGGATGACGATGGAGGGAGTGGTGGCCACCAGTAACCTATTGAAGTGATGAGGCAATCAACAATCTCGGCGTCATCCTCGGGCTTGTCCCGAGGATCTAAGCACGTCGCCATGACTGCAACGGTCATGGCCAAAAATTCGGCGTCACGCCACCCCTACAACACCTCAATCACCGGCGTCTCCATCACCCGTCCCGTCAGCACATCCGCTATCCCGCGATCCGTCTGGTGCGGGCCAATGTTGCAGGCGAGGGTGGCGCCGAAGCAGGCCTTGAAGACGAGGTAGGGTGGGCGCCAGTCGACGACGTCTTCCATGGCGCGGCGGATGGCGCGGAAGGTTTCCGCCGTTTGTTCGAGCGGGGCCTCGCTGACGAGGCCGGAGAGCGGGAGCGGCAGGAGCACCTTGATCTCGCCATCCTGCACGACAGCCATGCCGCCACCTGCCGCGATCACGGCATTGGCGGCGATCGTCATGTCGGCGACATTGCCGCCGAAGACGGTGAGGTTGTGGCTGTCGTGCGAAACCGTGGTGCAGAAGGCGCCGCGCCATGTGCCCCAGCCGGTGAGGAAGCCGATGCGGGGGCGAGCGTCGACCTTGCCGTGGCGGTGGACGACCGAGATCATCGCGCTGCCCTCGGGTGGGACGACGTAACCGTCCTCCACTGTGGTCTCGGCTTCGGCCCATTGGGTGAAGCGCGGGCGGTCGATGGTGGCGACGCGGACGCGGCTGCCTTCGGATGGGATGCGGAAGTCGTTTTCGGTCAGCGCCGGGAGCTTGACGGAGTGCTGCAGCGGCGCGCTGTCGACGGCCGGCAGGTCGATCGCCATTTGGCCATCGCGGGAGACGAGGCGGCCGCTGGCGAAGACGGCTGTGGTCTCGAACTCGGTGAAATCCTTGAACAGCACGATATCGGCGCGGCGGCCGGCGGCGATCAGGCCGAGGTCGGGGCGGCGCAGGCGCTGGGCGGCGTTGAAGGTCGCGGCGCGCAGCGCCCATTCCGGCTTCATGCCGTAGCTGACCAGACGGCGCACGACGTCGTCGAGACCGCCGCAGTAATGGAGCTCGTCGGGGAAAACGTCGTCGGTGCAGAGCGTCACGGTCGAGGGCAGGTGGCCGACGCCGTTCAAGGCCGCCACGAATTCGCGCAGCAGGTGATCGTGAGAGCCGCGCAGCTCGATCGTCAGGCCGGCGGCGAGCTTACGCACGAGATCTTCGGCCGAGGTCAGCTCGTGGTCGGAGGTGACGCCCGCCGCCATGAAGGCGTTGAGATCGCTGCCGTCAAGTCCGCGCGCGTGGCCGCAGACCAGCTTGCCGGATTGAAGGCCGGCATTGACGATCCCGGTCATGCGGGGATCGCCGTCGATGACCCCGCGCATATTCATCACTTCGGCGACGCCGCCGATCTCGGGCCGGCGGAGCAGTTCCGATACGACGGAAGCGTCGAAATCGGCGCCCGCGACCTCCAGGCCGGGCGCCGAGGGCACGCAGGAGGGGGCGAGCAGGATGGTGCGGAGGGACAAGCCGCGCGTCGCCTCGATCGACCAGCGCACGCCATCGATGCCGTGGACATTGCCGAATTCATGCGGGTCCCAGACAACAGTCGTGACGCCGCGCGGCAGGACGGCGGCGGCGTAGGCCGATGGGGTGACCATCGAGCTTTCGATGTGCATGTGGGTGTCGATCAGGCCGGGCGCGATGATGCTGCCGCGAGCGTCGATCGTCTCCTCGGCGTCCTTGCGACTCCCTGGGGCGTGGACGCTTGCGATCAGCGGCCCGACGAGGCCGATATCGGCGTCGCGGATCAGGCCGGTGACGACGTCGAGCAGCTGGCCGCCCGTGATCAGCACATCGAAGGGCGCATCGCCGCGCGCGGCGGCAACAGCGCGGGCGCGCAGTTTGGGATCGCTGAGGTCCATCGGTTCCAACTGGCTCATCGGGCGGCCTCCTGCCGGAGCGCGCCGAGGATGACGGCACGGGCGGCCTCGCTGTCGATCTCGACGGCGTAGTCGGCGTTCGGCTTGGCGTGGGTGGCGCGGGTTTCGACCACGGTGCGGCCGCGCGTGAGCTTGCCCTGCAGCTCGACGTCGATGCGGGCTGCGCGGAAGGTGACGATCTCGGGGTGAGCGAAGGCCACGGCAGCGCAGGGGTCGTAGATCGCCATGCCCAAGCGGCCACGGCTGGTGCCGATGCCGATATAGCCGTCGAGGAAATCCGCCAGCATCTCGGCGCTGACGCCGCCTGCCGTGCGGATCGGGGCGACGTCGTCAGTGATGGCGATGACCTTGCGGCAGAGGTCGAGATCGACCATGCGCAGCGGCAGGCCGGAGGCGATGACGATCGCCAGCGCTTCGGGGTCGGCCAGCGCGTTGAACTCGGCGGATGCCGTGTGGTTGCCAGCGGTGACGCCGCCGCCCATCCAGGTGAGTTCGGTGATGCGGGCGGCGAGATCGGGGCGGGCGAGTGCAAGCGCTGCGATGTTCGTCAGCGGGCCGAGCGCGAGGATGCGGTGCGGACCGTCCTGCTCGAGCCAGTTGCAGAGCGCGGTGAAGGCGTCGCTTTCGGGCAGGGCAGCGGCTTCGGGCAGCGTCTTGCCTGATGTCGGGATGCCCGTTTCGCCGAGGATCGCCTGGGCGGTCTCGATCTCGCCAAGCACGGCTGAGGCGCGGCCGGAGTGGATCGGGAAGGTCCAGCCGAAGGCCTTTGCGGCGCTGGCGGCGTTTCTGCGCACCTGCGGCAGCGGCGTGTTGCCGAAGACCAGCGAGATGCCTGCAATGTCGAGCTTGGCATGCGCCACGACCAGAATGGCGGCGATGTCGTCGAAGCCCATGTCGGTGTCGATCCAGACGCCCATGATATTACCTGTAGCGAGAGAGTGGGGCTGCGGCGCCAAGCGGCAGATCGAAGGCAAGCGTGGAGCCGATGGCGTGGCTCGGCTCGCCGGCGTCGACCTCGGCCTTGATGGGGCCGAGCGGTGTGTCGAGCAGATATTCTCTGACGTTGCCGGCAAACGAGGTGCCGCGCACGGTGCCTTGGAAAGGACCTGAACCAAGGATCACCATGCGCGGACGCCAGGCCAGGCCTTTGGCGGCCTGTGGCGCTGGGGCGGAAAGCTCGACGAGTGAGTTGGATGTCGCGAGCTTGCCGTTTTCCAGCGCAAAGACGTTTTCGAAGCCGACGAAATCGGCGACGAAGGCCGAGACGGGCTTGTTGTAGATTTCCTCCGGCGTGCCGATCTGCTCGATGCCTCCATCAAGCATCACCACGATCCGGTCGGCGAGCGCCAGCGCCTCGATCTGGTCGTGGGTGACGAAGATCATGGTGACGCCGGTTTCCTTCTGGACGCGCTGCAGCTCGGCGCGCATTTCCAGACGCAGGCGGGCGTCGAGATTGGAGAGCGGCTCGTCGAGAAGCAGCACCTTGGGCTCCATGACCATGGAGCGGGCAAGCGCCACGCGCTGCTGCTGACCGCCGGAGAGTTCGCCCGGCTTGCGGGCGGCGAAACTGGCGAGGCCGACGGACTTGATGCCAGCGGTTACCTTTGCGTCGAGATCCTGGCCGCCGACGCCCTTGAGACGCAGGCCGAAGGCGACGTTTTCATAGACGGTCAGATGCGGGAACAGCGCATAGGACTGGAAGACCAGGCCGACATTGCGCTTGTTGGCGGAGACGCGGGTGATATCGGCGCCATCCAGCGTGATGCGGCCGGAGGCGGGGTTGAGCAGGCCCGCGATCGAGCGCATCGTCGTGGTCTTGCCGCAGCCGGAGGGGCCCAGCAAAGCGACGAGCTCGCCCTTCCTGATCGAGAGATCGAGATCCTTCACCGCGACCGTATCGCCGTAGGCAAGCGTCAGCTTGTCGAGTTGCAGATAGGTGTCAGACATAGCGAGAGAACCCCAGGAAGCGTTCGGCAAGGAAGACGATGCCGATGGACAGAAAGGCGAGCAGCGCCGAAAGCGCGGCGATCGACGGGTCGTAGGTGGTTTCCATGTAGCCCAGCATGTCGATCGGCAGCGTGCGGACGCCGGGACCGGAGAGGAAGAGCGAGACGGGCACCTGGTTGAAGCTGGTGACGAAGCCGAGGATGAAGGCGGCGAGAATGCCGCCGCGGATGTTCGGCATCACCACGCGGAAGAAGGTGCCAGCGCGCGACGAACCGAGCAGAACGGCCGCTTCCTCGATATCGGAGCGCAGGTTGTTGAGGCTGGCGGAGACGACGCGCACGGCATAGGGCAGCACGAGTGCGGTGTGGGCGAAGAACAGCGCCAGCGTGATGTTGAAGCCGAAGGGCACGACCAGATAGCGCAGCAGCGCCAGGCCGACGATGATCCCCGGCACGATGATCGGCAGCGAGACGATGGTGCGGATGGTTTCCGCGCCCGGCAGCTTGTAGCGCGACAGCGCGTAGGCGGCGGGGATGCCGAGGACAAGGGCCGCCAGCGTGCCGCCGACGGCGAGCAGCATCGACATGGCGAAGCTGTCGCGGAAACTGTCGATGGTGAAGACCTTGAAGACCCAGCGCAGCGACAGGCCCTGCGGCGGGAAGGCCAGCGTATCGCCGGCAGAGAGCGAGGCGGCGATAATGATGAAGAAGGGGCCGATCAGGAAGATCAGCAGCAGGCCGAGGACGAGCGGCGAGAGGATGCGTGATGTCATCGCTTGTTCCTTCCGCTCGCGTTTCGGGCTGTAGCCAGACGCTTCAACAGGATGTTCGCGGCGAAGCTCATGACGATCAGCATGAAGGCGATGACGCTGGCGGCGACGAAGTCGTTGGCGACGGAGACCTGCTGGTAGAGCAGGGTTTCCAGCATCAGCACCTTGGAGCCGCCGAGCACCGCGGGGGTGATATAGGCGGTGAGCGAGCCGGTGAAGACGAGCGTGCCACCGACGACGAGGCCTTCGCGGGTCAGAGGGAGGATCACCTTCCAGAACACCTGGAACCAGTTGGCGCCCAGCACGCGGGCGGCGGGAATGGCGTCCTTCGGCATGTTTTCGAGCGCGCTGATCAGCGACAGGATCATCAGCGGCAGGAAGAGCTGCAGCAGGCCGATGAAGACGGCGGTCTCGGTGAAAAGCAGGCGCAGCGGGCTGTCGCTGAGGCCGAGGCCCTGAATCGCCTGGTTGACGATGCCCGTGCGGCCGAGGATGACGATCCAGGCATAGGTGCGGGCAACCGGCGAGATCATCAGCGGCAATGTCACGAGACCGATCATCTGGCCCTTGCCTTTCGGCGGCAGGTTGACGATGGCAAAGGCCGCGGCATAGCCGATGACGGCGGAGACGACGGTCACTTCGAGGCCGAGCTTGAAGGTGCGCAGGAAGACCGTGCGGTTCAGCGATTGCGAGAAGAAGCCGGTATAGGCGCTGAGCGTCCAGCTGCCGTCGATGTGAAACCCTTCGGAGAGAAGGATGACGACGGGCAGCAGGAAGACCAGCGCGGCGAACAGGGCCGCGGGCAAGGCAAGCGCCAGGGCTTCCGTGCGGTTTTGAAACATGAGGCTTCTTTCAGAGCAATCGCATGGTGCGGCTCCGGCCGGTGCCGGAACCGTTTCGGTGTCTCTCGACCGTTACTGGCCGACCGTGTCGTTCCAATCCTTCAGCCAGCCGGCGCGGTTATCGAGGGCTGCGGCCGAGGGGATGAGCTTCAGGTTCTTCACCGTGTCTTCGCCGTAGGTGAGGTTGTTGGCGGCTTCGTCGGAGACCTTCACCTCCTTGTTGGCGGGGCTATCGACCAGCTTTTCGGCGAGCTTGGTCTGAATCTCGGTGGAGAGCCAGAAATCCATGAACTGCAGCGCGAGGTCCTGGTTCTTCGAGCCCTTGGTCATGACCATGACGTTCATGCCGCCGGTCTGGCCTTCCTTGGGCGTTGCCCAGGCAACGGGGACGTCGAGCTTGGTGAAGCCCGCCCAGGAGAAGCGGCCGATCGGGGCGGCCCAGATTTCTTCCTGCTGCATCAGCTGCACGAGCTGCGAGGACTTCTCGTAGAAGGTGACGATGTCGTCCTTCTTCTCGCCGACGGCTGCGATCGGCGCCTTCAGGTCCGGGCTGTCCTTGCCGAGCGCCAGGCCGAGCATGTAGAGCGCCGGCGGGCCCTGGTTGGTGGTGACATTCGGGAAGGCGACATGGCCGACATACTCAGGCTTCAGGAGATCGGCCCAGCTCTCGATCTTCATCTTGTCGGAGCGGTAGGCGATCGAGGTGGCGTAGAAGGTGTAGCCGACGCTCATGCCGTCGCCGTTCGGATCCTTGGCGAGATCGTAGAGCTTGCCGAAATTGGTGAGCTTTGCGGTGTCGATCTTGTCGATCAGGCCCTTGCGGGTGGCCGATAGCGCATCGGCCATGGAGACGACGGCCATGTCGATAACGGGGTTGGCCTTGTTGGCCTCCATCTTCGCCAGACGCTCGACGCTATTGCCGGTCTCGACCACCAGCTTGCAGCCGCACTTGGCCTGGAAGGGGTCGTAGACGATCGATTTGAAGTCATCCTGCGCGAAGGCATAGACGGAGATGGTGAGCGTCTTTTCCTGAGCGCTTGCGGCGACGGGCGTGAGGGCAAGAAGGGCCGCCGAGGCGATGAGGGCATGCTTCATGTCAGGAGTTCTCCGTCTGAGAGGCTAGGTCCAGTTTGCTTGGGTCGCTATTGGTCGGGTCGATCCTGGCTGGATCGGCGGGACCCGATGATTGGCGAACGATCAGCTGCATCGGTACCCGATCGGTGTCGGCGCTGACCAGCACGCCTTCGCGGCTGCCGCTTGCCTGTATGGTTTTCAGGAGCGACGAGATGGCGACATCGGCGATCGTCGCCATGTCCATCGCCACAGTCGTCAGGCTCGGCGTGATCACGGGGGAGAAGATCAGGTCGTCGAAGCCGGTGACGCTTGCCATGTCGGGAACGACGATGCCGTCGCGCTGCAGTTCGGTGAGCGCTCTCAGCGCCTGCAGGTCGGACAGGGCTGCAAAGGCGGTGTAGCCTTGGCGGACCTTTTCGGCGAGGCCGAGCGTGCAGCCGATGCCGTTCTCGCGTTCCAGGCGCTCGACCCAAAGGGTGGAGGACTGCATGTCGGGGCGCAAACCGGAGCGGATGCCGCCGACGCGATCGTTCTGGACGTTGGATTCGGGGTTGTTGCCGATGACAAGGATGCGCTTGTGGCCGAGTTCGGCCAAATGGTCGGCTATATCGCGTCCGCCCTGCCAGTGATCGGCGGCGACCGTGTTTCCGGGTGTCGAGGCCGTGTCGATGACGGCGACGGGACAGCTCGCGGCCGAGATGCGGGTCGCGCGGCGCGGCACGATGACCAGGCCCTCAACGCCGCGTTCGACCAGCCGGTTGATGGCCTCGGTCTGTGCGGTGATGTTGCCGCGGGAGTCGGCGATGAGGACGCCGTAGCCAGCAGACGTGGCGGCGAATTCGATTGCCTGCGCGAGCTTCGGGAAAAGCGGATTGGCGATGTCAGGCAGAACAAGGCCGATGACGCCGCTGCGGCCGGTGCGCAGCGCGCGCGCCGCCTGGCTCGGGACATAGCCCATTTCGGCCGCGTGTTCGCGGATGCGCTCGGCGAGCTGTTCGGACACACGGCCCTTGCCCGAAAGCGCGTTCGACACCGTCGCAACGGAGACGCCAAGCGACGTTGCGATCCTGCTCAGATTTGGTCCTGATCGGGCTGGAGGCATGATTTTCGACGGATTGGATTAATCGTTTAACCAATGCGTACATGACGACGTCGACGTTGTCGAATCCAATCTTGCGCCGCTTTGCGATTTTCCGCAATCGCGCGTGCCCTAGAAACAAAAAAGCCCCGGCGAACCGGGGCTTTTTCTCAATTGCTGTTGTCTCAGCCTGCCTTTGCAGTGCTTGCCTTTGCGGCGACCGGCTTGGCCGGGGCGTTGTTGCCGCCCGGGTTGTAGCCGCCGCCGATGGCGACGTTGAGCGCGACGTAGTCGGTTGCCATCTGCTGGACGGCCGCGGCCAGGCTTGCCTGGGCCAGCGAGACCTGACGCTGGGCGTCGAGAACGTCGAGCAGCGAGGAGGCGCCGTCCTTGTAGCTGGCGGTCGACAGATCGAGCGTCTCCTGGGTCGTCTTGACCTGGGCGCGGAGCGCGGCCACCGTCTGCGCATCGCGGCGAACCGCCGACAGCGCGTTTTCCACTTCCTCGACCGCCTGCAGAACCGCCTGCTTCCAGGCGAGATACTGGGTCTTGGCGTCGGACTTGGCGATATCGACATTGGCGCGCAGGCGACCGCCGTCGAAGATCGGGAGCGTCAGGGTCGGGCCGAAGGACCAGCTGGTCAGGCCGCCATTGGCGCCAACCGGGCGCACATAGGTCGGCGAGATCGAGCCGGAGAGCGAGATCGTCGGATAGAGCTGGCTGATGGCGATGCCGATATTGGCGGTGGCGGCGGCCAGATTGCGCTCGGCGACACGGATGTCGGGACGGTTGCGGATCAGGTCGGCCGGAACGCCGGAGACGATGCCGGCACGGAAGACCGGCTGCGAGCCGCCGCGCTGCAGTTCAGCAACCATCGAGCCGGCCGGCTTGCCGAGCAGGGTGGCGATGTGGTGGGCGGCAACGCGGAAGTTGGTTTCCAGACCCGGGATTTCAGCCTGGGTCGACTGCACCAGACCTTCGGCCTGCACGACGTCGAGACGCGAGGCTGCACCGGCATCGAGCTGGAACTTGGTCAGCTCGTAGGTTTCCTGGCGCGATTTCAGGTTGGCCTTGGAGAGCGCGATGCGCTCCTGATAGTAGCGGGCGTTGATGTAGGAGTTCACCAGATCCTGGAGATAGGTGAGCTTGGCGACGTCGGCGGTCGAGTAGGCGGCGTCAAGCGAGGCCTGGGCGCTTTCCTTCGAGCGGCGATACTGGCCGAAGAGGTCGAGCAGCCAGCCGACATTGGCGTTGGCGCCGGTCGTGTTGGTGGCGGCGCGGCTGTCGGCCAGCGAGCCGAGCGAACCGCTGGTGGTGTGCGAAGCGCCAACCACCAGGCTCGGCAGGGCGCCGGCGCCAGCGACCGTGACATTGCCGGCAGCGGCGTTGATGCGCTCCAGCGACTGCTGGATCGACAGGTTCTCATTGAGACCTTCGACCACCAGTCCGTTCAGGCGGGTGTCGCGATAGGCGGTCCACCAGGCGACCGTCGAGACGTCGCCATCGGCCTTGGCCGAGCCTTCATTGAACTTGGCCGGGAGGGGCATCTCCGGGGGAACATGATCCGGGCCACTCACACAGCCCGCGAGCAATAACAACAATGCCGGAGAGGCAAAACGAAAAGACGCCATTAACTATCTTCCTGTAACTCGACCAAAAAATTATTCATGTCAGAAGCGATCATGCTTCACTATCGGTCGCGCTTCGCTCAAACGAGAAACGCCATCCCGAAGCAGTCCGCGGCAATGTACCAATGAGTCTCACTTTATCACAGTGCAGATATGTCACACTCATACCTCATTTTTTTGACGTCGCGAGAAGACGCGGCGGATAACCACAAAGAATGATGGCACGAAGAAAATGCCGAGCGCGGTGGCAAACAGCATGCCGCCGAGCACGCCGATACCGATGGCGTTCTGCGCGGCCGAGCCCGCACCGGTGGCAATCGCCAGCGGAACGACGCCGAGGATGAAGGCCAGCGAGGTCATGATGATCGGCCGCAGACGCAGCCTTGCTGCCTCCAGCGTCGCATCGATGATGCCCATGCCGGTCTCCATTCGGTCCTTGGCGAACTCCACGATGAGAATCGCGTTCTTCGCCGCCAGACCGATGGTCGTGAGCAGGCCGACCTTGAAGTAGACGTCGTTTGCCTGGCCGAAGACGGTCGCCGCAACCAGCGCGCCGAGCACGCCGACCGGAACGGCCATGATGACCGAGAACGGGATCGACCAGCTTTCATAGAGCGCTGCGAGGCAAAGGAAGACGACCAGAACCGAGATGGCGTAGAGCATCGGGGCCTGCGAACCGGACAGGCGTTCCTGATAGGAGATGCCCTGCCAGGCAACGGTGTAGCCGCCGCCGAGCTGCGCCGTCATCTCTTCCATCGCGTTCATCGCGTCGCCGGAGCTGACACCCGGCGCCGACGCGCCGTCGAGCGGGATGGCGCTGACCGCATTGAAGCGGGCAAGCGTCGGGGCGCCCTTCACCCATTCCGTGCGGGTGAAGGCCGAGAAGGGGACCATCTCGCCGTTGGTGTTGCGGGCATACCAGTGGTCGAGGTCGTCGGGCTGCATGCGGAAGGGTGCATCGCCCTGGACGTAGACCGGCTTGATCTCGCCGTTCAGCGTGAAGTCGTTGACGTCGCGGCCGGTGAAGATGACCGAGAGCATCGCATTGACCGCGGAGATGTCGACACCCATGGCGCCGATCTTCTCCTGGTCGATGATGATCTTCATCTGCGGCTCGACTTCCTTGTTGTTGCTGCGGAGCGCAACAACCTTGCCGCTCGTGTTGGCCATGCTGATCAGGCGCTTGGACGCCGCGTCGAGCGCCTCGGTGCCATGACCGCCGGTGTCGACGAGATACATGGAGAAGCCGCTGGAGACGCCGAGACCCTGGATTGCCGGCGGCAGCAGCGCGAAGACCTGGGCTTCGCGGATCTGCGAGAAGGCGCCCAGCGCGCGGGTGGCGACGGCCTGCGCATGCAGCTTGTCGTCCGTGCGCTCGGCGAAGTCCTTGAGCTTGGTGAAGACGATCGCGCTGTTCTGGCCGGAGCCGTTGAAGCCGAAGCCAAGCGCGCCGAACACCGACTGCACGGCGTCCTTTTCGTTTTCGCGATAGTAGGTCTCGACCTTTTCGACGACGGCCTGGGTCTGCTGCGTGGTCGAGCCCGGAGGCGTCGTCACGATGGTCAGCAACACGCCCTGGTCTTCCTGCGGCAGGAACGAGGTCGGCAGGCGGGTGAAGAAATAGGCGCAGCCGAGGCCGACCAGCAGGAAGACGACCATGACGCGCCACGGGCGCTTCAGGAGATAGCCGATCGAGCGGACATAGCCGTTGGTGGAGCGGGTGAAGTTGCGGTTGAACCACTCGCTCGCCCGGTTCTTCTTGTGGTCATGCACCGGCTTCAGCATCGTGGCGCAGAGCGCCGGCGTCAGCACGATGGCGACCAGCGCCGAGAGCAACATCGCCGAAACGATGGTGACGGAGAACTGGCGGTAGATGATGCCGGTCGAGCCGCCGAAGAAGGCCATCGGAATGAAGACGGCCGTCAGGACGAGCGCGATGCCGACGATGGCGCCGGTGATTTCGCCCATCGATTTCTCGGTGGCCTCCATCGGCGACAGCTTCTCCTCGGTCATGATGCGCTCGACGTTCTCGACCACGACGATGGCGTCGTCGACGAGCAGGCCGATGGCGAGCACCATGGCGAACATGGTCAGCGTGTTGATCGAATAGCCTGTCGCCGCAAGGATGCCGAAGGTTCCGAGCAGAACGACCGGAACCGCGATGGTCGGAATGAGCGTCGCGCGGAAATTCTGCAGGAAGACCAGGAGAACGACGAAGACGAGCACGATCGCTTCGATCAGCGTGTGCACGACCTTTTCGATCGACAGCTCGACGAAGGGCGTCGTGTCGTAGGGATAGGTGATCTCGACGCCCTCGGGCAGGCCCTTGGAAATGGAATCGAGCGCGGTCCGGACACGGCCGGCGGTATCGATGGCGTTGGCGCCGATCGCGAGGTTGACGGCGAAGCCGCTCGACGGCTGGGCGTTGTAGCGCGAGGAGCCACCATAGCTTTCCTGGCCAATCTCGATGCGCGCGACGTCGCTCAGGCGGACCGTGGAGCCATCCTTCTCGACCTTCAAGATGATGTGCTCGAAGTCGGAAACGGTGGTCAGCTGGCTCTGCGCGGTGATCGTGACGTTCATCTGCTGGCCTTCGACGGAAGGCTGGGCGCCGAGCGAACCCACGGATACCTGCGTGTTCTGCGCCTCGATCGCCGAGGTCACGTCGCCGGTCGTCAGCTGGTACTTGACCAGCTTGTAGGGGTCGAGCCAGACGCGCATGGCGTAGCCGGAGCCGAAGATGTTGACGCTGCCGACGCCTTCCAGGCGCTGCACCTGCTTTTCGATCGAGTTGGAGAGAATGTTGCCGAGATCGACGGAGTTGCGCTTGCCGTCGGTGGAGACCAGCGCGCCGACGAGAAGGATACTCGAGGTCGAGCGTGTGACGCTGATGCCGGCGTCTATGACGTCGCTCGGCAGCTGGGACTGCACCAGCTGCAGCTTGTTCTGCACCTGCACCTGGGCGATATCGGGATCGGCCGCCGTGCCGAAGGTCAGCGAGATGCTGGCCGAGCCGGTGGACGAGGTCGAGGTCATGTAGGTGAGGTCGTCGAGGCCGGTCATGCCGTCCTCGATGAGCGTCGTCACCGATTTCTCGACCGTTTCAGCGCTGGCGCCGCGATAGGTGGCGTTGATGCGCACCGTGGTCGGCGCGATATCCGGATACTGCGAGATGGACAGCGTGAAGATCGCCAGCACGCCCGCAAGCATGATCGTGATCGCTATGACCCACGCAAAGATCGGACGTCGGATGAAAAACTTGGCCATTGGCTAATTCCTGTACGGCTCGGATCAATGATCGACGCGTTACTTCGCGGCGGGCTTCTGCGCGTCGCCGGCGGCGGCTGGAGGCGCCACGGGCACGACGATACCCTTGTCATTGATCTTCATCTCGGTCGGCTTGACCGGCATGCCCGCGGTGATCGACTGCAGGCCGGAAACGATCAGCTGATCGCCGTCGTTGACGCCTTCGGTCACCAGCCATGCATTGTTGGATGGCGATGCGTTTTCGAAGATGCGGTTTTCGACCTTGCCATCCGCGGATACGAACTGCGCCGACAGCTCACCATTGGCATTGCGGCTGGTGGCGAGCTGGGGCAGGGCGAAGCCGTTTTCGGAGCCGAGTTCCAGCGTCGCGCGGACATACATGCCCGGCAGGATGATGCGCTCGGGATTGGGGAAGCGCACGCGGATGGTGAAGGTGCCCGTCGTCTCGCTGACGACCGACTTCGACATGTCGAGCGTGCCCTTCTCACCATATTCCTTGCCGTTTTCGAGGATCAGGCGGAAGGCGTCGTTGCCGCGCGTGCCCTTGATCTCGCCATCGGCAATCGCGCTGCGCAGACGCAGCAGGTTGGTGCTCGATTCCGTCAGAAGGATATAGGCCGGGTCGAGCTGGCGCACGGTGGTCAGCGCCGTGGTCTGGTTGGCGGAGACGACGTTGCCGACGTTGTAAGCCGTCTGGTCGATGACGCCATCGAAGGGCGCGACGATCTTGGTGTGGTCGAGATCGATCTCGGCGGCTGAAAGGGCGGCCTTCGCCGATTCGACCTCGGCCTGCGCCTGCAGGAGGTTGGTTCTTGCTGTCTCAAGCTCGATCTGCGTGGCGCCGGAGCCGACGAGGCGCTGGTAGCGGTCGAAATTGCTCTGCGCGCTCGGAACGCTGGCCTCGGCCTTGGCGATGGCGGCGCGCGCCTGGGCGACAGCCGCGACGTAAGGGGCGTCTTCGATCTGGTAGAGAACGTCGCCCTTCTTCACCTCGCCGCCTTCGCGGAAGGTGATGTCGCGGATGAGGCCGCTGACCTGCGGACGGATGTCTGCGGTCTGGAATGCCTCGGCGCGGCCGGGAAGGATCGTCGTGACCGGGAAGTCGCCCTTCTTCAGCGTGATCACGCCGACGGCGGCCGCCTGCTGAGCCGCTCCGGCGCCGCCGGCGCCCGCGGCCGGTGTCTTGCCGCTGTCGCTGCAGGCAGCGAGAACGCCACCGATGGCAAGAGCTGAGGAAACGAGGAGAAAGCGACGTATCATGTTCAATTCCCTATGCGCTGGCTCGCGGATCTAAGCCTGCCGGGGATGCCACACGACAAACGATCCGGAGTCAAATGCCTCTGATCCGAATTAACAAAGCCTTTAGAAAGTGACGTAAGTTATGAATCGTCACTTAGCAAGCGCTATTTTGCAGCGCGGCATCGGCGAAATCGACGATATTGCGGGCTTTCTCGACAAGCGTCTCCCGGTCGTCCTTGACGATCAGAACCGGGTGCAGCACGCCCGCCAGCACATCGGCGACGGTCCTTGCGGCAAGCGCCGGGTCGGCGCAGTGATAGCGGCCTTCCGCGACACCTTCGCGAATGATGACCTCCAGTTTCTGGATCACTTTTTCGCGATATCGCTTACCTGCCTCGATCTTGGCCTCGATGCTGACGAGGACCATTTCGAAGATGTAGGGGTTTTTCTGGATGTCCTCGAGGTGGCTGTCGAGGAGCCGGAGCACGAAGCGGAGCAATTGTTCGCGCGGCGGCAGATCATCGGCGACGAAGCGGTCGGCGACGTCGCTCAAATGTCTTTCGGCGATCGCGTCGACCAAGGCGGTCTTCGAATGAAAGTGCTTGAAGACGTTGGCGGGAGACATGTCGAGTGCTGCGGCGATATCGGCGATCGAGACGGCGACGAAGCCGCGCTGGCGAAACAGCTGCTCGGCCATCGTCAGAATATCTTCGCGGGTCTCTTCGGCCTTGCGCCTTGGCCTTCGTGCCATGAATTCTCCAGCCGGATCCGCCCGGCTTCGGTGTTTTTCAAAATCTAACGCGACATTGAAAGGGCCTGCAAGCTAAAGTCGCAGGCCTTCACGCGAACGAACGCTTACGGGAAGTAGCGCGAGAGGTTCTTGCGCACGCGCTCCACCGGGGTCGCGCCGGTGTCGTCGGGCACGAAGGTCTGCGCGGTGATCGCCTCATATGCCTTTATATAGACAGCCGAGGTCTGCTCGATGAGATCGGTCGGGATCTCGGGGATCTCGTCCTTGTAGGGGTCGCAGCGTTCGGCCACCCAGGCGCGGACGAAATCCTTGTCGAAGCTTGCCGGGCGCGTGCCGGCCTCGAAGCTCGTCTGGTAGCTGTCGGCGAGCCAGTAGCGGCTGCTGTCGGGGGTGTGGATCTCGTCGGCGAGGATGATCGTGCCGTTCTCGTCGGTGCCGAACTCATACTTGGTGTCGACGAGGATGAGGCCGCGCTTGGCCGCCATTTCCTGGCCGCGGGCAAACAGCGCCAGCGCGTACTTGGACAGCGTATCCCACTGCGCCTGCGTCAGCAGACCGCCTTCGACGATCTGATCAGGCGTCAGCGGCTCGTCGTGGCCACCATCGAATTCCTTGCTTGTCGGCGTGATCACCGGCTCGGGGAGCTTCTGGTTGTCGTGCATGCCATCCGGCAGGCGCATGCCGTACATCTCGCGCTCACCCTTCTTATAAAGAGTGAGGATCGAAGTGCCGGTGGTGCCGGCGAGATAGC
Source organism: Rhizobium sp. FG113 (assembly GCF_057809895.1). Classification (NCBI taxonomy): domain Bacteria; kingdom Pseudomonadati; phylum Pseudomonadota; class Alphaproteobacteria; order Hyphomicrobiales; family Rhizobiaceae; genus Rhizobium; species Rhizobium sp. FG113. The sequence continues at coordinate 5,014 of NZ_JBMDKV010000016.1, read as the reverse complement.
CGCGCACGACGATCTCGACCGGCAGGATGTCGAGACGCTTGCCGACGACGACGTTCGGGTCAGGATAGGCGATGACGTGGTTGGGGCAGATATCCTTGGTCGCCTCGAACCAGTAGCGCGCTGTCTGGGTGAGGACCTGGCCCTTGTAGGGGATGCAGGTCAGGATCCGGTCAAACGCGCTCAGCCTGTCGGTGCTGATGATGATGCGGCTGCCATCGGCAAGGTCGTAGTTTTCTCGCACCTTGCCGCGGTAGTAATTCGGCAGTTCCGGGAAATGGGCTTCTGAGAGAATACGCACGGGCTTGACCGTCCTTTTGGGTTACGGGGTCGGTTTGATCGGGGCTTTCCCCTGCTCTAGTTCCATCGCCGGGGATGTCAAGCAATCGGGGCTCAAACCCAGAAGACATATAGAAGCAGCAGGCTCAAAAAGTAGCTCAGCACCGTCACTGGCAGGCCGGCGCGGATGAAATCGGAAAAGCGGTAGCTGCCGACACCCATGGCGAGCGTGTTGTTGTGATGGCCGAAGGGTGTGAGGAAATCGAGCGAAGCACCGAGGGCGACTGCCAGCAGATAGGCTTGCGGCTGGTGGTGGCCGGCTGCCGCGAACTCGATCGCGATGGGGCTCAGCACGATGGCGACGGTGGCGTTGTTGACGAAGGGCGTCAGCGCGATCGCCAGCAACAGCACAACGGCGATACCCGCGAGCGGCTGCGATACGGGGAGGATCGCGCCGAGCGCGGATGCGATCACTTCGGCGGTCCCTGATGTGCCGACGGCCGAGCCGATCGGGATCATCGCGGCGAGCATGATGATCACTGGCCAGTTGAGGTCGGCCATCGCCTGGCGGATGTTCAGGTAGTTCAGCAGCGCCAGCACGAGCACGACGCCGGCGAGCGCGATATCGGGCCGCACGACCGTGGTCGCGGCGATGCCGCAGGCAAAGATCGCGAAGGGCTGCCAGCTCAGCGAGAATGAGGGCGAAACGGGCGGCGAGGCGAGCGGCAGACATTCGCATTCCTCGAGCGCTTCAGAGATTGCGGCACGGTCGCCCTCCAACACCAGGACGTCGCCGATCGACAGCTGCAGATCCTCGAAGCGTCCCTCGATGCGGGGGGAGCGCATGGATAGCGCTCTGATCGCGATACCGCGCATGGTGAAGACCTCGAGCGAGCGCAGGCGGGAGCCGACCAGCGTGCTCTCCGGCATGACGACAGCCTCGACGCGGCTTGCCTCTGCCTGCCCATGATCCGTCTGCAGCGCGCCCGATGCGGCGAGGTCGACAAAGACCGTATCGTCGGCTTCGGCCAGGAGGATATCGCCGGCTTCGACGATGGAGCGCTCGGCGGATCCGAAGACGAAGGTGTCGTTGCGCAGCAGCGCATGCGGCTTGAGCGCGAAGCGGGCGGGGAGCTCGGCGAGGCTCGCGCCGATCAGCGGCGAGTTCGCGGGAACACGCCGTTCGGCCACCATGCGGCGTCGCGAGGTTTCGGGCGCTGCCGCATCGTCGTCGCCATCCGCAGGGAAGAGCAGCGGCGCCAACACTGACGTCATCAGGATGCCGGCTGCGGCGACCGGCAGGCCGACATAGGCGAAATCGAACAGGCGAAAGCTCTCGCCGGTCGCCGCCGCAAGCGCGTTGCTGACGAGCAGGTTGGCGGGCGTGCCGATCAGCGACACGAGGCCGCCGAGCAGGGCGGCAAATGAGATCGGCATGATCAGCTGCCGCTTGGGGATGGCGCTGATGGCGCTGACGCGCAGCGCCACCGGCAGCGAAATCGAGAAGGCGCCGATATTGTTCATGAAGATGGAGATGAAGCCGGTCACGCCGGACAGGATGGCAATGACGCCCGTGCCGCGCATGCCGCGACTGGCAAGCGCTGTCGATACCCTGTCGAAGAAGCGGGTGCGAGCGAGCACCTGGACCACCAGCAGGATCTCGACGACGGTGATGACCACGGGGCTGGCAAAGCCCGCGAAGACCGCGTCGGTCGGATAAAGCCCGAGCGCATAGCCGGCAAGAAGGCCGGCGATCGCGATGACCTCGACCCTGAAACGGTCGATCAGAAACAGAACCAGCATCGCGATCAGCAGGATCAGCAGACATGCTTGTTCTAAGGTCATCAGGTCTTCCGGATTGATGCGCTTGCTTTACGTGCTGACTGAGACTGTAGCGGTTCGCGGCGCGCTGTATAGAGGGGCGGGCGCAGAGTGCAGTCTATATAGTAGGACGCACTCTATAATAGGAGCGGCGGCTCAGATCCCGGGCGCGCGCCAGGCGCCATGCTCGGTTCGCTCGAGCATCGGGGTCGCGAAGACGGCGACCGTTCGCTCCAGCCATTGCGGGCCGGCATCGTCGAGCGCGGTGCGCCAGCGATCGGATTGCAGCATGGCTGCGCCGATCGCGACGGGCTCGATGGAACAGGCCGACAGCAGCTTGAGGCCGGAGACGATCGAGGTGCCGCTCGAGATGACATCGTCGATCAGCGCGACGCGCCTGCCTTCGAGCAGCGGCAGCATGCGCGGATCGATATAGAGGCGCTTCTGCTGTGTGGGGGTGGTGATCGACGACAGCGGCACGGAGAGCTCGTCGCGATACCAGAACTTCCTGGAGGTGCCGAGCGGGACATATCGCTTGTGCCCGAGTTTCTGCGCCACGGATGAGGCGAGCGTCAGCCCAAGCGTCGGCAGTCCGGCGACGACGTCGATATCGAGAGCTTTCAGCCTGTCGGCGAGCTGTCCGGCCAGCGCGTCCAGCACTTCGAAGCTCGCCTGGTTGATGATGAGCGAGGCAAGCGCGTGCTCGCCATCGGCAAGCGGGCGGAGCGGCAGGCGGAGCTGGCGACCATCGGTGAGCGTCGCGACATAGAAGGATGTGAAGTCACCCCCGATCGAAAAGGTGCCGGGCGCGTGCAGCTCCTGCCAGAAATCGTGCGGGGCGAGGGCGGCGCTGTCTGTCATGATGTCATCTGGTCCGTTTGGTCGTGTCCATGCCGGCGCGGCGGCGTAGCGCCTTGAGCTCGGCCTCGGTCAAAGCCCGTACCGCGCCTTTCGGGAGATCGCCGAGTTGGAGATCACCGATCGCCACGCGCACCAGCCGCAGGCATTCGGTGCCGAGCGCTTCCAGCATGCGGCGGATCTGGCGGTTGCGGCCCTCGTCGAGCTCGACTTCGATCCAGCTATTGCGCTCGCCTTGTCTTAAGAGCGTCGCCGCCGTCGCCTTCAGGAGTTCGCCGTCGTGGCGAACGCCATAGGCCATCTCGGCCAACATCTCGGGCTCCATGACGCGATCGACCTGGACGTGATAGGTCTTGGTGACATGGGTGACCGGGTCGAGCAGCGCCTGGGCGAAGACGGTGTCGTTGGTGAAGAGCAACAGGCCCTCGCTCGCCTTGTCCAGCCTGCCGACCGGCGACAGATGCGGGGTGTCGACATCCTTGAGGCAATCGAACACCGTCGGGCGGCCTTCCGGATCGTGGCGTGTCGTCACCAGCCCGCGCGGCTTGTTGAGCATCAGATAGGTCATCGGCTCGGCCGCGACATCACTGCCGTCGACCTTGATCTTCGCCGATGAGAGGTCGATCCAGGCGGCGCTGTCGAGCACGGTGCGGCCGTTGACGGTGACGCGACCGTCGGCGATCAGCTTTTCGGCCTGGGTCCGCGAACAATAGCCGAGCTTGGACAAAGCGCGCGGCAGGGTCACCCGCTTGCTCTCGACGGCTTCAGGCCTGTTGCGGCCGTTCTGCCTTTGCGGTGCGCGCCGCTCTCTCAATCGCCTGTTCCTCTGCTCTTTGTTATCGGCGTTCTGTTATCGGCGTTTTTGGCATGAACGGTCAGGGGATGCCAGACGCGGGGTCGCAAAACGCGGGGATAAGAAGGATGGGACAAGAAGGATGGGGCAAGAGGGGAGGGGGCTCTGCCGCTCGGCCAAAAAGAAGAGGCGGCGCCGGTGGCGCCGCCTGTCTTGGCCGCATTTATATATAGAGAGAGCGGATCGCGGTTGCGACCGCTCTCAGTGACGCGCCACGAAGCCCGCAAGCTGTTCGCGGTTCATGGTGACACCGGCTGCCGCCTTGGCGGGATCCGGATGCGTATAAGAGACACTGGGCATTTCAGGAAGTTCGAGAGCCTGTCGCATGTTCATAATACCGACCGCCAGGCGGCCCTGCGCTCCGTCAACTGTGACTTCGACGATGCAGTTCGATCCTTTGGCAATCATCAGCAGTCCTCCCTCGTTCTTTATAGTCTCCATTATTGGCCTGAAAAACGGGTTTTTCTAAGACCTAAGTAGTACGGGCCGGATGATACTTCGGATCATCCGGCCCGTAAACAAATTAGATATGTCTAATTTTAACGAATGCTATCGCCACCACTGCTGGCGCTGCGGGGCGGCCTGGGCGCCGCTCAGGAGATAGCCGGCGAGAAAGCCAAGCGCGCCGGCGAGCGCCAGAGCCGTGGTGGTGGCGGCCGGGTGCTCGCGGGCGGCGTCGGCGGCGGCCACGCCTTCGGCCTTGATCTGGGCGACGGCGGTCTTGGCGCGGGGCGCCATATCCTCATAGGCCTTGCCGGCGCGATCGCGCACTTCGTAATAGGCCTCCGCGCCCTGGGCCGAGATCATCTTCTGCAGACGGGCGACCTCCTGCTGCAGGGCGCTGATGTCCTTGCTAACGGCGGATCTCACATCATCTGTATTGGAAGCCATTGGGCTGTCTCCTTTGTTGCTGACGATAGAAACACGTCTAGAAACACATGGGAGAGGGGTTCGGTTCCGAAAATCGGGCGTTTTGGGTGCGGATAATGGTGCATAGGGGATGATAGGCGGTGGATTGGCCTGATGTTCAGGGAGACGCGCGGTGGCGTCGAAATGGCTCCACAGACAGGCCCTGAAATTCCCCCAGTCAAAACAACATGTTATAAAACTGTCAAAAAACTTTGCGTGGGTGTGTTGACTTGTTTGGGTGAGGGGCCTTATAAGCCGCTTCACAGAACGAGGGCGGCGGCGCTGCTGGCGACGGTG
>NZ_JBMDKV010000015.1:0-170613 GCF_057809895.1 Rhizobium sp. FG113 | reverse complement strand
CTGAAACGGGCCGCCTGATCGTCCGGCCGGCTTGGCCGTATGCGTTGGCTACGACACGCGCCGGCCGGACGACCATCCGACTCCGTTTGAGCCAACAGAGTGCTTCAATCTAACCAGGAAAGGCTCTAAGCGTCGAAACTGTTGCAGTCTTGCGACCGGACGAGGCCATGAGCATCTTCCTCGCATACGAGCCATCGACTATCCGGCCGAGCGCGATAAGTTTGTGTACAAGCAGCGCAATTCGCTGATGGCATGAATTTGGAATCGCAATTTGGCGCGGCCGCATTGATCGCGGCTCACGCCGCAAGGAGGCCCCGATGCACGACAAAGTCGATCAGCGCGAGGTTATTGCCGAGCGACAGGGTTCAGCCGGCATCATCCGCCTCAACAGGCCGAGAGCGCTGAATAGCCTGACCCTCGACATGGTCCGTTCGATCGACGCGGCGCTCAGCGAATTCGCGGCCGATGCCGATGTAGCGACCGTGATCATCATGGGCGAGGGCGAGCGTGGCTTCTGCGCCGGCGGCGATATCCGCGCGCTGCATGAGAGCGGCCGCGCCGGTACGGCGCTGGCGGAAGACTTCTGGCGCCAGGAGTTTCACCTCAATCACCGCATTGCCGCCTATCCCAAACCCTATGTCGCGCTGATGGACGGCATCACCATGGGCGGCGGCGTTGGTCTTTCCTCGCATGGCCGCCACCGCGTGGTCACCGAGCGCACCCGCTTCGCCATGCCGGAGACAGGGATCGGTTATTTCCCCGATGTCGGCGCCACCTGGCTGTTGCCGCATGCCCTGGGCGAGGTCGGCGTCTGGATGGGCCTGACAGGCCTGGAGGTCGGGGCGGCCGACGTGATCCATGCCGGGCTCGCGGATGTTCAGGTCGCCTCGTTTCAGCTGCCGGAGCTTGTCGATACATTGGCCGGCCTGTCACGTGGCGCAAGCTCGCGCGATGTCGATGTCGTCCTGAAGAACCTGTCGACCGATCCGGGCAAGGGGCCGCTGAGGCTCAATAGCAGCCTGATCGAACGTACCTTCCGCTTCGGCACGGTCGGCGACATCATCGCCGCGTTGAAAGCGGAGCCATCGGATTTCGCTGCAGAAACGCTGCGCGCCATCCAGCTGCGCTCGCCAACCAGCCTGGCGCTGACGCTGCGCCTGCTGCATGAGGGCAAGCAGAGCCGCAGCTTGGCCGAGTGCCTGCGCCGCGAGTTCAGCGCCTGCCTGGGCATCCTGCAAAGCCCCGATTTCTACGAGGGCATCCGCGCTGCCGTCATCGACAAGGATCGCAAGCCGAAATGGATGCCTTCAACGATCGAAGCGGTCGAACCCGCCGCGATCGATCGCTTCCTGCGCCCGGCCGAACCGCCGCTCGCGCTTTAGCCGTGCTTACATCGGGAAATCAGGAATGGCCTCGCGCCGGGTCAGCTTCAGCGTCCGGTCGGGCTGCAGGATATAGGTTTCCAGCTGCTTCGTTCCGGTCGAATCGTAGAACGTATTGTGGACGACGCTGCCCGGCGGAGACTTGGTCAGCTTCGTGCGCGGCTGCCCGCCATAGGTGATGCTTCCGGGGATGGGCTTCACCTCCGCCGTCTCGCTGGTGGTGCAGCCAGCCAGAAGACCAGCCATAACGAATGTTGCCGCAACGGCCGATATCACGCGTTTCATCGCGATCACCCCACATGTCTATGCTGTTGATATGGCTCGCTTCGCTTGAAGCGCCAAGAGGTATTTGGATTTTCTTCTCGAAAATACTCCAACGATAGCGCCCGCACTGCAACGAAATGCGGCGCTGCAGCGTTAAGCAGCAGAACAAATCGCTTGGAGGCGATGATGGTACAGCTGTTCCAGATTTTTACGGGCCACGAGGATCAGTGTGAACGAGGCCACAGCCAGTCGTCGATGCGGGCTGCGATCGAAAGCGCGCTGAGCGCCGATCCGGACCTCGATTGCACCGAGATCACCGTCACCATGCTCGGCCAATACGCCGTGCTCGAGGGCTTTGCGCACAGTGCCGGCGACATCGTGCGCGCCATGATGATCGCCGAGGACGTCGTGGGCCAAGGCAACGTGCAGAGCCGGATGCTGCGCCGCTAATGCTCTCCTTTTGTCGCCGGTGCGCTGTTTCGGTCAATACTGTAAGATGGAAGTAGAAAAACGTTAACGCATTTGAAAGTGGAGGCATTCTGGCGGAACTAAACTAACGGCTGTTCCGTTACTGGGATAATCAAACATGGGAGAATGGCATGACGCGCTTTCTTCGACTTGGGATGCCCGCTGTAGCGCTGATGACTGGCGCCTTCACATTGCCGGCCGCTGCTTCGCTGGAGATAGATAGCAACTATTCGGCGCTTCAGCGCGATGACGTCGTGCTCGCCCAATATGGCGATGCGACAGCCTGCGTTCCCGCGGGCGCGCACTACGTCCCATCCTTCATTCGCGCCAATGACGGCACGATCATCGGTGTGGGATATGTGGAAGTGGCAAGCGCCGATACCGGATGCTGATATCAGCTAACGCTCAATTAACCAGCCCGCCGCTGGCGCGCCGCGTTGATGCGCGGTCTTTAACGATCGTGTCACGGCGGCGCTCGGCTGCTTTGTGTAACTGATTGTTTTGAGAGGAATATACGAGGCCCGCCTGCGCTTTTGGCACAGAGGGTGACGAGCCTCTGACCATCATCATGATGGCTGCCAATGTTCTAGTGAGCGTTGCGCGCCCAAGACAACCGGCTTCGTCCGGCTACCCCCGACAAGCTCCGGCAAGGGTTAAGCAAAAATCAACTCTGCTTTATTTCGAACCACTTGTGGACCGTTCTGGCCCGCGTCGGTGCTTCTAGTGGACGTGAAGCCTTGCTTCCTCTGCCGCCGCGACGAACTCCGCGCGCGCTTCTTCCACGCTCTTGCGGCCGTCAAGGGCGGCTCGGCACGTGCTGCGGGCCTTCAGGTAGCGCAGGCCGCGAACATTGGGCCAGAGCTCGGTCAGGCATGTCAGCGCGTCGAACGGGCCGGATATCGTCCGTGCACCGGTGGTTTCGAAACCGACCTGAATAGGATCATTCCACTTTTCGCTTGCCATTTGCGCACTCCTCCATTGCTCACGCCAGGTACTCTGCAGCGTTCTGCCTGCTCCTCCCGCAAAGCAGTGTGCGGGAGCATTTTAGCGATAATTCACAAACCCGCAAATGGGAAAAGACATACGCGTTCGGCGTAACGAACCAAAGACGTATGTAAAGACAAGCACCCGGCCATGCGACCGAGTGCTTGAAACATCCAGCAAACCTGCGCGTTTAGCTGCAGACGCGGGTGGTCTTGGTCACGATCCGGCCGTGGCTGTGGTACTTCACGGTCTTCATGCGGCAATCATAGCGCACGGGATGATGGCGGTTGGAATGGCCGTAATAGGGGCGGTGGTTGTAGCGATCGTGGTAGCCGTGATAGCCGGGCTGACCGATTCTCACCGTCACGCTATCGGCAAAGGATGGCATTGCCGTTGCGCTAAGCGATGCGATGGCCACGGCGGCAGCGATAATAAGCTTCTTCATGCTAGTCTCCATTCATAACAGCGTTGACGAAACGTTCGTATCGAGAATTTGTTCAATACGAATAATAAGCGCAGCATGAATGTGAGCTGAGAGGCGTGTTCATGTCCGGGTCATCCCGGCGGCGGGCCAAGCCTTAGGGTGCGATGGTGTAGACGAACACGGCTTTGTAGACGGCGAGCGCGCCGAAAACGGCGGTGATGGCAGCCAGAACCATGGCGATCAAAATGATTGCCTTCGTGCCCTTGCCGTTCTGCTGGTCGTTGTCGTCGGTGCTCATCGTCATCTCCTGCAGCGTCGCCCGGCTCACTGATGGTCTCGGCCGGCGAAGCCGTTAGCGCCACGTCTTAACCAGTCGGCCGCTCTTTCGCAAATCGGGATATCTGACGCCGAATGTCGCAGCGGCGGGCGTCGTCACAAGTCACGATTGCCGCAAATCACGGAACAAACCCATTGCGGTCGGGTTGTCCAAACGTAACCCGATAGTGAAAACCGACGAGGAAGAGGAAATTCCCATGCGAACGTCTGTCATCACGGCGGCCATTCTTGCCGCGGGCCTGGCCACATCCGCCTTCGCGCAATCCAACCCAGATTCGATCGGCCCCACCAATGGCGGCTCGACCGGCTCGAGCGCCGGAACATTTTCCAGCGATTACACGAGCAGCGACAACGGCACCCATCCGGTAACAGTCACGCCCGTCGACCCGACGACCACACAGTCGATCACGGCTCAGCCAAAGACGCTCGACTGCCGATCCATGCCCCGCGCCAACTCGGGCGTCGACACCCGCGGCGGCGAAAGCGGCGCCTCTATAAGCGAGGCTTGCCGGGAGTACGACAACTAAGGCGGATGGACATCCGTAATCAAAAAGGGGCCGGCTTGTTCGGCCCTTTTTGCTGAACAGGCATAAGCATTCGTCGATCAGACGTATGATGCGTATTGTTTCTACCGGGGAGAAAACTGGTGCTGCCGAGTGGGATTGAACCACCGACCTCACCCTTACCAAGGGTGTGCTCTACCACTGAGCTACGGCAGCGAGGACCAGACGCTGGCAACCGAAGCGGCTGCGTTGCGTGAACGGGGCGGCTATTGCCACAGCTTCGGGACGAGCGCAAGACGCAATTTCAAACTTATGTCAGTTTCACGTCGCCACTTTTGGATTGCCGCGAATTCGGGTAAGCCATGAAACATGACCGAAGACACTGAAAATGCCCGCAAGGGCCGCAAAGACGCGATCGAGCAGCAGGCGAAATTGCGCCGCGATCGGGCCGCGGAAAAATTGCGGGAAAATCTTTCCCGCCGCAAACAACAGACGCGTGCGCGCCGTTCCGGCCAGGCCGACGAGACAAATGGACTGCCTGCCGCAAAAATGGACGAATCGTAATGTTCCGTCCGCTTCGAATTGAAGCCTTCGCGGATTTCGTCTAAAGACCCGCATCCTTTTAAAAGACAGAGTTTCAGAAAGGCGGGCGTGGCCCGTAAGCGCTTATGGATCGTATCAGAATTGTCGGCGGTAATGAGCTTAACGGCATCATTCCCATTTCCGGCGCCAAGAATGCCGCCCTGCCGCTGATGATCGCCTCGCTTTTGACCAGCGATACGCTGACGCTCGAAAACGTGCCACACCTGGCCGATGTCGAGCAGTTGCTGCGCATCCTCGGCAACCATGGCGTCGACGTTTCGGTCAATGGCCGCCGCGAACGCCAGGAAGACAGCTACTCGCGCACGATCCACTTCACCTGCCGCACCATCGTCGACACGACCGCTCCCTACGAGCTGGTTTCGAAGATGCGCGCCTCCTTCTGGGTCATCGGCCCGCTTCTGGCGCGTGAAGGTCAGTGCCGCGTTTCGCTGCCCGGCGGTTGCGCCATCGGCACGCGCCCGGTCGATCTCTTCCTCGACGGTCTGACGGCGCTCGGCGCGACGCTCGACATCGACAGCGGCTATGTGACCGCCACCGCCCCCAAGGGTGGCCTGATCGGCGCCAAGTACACCTTCCCGAAGGTCTCCGTTGGCGCGACCCATGTCATGATGATGGCCGCCACGCTCGCCCGCGGCACCACCGTCATCGGCAATGCCGCCCGCGAGCCTGAGGTCGTCGATCTCGCCAACTGCCTGATCGCCATGGGCGCCAAGATCTCCGGCGCCGGCACCTCGACCATCACCATCGAAGGCGTCACCTCGCTCTCCGGCGCGCGCCACCGCGTTCTGCCGGATCGGATCGAGACCGGCACTTATGCCATGGCCGTTGCCATGGCCGGCGGCGATGTCGTGCTTGAAAACACCGATGTGGCGCTGCTCGATACCGCGCTCGAGACGCTGCGCCGCGCCGGCGCTGAAATCTCCGCCACCAACAACGGCATGCGCGTCCGCCGCAATGGCGCCGGCATCCGCCCGGTCGATATCGTCACCGATCCCTTCCCGGGCTTCCCGACCGATCTGCAGGCGCAGTTCATGGCGCTGATGACGCGCTCGACCGGCGTCTCGCATGTCACCGAGACCATCTTCGAAAACCGCTTCATGCATGTGCAGGAGCTGGCCCGCCTCGGCGCCAAGATCTCGCTGTCGGGCCAGACGGCGAAGATCGAGGGTGTGCCGCGCCTGAAGGGCGCCCCGGTCATGGCGACCGATTTGCGCGCTTCCGTGTCGCTCGTCATCGCTGGTCTTGCGGCCGAAGGCGAGACCATGGTGTCGCGCGTCTATCACCTGGATCGCGGCTTCGAGCGCCTGGAAGAAAAGCTCACCCGCTGCGGCGCGATCGTCGAACGCGTCAGCGAATAAGCGCAACTGTAGACGTAACGAGACAAAGGGCGGTCATTCGCCCTTTGTCCCCGTTGCGCAACGGGCCTTGGCGCCTTATGTCCCTTGTCCTACGGCACCGCCATTCCGCGGCGCCGGATATCGCCATCCCGGCGATATCGGAGACAAAGGGGTGCTGCCTGAATGACCGACCTGAAGCTTGTTGCGCTGGATAGCGAAGACCTTGCCGTCGTCTCCGCGCATACGCAGGATAGTGTCTTCAAGGTCGCCGATCTTTCCTGGTCGCCGCGCGACCAGCAGTTCTCCATCGCCGCCAACCGTTTCGTCTGGGAAGAAGCCGGTGCCAAGCGCAAGGGCTTCGAGCGCCGCCGCGCCGCCATCGTCTTCAAGCGCGTACTGGCCGTCCGCTCCGTCGGCATCAATCAGAAGAACCGCGAGGACGTCCTGTCGCTGCTCGCCATCCGCTTCGAGCAGAAAGGCGAGGGGCCCGAGGGCACCATCCAGATCGATCTGGCCGCCGGCGCCACCATTGCGCTCGATGTCGAGTGCGTCGAGGTTCAGCTTGCGGATATCGGCGGCGCATGGGAAACCGCTTCCAAGCCGCGCCATCCCGGCGCCTGAATACGCATTTATCGAAGCATACCGAGAGGAATTGACGCGTGGCAATCTGGTTGGATCAGGCATCGGACGATTTCGGGCAGCGTTTCGCGGCGTTCTTGACGACCAAGCGCGAAATGTCCGAGGACGTGAACACCACCGTTCGCGCCATCATCGATGACGTGCGCGCCCGTGGCGATGCGGCGCTCGCCGAATATTCGCGGAAGTTCGAGGGCATCGATTTCGCCGAGACACCGATGCGCGTCACCGAGGCGGAAATCGACGCGGCTGTCGAGGCCGTGCCCGCCGAAGTGCTGGGCGCGCTCAAGGTCGCCGCCGTCCGCATCGAATCCCACCACGCCCGCCAGCTGCCCAAGGACGATATCTACGAAGACGCGATGGGCGTGACGCTCGGCTCGCGCTGGACGGCGATCGAGGCAGTCGGCCTTTATGTTCCCGGCGGCACGGCGAGCTATCCGAGCTCGGTGCTGATGAACGCCATTCCGGCCAAGGTCGCCGGGGTCGATCGCGTCGTCATCGTCGTTCCTGCAACGGGCGGCCAGGTCAACCCCGCCGTGCTCGCCGCTGCCAAGCTTGCCGGCGTCACCGAGATCTATCGCATCGGCGGCGCCCAGGCCGTGGCGGCGCTCGCCTATGGCACCGATAGCATCGCGCCGGTCGACAAGATCACCGGTCCCGGCAACGCCTATGTCGCTGCCGCCAAGCGCCACGTCTTCGGCACTGTCGGCATCGACATGATCGCCGGCCCCTCTGAAGTCCTCGTCATCGCCGACAAGGACAATAATCCGGATTGGATCGCAGCCGATCTTCTCGCCCAGGCAGAGCATGATGTCAGCGCGCAATCGATCCTGATCACCGACGACGCGGCCTTCGGCAAGGCGGTCGAGGCGGCAGTCGAGCGCCAGCTGAAGACGCTGAACCGCGCCGAGACGGCCGCCGCCAGCTGGCGTGATTTCGGTGCCGTCATTCTGGTCAAGGAGATCAGCGACGCCATTCCGCTCGCAAACCGCATCGCCGCCGAGCATCTGGAGATCGCCGTCGCCGATCCGGATGCGCTGGTCGACAAGATCCGCAATGCCGGCGCCATCTTCATCGGCGCGCATACGCCCGAGGTGATCGGCGATTATGTCGGCGGCTCCAACCACGTGCTGCCCACGGCCCGCTCCGCGCGCTTCTCGTCCGGCCTCTCGGTTCTCGATTTCGTCAAGCGCACCTCGATCCTGCGCCTCGGTTCTGAACAACTGCGCACGCTGGGTCCGGCTGCTATCGCGCTTGCAGTATCCGAAGGCCTCGACGCCCATGCGCGGTCGGTTGCGATCCGCCTCAACCTGGAACGGTAAGCGATGGCTGCGGGCGACTTCCGGCTTTGCGACGTCGTCCTGGACGACACCATCGGCCGATCGACGCCCGATGTCGAACACGAGCGCGCCGTCGCCATCTTCGATCTCATCGAGGAAAACACATTTACGCCCGTCGGCCACGCCGGCGGCCCGTACCGGCTGAACATCTCGCTTGTCGATACCAAGCTGGTCTTTGCCATCACAACGGAAGGCGGCGAGGCTGTCGCCACCCACATCCTCTCGCTCACCCCGTTCCGCCGCATCGTGAAGGATTACTTCATGATCTGCGAGAGCTATTACGAGGCGATCCGTTCCGCCTCTCCAAGCCGCATCGAGGCGATCGACATGGGGCGGCGCGGTATCCACAACGAAGGTTCGCAGACGCTGCAGAACCGGCTGGACGGCAAGATCGAGGTGGATTTCGACACCGCGCGTCGCCTGTTCACGCTGGTCTGCGTTCTCTACTGGCGCGGATGACCGGGATGAGCGAGCTCGAACCGACAAGCGCAAGCATCAGGCCGGGCGCGATTTTGTTCATGTGTGGGATGAATGCCATCCGCTCGCCGATCGCCGAGGCGATTGCCCGTAGTTTGCTGCCATCAAATACCTATATAAGGTCTGCCGGCGTTCGTGCCGGCGAACGCGATCCCTTCGTCGATGTGGTGCTTGATGAAATCGGCCTGTCGCTCGGTCGGCATCTGCCGCACACGCTGGAAGATCTGGAAGACGATTATTTCGACGTGATCATCACGCTCTCGCCGCAAGCCCACCACGCAGCGCTGGAACTGACGCGCGCGAGCGCCGTCGAGGTGGTCTACTGGCCGACCATGGACCCGACTGTCGTACAAGGCACACGGGAGCAGATTCTGGAGAGCTATCGCGAGGTGCGCAATCACCTCACCGAGCTTATCGAGAACCGTCTATTAGACCGAAGTGGTATCGCCGCGCAGTCCGCATGAAACAAATAAAGGAAACGCGATCAATTTGGTTCACAAACCCCCGTTGATTGTGTAGTTTCCGCCCAAATTTTGAGGCGGCCCCAAGCTTGGCCAATGCCGCCATCTCAACCGACAGGAAGAAAACACCTATATGCCTAAAGAAGAAGTCCTCGAGTTCCCGGGTATCGTCACCGAACTTTTGCCGAATGCGACGTTCCGCGTGAAGCTCGAAAACGAGCACGAGATCATCGCCCACACCGCTGGCCGCATGCGCAAGAACCGTATCCGCGTTCTCGCTGGCGACAAGGTCCTTGTGGAAATGACGCCATACGACCTGACCAAGGGCCGTATCACCTACCGCTTCAAGTAAGCTTGATCCGAAAGCCCTAAGGCTTTCGCTTCCGTCTGCCCGGTAGTCGAGGTTCCATGGCGCTCAAATACAAGCTCATTCTGGCTTCGGGTTCCCCCCGCCGCGTTGACCTGCTCAACCAGGCAGGGATCGAACCCTCGCGCCTGATGCCGATGGATATCGACGAGACGCCGAAGAAGTCGGAGCACCCGCGCTCGCTGGCGCGTCGCCTGTCGACGGAAAAGGCCGAGGCGGCTCTGGCCGCCATCAAGGGCGACATGACCTGGAAGGGCAGCTACATCCTGGCCGCCGACACCGTCGTCGCCGTCGGTCGCCGCATTCTCGGCAAGGCCGAGTTCGCCGACGAGGCCTCGGCCTCGCTTTATTTGCTCTCCGGCCGCAGCCATTGGGTCTACACCGGCGTCTGCCTGGTGACGCCCGACCGCAAGATCCGCCAGAAGATCGTGGAAACCAAGGTGCGCTTCAAGCGTTTGTCCGGTTTCGAGGTCGAAAACTACCTGGCCTCAGGCCAGTGGCGTGGCAAGGCGGGTGCCTATGGCATCCAGGGGCTGGCCGGCACCTTCGTGCAGAAGATGGTCGGCTCCTACACCAACGTCGTCGGCCTGCCGCTGTACGAGACCATTTTGCTTCTGACCGGCGAGGGCTTCGACGTCCACAGCCGGTGGCCCGAGGCTTGAAGCCGGCGGGCCGAAAACCCGAAGGAATGACCATGCCCGATGAAACCAGACAGAGCGCCAAGATCGAACCGCTGCGCAAGGCGCACCCGTGCCCGGAGTGCGGCACACCCTCGCAGCGCGAGCACTATCCATTCTGCTCGAACCGTTGCCGCGAAGTCGATCTTTCGCGCTGGCTGACCGGCTCCTACGCCATTTCCGTTGCCGAGGATGAGACGAAGGCCGAGTACCCCGACGAGAACTGATGGTGTTTCCCACTCGGGAAGCCGTTCAATTTGTTCGATAATTCGGAAAATTCACAGGTCTGTCAAAAAACTCTCATTTGGCGCTTGCCATGGCCGAACAAGATGTTATAACCCCGCTCGCTTCCGGGGAAAACCAAGCCCCTACAGCTCTCGGAAACGAGAGATGCGCCGAAGCAGGAATGCCCAGATAGCTCAGTTGGTAGAGCAGCGGATTGAAAATCCGCGTGTCCGTGGTTCAAATCCGCGTCTGGGCACCACTCTTTTTTTCCTCGATCAGTCTCTGCCTCAGCCCATGCCAGACGTGCAAAATGCGTCGAACGACACCCGCGTGTGAGCGAGTGCCGTTGTAAGTTCAAACGGGCTGCGGCGTGGCTTTTTAGCCTTGGAACAAGCTGAGGATGTTGCGCGGCGAGGAGTTGGCGATCGAGAGTGACTGAATGGCTAGCTGCTGCTGTGTCTGCAGCGCTGACAGCCTGGAGGATTGTTCTTCCATATCGGCGTCCACGAGGCGGCCAATGCCGCTGTCGATCGAATCGCTGAGCTTCGAGGCGAAATCACTCTGCTGATCCACGGTCCGGCTGAGCGAGCCGATGTCGGAGGCGACCTTCGTCATCTGCTTGGTCATGCCTTCGAGCGTCGAGAGCATGTCATCGAGTTCCGCCGAGGTCGTCGAGTTGTCGATCGCAAGGTCGGTCGCTGTCGGCGGCGCCGTGGCGCCCTTGAGGACCACGTAGTTCTTGGCCGACCCCGCCTGTATGGCGAAAGCTTCGGTCGACAGGATCCCGTATTCGCCGGATCCGCCATTGTCCACGAAGTATTGAACGTTGGTGTCGGTCTGGGGTGGCGGCGTATTGATCGCGTAGCTCAGCGTGCCGAGCTTGACGGTGCCGTCATTGTTTCGAATGAAGGAGGTGACGATCTGCTTGTCGGCGGAATCGACGCCGCTGTTCCACGAGAGCCAGTTCTGGCCGTTGAACGATGCCGCGCCGAGCGTCGTGGTCAACTGACCCTTCAGCTGCGTGATCTCTTCGTTGACCTTCGTCTTGTCGACGCCATTTTCGAAAGCCGTGACCAGCTTCGCCTTCATCTCCGACATCACATCGATCGAGGAGGCAATTGCCTCGTAGGTCGTGTCGAGAATGGCGCCGCTCAGCCCCAGCGCGTCTTGGACCGCCGAAATGGACTTGTTGTCCGAGCGCATCGTCGTGGCGATCGACCAATATGCCGCGTTGTCGGCGGCTTTGCCGACGCGCAGTCCCGTTGATACTTGCTTCTGGGTCTCGCCGAGGTTCGAGTTGATCGAACGGAGCGTCTGCAGCGCGTTATTCGCGGATATATTCGTGACAATAGACGTCATGAGAAACTCAGAAATGTAACTTTAGATTTATATTGATTTGTTGGATGTGATATTACGCATCCTATGGGTGCCAAAGTATAGCTGCGCTGGTTAACAAAGTGCCTATTGGCACTAATGGATTTTAGCGAGTTTCTCGTCGCTGATATTGATTCCAGTCCGCTGGGCGGCATGTAAAAAGCCAAGCAACGATAAAGAAACGGCTCAGGCGCGGTGAGGCCGCATCCCTCGGCGGCGATCGTTGCTGCGCTCGGCGCAATCCATCTTTTTGATTTGGCGGCAAACGACAGGGCTGCTACAGCGGTCCATCCCGCAGGACCAGCAGAGAGTGACATGGCCAAGACGAAAGAACCGAAGCTCGAGCATTCCGAACTCGCTGGCGAGTTTACCGATGATGGCGTGACCGTTCTGGTCGACATTTTCCGCCCCGCCGGCACCAATGGCGACTGGAAGATGGAAGTCGTGACGCAAGACGACGACCTGATCGAGTGGGAAGAGGGCTTCGAGACCGATCGCGATGCTTTCGACGAGTTTCTGGCCACCGTCGAGCGCGACGGCATCCGCACATTCCTCGATGATGCGGACGAGCCGTCGGTTCACTAGAGTTTGTCCAGAAAGACTCTGACACCGTGACACTGCTGTGACTGTCGTTTTCAGACTGGAAAACGTCGCTTGCGGAGACCCTTCAAAATAAACCGAAACTAAAGTGGGCCACTCCGAAAGATAAGTGCGCATAAAGCGCGCCGGGAACAGCAAACATGAAAGCTTTGGAATACAGAGCCGCTCTGGCGGTCCTGGGATTGACCACTGCTGGAGTGGAAAATCTCTTTGGAGTCGATCAGATCACCAGCCGCCTATGGGCGACGGGAGAGCAGGATGTGCCGCGCGCCGTGGCGCTCTGCCTGCTCCTGATGGCGTCGCATAACCTGTCGGTCGCGCAGGCACAGATCCTTGCCGACAGCGTCGACGTGCCGTTGGCGAAATCCGCCTGACAATTGGGCCCCACAACTGGGGATGTGGCGAAAGCCCTCAGGCCGCCGGCTGCTGGATCATCTTTTTCAGAACATCGAGAAGCTGTTTGGCGTCGTCATTGGCGCCGAGCACGCGCAGGCGCTCTTCCGCGAGGCTGATGATCGCCTCCATGCTTTCGCGCTCGCTCCAGCCGGAAGCGACACAGGCGCGCGTCAGGTCCTCGAACGCGAATTGCATCGCGTCCTGGCAGCGCACATCCCGATCGGGATCGTCACTGGTGACAAACGGCCTGTAGATCTCCCGCATCTCGGTTCTCCGCAACTCATTCGCACGCGCCATGCTATTCCACAGGCTTTAACGAAGTATTCATGACGATATCCGGCAATCTGGGCGGAAATTCGTGACACATCCGATTTCTCTGAGAAACGACGCAAGTTGTCTCGCCGCGCATGTCGCAACCTACTGATAAGGGCGTCGTTCTCAACTCGCCTCTGCAGTGGTAATATTACCCTTGCCGAAAAGAGGGGAGATTCAAATGCCACGCATCTCGCATCTATATTTCAAGACGGCCATTCTGTTTCTGATCCTTGGTATCGGAATGGGCCTGAACATGGCAATCTCGCAGGATCACAGCGTGATCGGCGCTCATGCACACTGTAATCTCTTGGGTTGGGTGACGATGGCGCTCTTCGGAGGCTATTACGCGCTCAATCCGCGAAAGGCCGAACGTCGCATCGCGATGATCCAGTACGGCATCTATACCGCGGGCGTCACGCTCATGGTTCCGAGCCTCTATCTGATGTTGCTCGGCAACATGGCGATGGAACCCGTCGTGGCAATCGCCTCGATCATCACATTCATCGGCGTCCTGTTGTTCGCCTTCGTCATCTTCTCCGGCGAACAGGTGGCCATGACGCCATCAACGCCGTCCTATCGCTGAAGTCTTCCAACTGCCCTGCGGCGCTCGTTCTTGGGGACGGGCGCCGTGGAAGCAGGATCAGTGCACGACCTGAACGCGGATATGCTCCTTGGCTGCATAGGAATGGCAGTCGATCGGCGCATCGCCGACGAAGATCACATCGCCATCCTGGTCGAACAGGCCCCAACAGGCTTCATCATCGACATAGACCTTGCGGACGTAACCGAACGGCGCGCTTTCGAAGACGACGTTGGGTGCAACAGCAACTGTCTCAAGTTCTCGCATGGATCACTCCGATAGTCATTTCTGTTTTAGTGCGACATCATATTGCATTGCGAGGCGGATGCCGGGCTATCCCTAGAAATGGGGATGTCTAACTCAGCTTGACCTTTTGCCTCTCAAGGTGTCCCGAATCGGTATTTCATGCCGATTTCCTTCCTTGGTTGCAGCGCGTGGTGCCTTTGTGGATTGCGATTGCATCAGCGGCGAAAAGCGCGTTGCGCCCGCCAATCGAAGCTCCTATCTACAGGCACGAATCATCTCCGAGGAATAACTCATGGCAGACCTAAAGGTTCGCACTCGTCCCGTTGGCGCCAGCGCCGTTCTCGGCCGCACCGGCTTCCCGCATGTCACCTCCGCCACCGGCGGCGAGATCGATATCGTCACCAGCCCGTCACAGCCGGGTTTCAACCCGCTGGACCTTCTCTATTCCTCCCTCTCAGCCTGCCTGGTCTTGAGCGCCCGCATGGCGGCGAGCCAGCTCGGCGTTCTCGATCGCATCACCGAGCTCAAGGCCGACGTCACCGGCGAGAAGGCCACCGAAGGCCTGTCGCGGGTCAAGACCTTCAACATCGTCTTCTCCATCAAGGGCGACATCGACGAAGAGACCCGTCAGAAGATCGCCCACGCCGCCGAAGACGAGATCTGCACCGTGAGCAACACGATCCGCGGCAATCCGGAATTCTCGACGGTCATCTCCGGCTGACCATTTCCGCTGGCGCCGGCGTAGCGCGAGCCGCGCCGGCGACGATATCGACCGCGCCTGTCGTTCCCGGGCTATTCTGAGGCCGCTGCTTCTGCTACTTGCGGTGCATGATGGCGCCACTCGATCGCACCCGACGCCGCAAGCACGGTACGCCATGTCGCAAGTCTCCGCTCTCCCGCAGTCCGCTCCCTCGCAACGTTTCGCGCTTGCCGCGCTAATCCTTGGTGGCGCCGCGATCGGCGGCTCGCCGATTTTCGTGCGACTGTCGGAAGTGGGGCCGATGGCAACAGGCTTTTGGCGCGTGGCGCTGGCTTTCTTCCCGATCTACATCTTCTCGCTCATCAAGGGTGGCGCGACCGGTCCGAAGCCCGAGACCTGGGCGGATCGCGGCATGCTCATCCTTCCCGGCGTCATTCTCGCTGTCGACCTCATCACCTGGCACCTGTCGATCACGATCACATCCGTCGCCAATGCGACGCTGCTTGCCAACCTCGCGCCGGTCTTCGTCACCATCATCGGCGTGCTCTTCATGGGCGCTGCCGTCACGCGCGTATTCGTGGTCGGGCTGGTGCTGGCGATCGCCGGTGTCGTTGTTCTCAAGGGCGGTCCGGCCGCACTCGGTCAGGGCGATCTGCGCGGCGATGGCGGCGCCGTTCTCGCTGCAGTCGCCTACGCGCTATACATCCTCGCCATCGGCAGGTTGCGCACGCGCTTCGATACGGTTCGCATCATGCTCTGGAGCACGGCGTCGGCCGCCGTCTGTCTTTTTCCGTTCGGCTTCTTCGTGGAAGGTCATCTCTTGCCGACCACCGCTTATGGCTGGGCCATGGTCTTCGGTCTCGCCTTCATCAGCCACGCCAGCGGGCAGGTGGCGATCACCTATGCGCTGGCCTATCTGCCGGCCGCCTTCTCGTCGCTGACGCTGCTCCTGCAGCCGGTCGTGGCCGCCATCCTCGCATGGATCCTGCTCAGCGAGCCGATCGGCCCAATGCAGGCGATCGGTGGTCTTGTGGTCCTCGCCGGGATCATGATCGCCCGGCGAGGGTAACTGCCTTAGGCGACAGCGGCCTGCTTCTGCATGCGTCTCGCGTCGAGAATATCAAGCGCCTCGTCGACGGTCGCCGCCAGTTCCGCCTTCTCCGTGTTGCAGGTGTTCCAGGCTTCGATGAAGCTGCTGGTCTTGCCGTAGCTGTTGTCGAGCACGCAATGGTCAGCGCCGATCAGCACGCACATGATGTGGCCGTGCATGCGGTCGGTGATCACCTGCCGTGCCGAACCCAGGAGTGCCACGCCGCGGTCGAAGCGCTGCTGCGCGCGCTCGCGGTAGGCGAGTTCCGTCATGCGGGCGCGGCCGCCGATCTTGCCTGAGAGCAGCCCCTTCAGGATGGCCGCATGCTTGGTCTGCTTCTGGAAATCGGCGGGCTCATCCGGCCAATCCGACTTCACCGTGCCCGGACGCTGCGTCGCCGCCGTCAGGTCCTGTGGCGTGCCGACCTCCTGGTCTTCGCGCAGGTTCAAGAGCAGCTCATGCTGCGGCACCGGCTTTGCGACCGGGCCGATGCAGAAGGCCATGTCGGGGCACAGGCGCGTCTCGCACTGGAACCAGCGCTGCGCAAAGGCAAGGCTCTTCTTGTCGCGCACGAGCAGCGTGAACTGGCCGTGTTTCTCGATCGCGCGCGCCGTGCTGTCGACGTTGGCCTGATCCTTGAAATGGATGGTCTGCGGCAGCTGCACGATCGGCCGTCCTTTGTGCCGCTCCAGCATGTTTTCACGGAACTGGCGGTAGCCGGCCCAGATGTCACCAAAATTGCCGCCGCCGTGCAGGAAGATCCGGCCGTCGCCAATGGCGCCGAGCATGCGATCCTCGTCGAAAGTCGGGATTTCGGTCACATAGGACGGGCGCGAGCGCTTCTTGTCGAAATATGCAAGCTCGCCCAGCCAGATCGCGCTGTCGCCGATATTGTAGTGGTTTGGAAAGTCGAGCAGCGCATAACGCTCCGACGGGTCGAAAACGTCAGACAGGTTCTTCTCGATCACGCCCTGCAGGCGGTTGATGATCGTCAGGTTAGATTCCATTGAAGGCTCCTTGTTTTAGGGACAAGAGGTCCGAAAGTGATGCGCGAGGCCTCAGGCCTGCGCGTGTTTGCGAAACGGATTGAGCGACATTGCAAGCGCGATGTAGGGGCGGATGACCGACCGGCCGAAGATCGGCAGGAAGGCGAGGTAGATCACCGCGCCGAGGCCGATGCTGAGGCCGAGCGACAGCCAGCGGTTCTGGACATGCTCGACGATGACAGGATGAGCGAGCCAGACACCGGCTGCCATCAGCAGCGAACCGCAGAGCGGCAGCGCCACGGCCTTCAGCGTGCTCATCGCATCGATGCTGGCGAAACGCGCCAGCACGTACTGCTGGTAGGGCAGCGTCAGCCAGGCGCGCAGCGTATAGCCGGCCGCAACGGCAACCACACCGTAGGGCACGAGCAGCCAGGTGAGCACCAGCGTGGCGGCGAGCTGCAGGGCAGCCACCGAGAGGATCGATTCCGCGCGGTTGACGGCGGAGAGCGCCGACGAGGCGAAGAAGTTCATCACGAAGGGCACGGCCATCAGCACGAGAACCGTGGCGATATCGCCGGCATTGCCCCACTTGTCGCCGAACAGCATGGCGATCATGTCGTTGGACAGAGCGCCGAAGCCGAGCAGCAGCGGAATGGTGCCGAGTGCGGCGGCGCCGACGATCTTGTTGTAGGCATTGCGGAATGCGACGCGGTCGTTCTGCAGTCGCGACAGCGTCACCAACGCCACACTGCCGATCGGCGCCAGCACGGCCTGTCCGATCAGCTCGATCAGCCGCCAGGCAATGCGGTAACGGCCGACTTCGACCGGGCCGTACCAGCGCGAAATGAAGATGTCCTGCACGCGGGCGAGCAGCATCCACATCAGCTGCGTGACGACAAGGCTGATGCTGAACAGGAAGATC
This sequence comes from Rhizobium sp. FG113, assembly GCF_057809895.1. Taxonomy (NCBI): domain Bacteria; kingdom Pseudomonadati; phylum Pseudomonadota; class Alphaproteobacteria; order Hyphomicrobiales; family Rhizobiaceae; genus Rhizobium; species Rhizobium sp. FG113. Next base: position 152,920 of record NZ_JBMDKV010000015.1, on the reverse strand, counting down.
GAGCGGAACAGCGGAACGTTGAAGCGGAACTTCGGCATCCAGGGATAGGCGACCCAGCCGAGCAGCACTGTGACCACGGCGTTGACGGCGGTCTGGGCGACCAGCGCCCACACGCCCCAGCCCATGAAGGCGCAGGCGACGGCGGTGATGCCGGAAAGCAGGCTGGCGGCGATCGCCTGGGCCGCGAGGTTCTTGTGGCCGAATTCGCGTGCCAGCCGCGCATTGTGGATGACCGCGAGCGACGACACCGGCAGCAGCGGCGCCAGCCAGCGCAGGATCTCGGCAACTTTCGGATCGCGGACCAGATCGCCGTAATAGGGTGCGAAGACGAAGACGACAGCGGCGACGATGGCGCTGAAGGCAATCGTCGCCCAGAAGGCGGTATCGGCCAGTTCCTCGTCGAGATCGAGCTGGCGCGTCACCGCGTCACCGAGGCCGGCATAGGCAAGCACTCTGCCGATCTCGACGAAGAGGCTCGCGAGCGCGAAGGTGCCGAAGTCGCCGGGTCCGAGAATGCGGGCGAGAATGACGAAGATCACGAAGGTCGCAACCGTGCTCCACGCCACGCGGATGACCGACCAGAGGACGGAAAGCGCGGTCTTCTTCTTCAGCTCGGCGTGGCCAATTGCCGTATCTGTCATTCAGTATCCAATCGATTGGGCGCTGAGGCGCGATGCTTCAGGGGCTCGGGACCGCTCAAGCGGCCCGGCCCGTCTTCTGGCCGCGCCAATAGGCGACCATGCCGGTGAAATTGTCTCTGAGCTGGCTGCGATAGGTCAGCCCTAGCTCATCGCTGAGCTTGCGGCGGCCCATTGCCTCCAGCACTGCCTGGCGAATGTCCCAGCGCAGCATGCCGCGCATGTTCGAGCGACGGTCGAAGAGGTATTTGGCGTAGAGCGCGCCGTTGCCGAAGGCATAGCCGCTCTGCAGCTTCTTCACGTCGCCGAGTTCCCGGCGCCCGTGGAAGTGCTTCACCGCGAAATCCGGAATGTATTCGACGCGGATGCCGGAATTGAAGGCGCGGTGCACGTAATCGGTATCCTCGCCGGAGCGGAAGGGCGAGCCGGCGCCAAAGCGCGTGTCGAACAGACCGACCTTGTCGATCAGCGCGCGTGGAAACGCCATGTTGGCGCCATGGATGAACCCGCCGGCATGCAGCTCGCTCGTCAGCACGGCAGGCTCCAGCTCGGGCTTGATCGTGACAGGCAGATCGCGCGCGTCGCCAAGCTCGATACGACCGCCCCGCATGACGATGTCGGTGTCGGCGGCAAAGAGTGCGGCAATCACCGTGAAGTAATCGGCAAACACTTCACAATCATCATCCGTGAAAGCGATGATCCGACCCTTGGCGGCAGCCAGCCCGCTATTGCGCGCAACCGAAAGACCGGGCTTCGCTTCGTAAACGAGATTGGTGCTGATCGGCGCCGTCTTTGCCCATTCGCTGACGATCGCGGACGTGTTGTCGGTGGAACCATTGTCGACGAAGACGAGTTCCAGGCTCAGATCGCTGGTCTGGCGCGCAGCATTCGATACGGCATCCAGGCAGTTCGTCAGTCCATAAGCCCGATTTCTCGACGAGATGATCAGGCTGATGTCCACGGGCTGAGGAGGCATTCGGGTTCCCTTCTGCAGTCGATGTCGGGGGAAGGGTAGGGCGCTCCCCCAACCTCGGCAAGAAACATTTTGCGTTGCAGCAAACCAATACAGTTTGCTGAAAAACCAAAACAATGTGGTGATTTCTTGCTGGTATATTATTAATCGCAGAAGGGTGATATTAATGCGATATTATTTCTGGAGTGAAGAAAAGTAATTGTAATAATTCGTGTTTATTTAATATTCACGAAGTCGTAATTCTGTTTGATTGATTATGATTATTGTCGAAATAGACCAGATTTAAGCATTGTGAATATAAAAATATATAGAAGTGCAATAACGTTGCTTTCGCCGTTTTCTCATGGCCGCATTGCGCTTCTTCGCACCGGCGAAATGGCTGAGAGGTAAAAGACAGCTGTTCTCGTCGGACCAATATCGACGAAGAAGACCGGCCGGATCGGACATTTTTGCCAGAGAAAAACCCGCCGCATAACTTGGAAGAATGCGACGGGTCCGAGTAGAAATTACAGAATACGACCAGCGGGTGTGTCCTGCCGACAGTGGATGAAGCTCCGCTGGCCAACCCGCTGACGCGCTATTCCTCGTGCGTCAGCCACTTCTGAATGACCGGAACATCGTCATCGCCGAGCAGGTGCCCCGTCGGAATGACGGTCGAATCGACCGTTGCGCCCGAGGTCTTCAGCCGTGTTTCGAGGTCGCTTGCATATTTCCCATAGGCGTCCGTCTTGCCGCTGATGACAAGCAGATCGGTGCCTTTCAGGTCCGCATGCGGAAATTCGCTGAGCACAGGCATGGAGCGCAGCAGAACCGCTTTGTGAACCAGGTTCGGGTGCAGGTAGAGCAGCGAGTTCAGAAGGTTGGCGCCGTTGGAATAGCCGACATAGACGAGCTTCTTCGGATCGAGCCCATAGGATTTCACCGCGCCGTCGATGAAGGCGGCGAAGGCCTCAGCCTCGTTCTTGATGTCCTGCTGGTCGAAGGAGAACGGCGTGATGCGCTTGTACCAGCGCGGAATGCCTTCCTCTGTCGCGCGTCCGCGCACGCCGAGCAGCGTCGCGCGCGGCGCCACCTTGTGCAGCAGCGGCATCAGCGTCGTCTCGTTGCCACCCGAGCCGTGCAGCAGCACAAGAACGGTGCCGTCGGGGTTAGGCGGCGTATAGAAGCGGTGCACGAAGGGTAGCTCGCGATAATTGATCCGGGGCTCGCCCGGCATCGAGAACTGCGGCAGAACCACCTTCAGGTCCTTGAGATCGGTGATCGGGTCCTTGGGCACGAACAGCTTTTCGCCCAGCGTCGCCGCCGGCTCGTCCACCGTCATGCCCGGCTTGTCGGTCGCAAGCTCGATCAGCGTGCCACCCGGCTCGCGCACATAGAGCGAGCGGAAATACTTGCGGTCGTGCACGTTGATATCCGACGCGCTTGCACCCTCGCTCTTCAGCGCATCATGAACCTTCGACAGCGCCGCGTCGTCCTCTGCGCGGAACGCCACATGGTCGAACGTGCCGGTCCCCGATGCGCTCGACCAGAATCCCTTGGCGTTCCTGATGTCGACGATATCACCGGACTGCGAAACCAGCCGGTCGATATTGCCGCGGTTCTCCTGGAAGCGATAACCGAAGTGGCTCTCGACGAAGGCGCGGCTCTTTTCCGGCTCTTCGGTGAGCATCGTCGTTCCGCGCACCCGCTGCACGGCGTGCTCGACCGGAATGCCGGCGCCATGCCAGGGAGCAGGCGATTTCAGCGCCGGCGTGCCGGCAAGCTTGACGATGATGTTGTCGGGATCCTTCAAGCGCAGCACCGGCTCGCCGAATTCGTCGGCCGGACCTTCCGTGCGGACGCCGAAGCTCATCGCCCGCGTCAGCCAGTAGCCGATGCTGGAAGGGTCGATCGCCAGCGCCAGTTCGCTGAGTTGCCCGAACCCGGCGCGGCCAGGAGCGCCATCTTCCCAGACAAGGAATGTCACGAGCGAGCCGGGCGTGGCTTCCGCGTCACCATAGAAGAGGTGCAGCTGCGTCGCGTCTTCGAAGCCGGCGGTCTGCTTGACCAGCCGCATGCCGAGAAAGCCGGCGTAGAAGTCGACGTTCGCCTGCACCTTTCGGGTCAGCAGCGTGATGTGGTGTATGCCTGAAGCCATAGAGGGGAGCCCGGATTGCATTGGGTACAGAAGGAGCGCGGAGATGAAGGTGAGGATAACAGTCATATCGTTGCGTTTGCTTGGTGCCTTGTTTGCTCTCCATAAAGAATTAGGGCATCTCCGCAAGGCTGCAAATCCAAAGTCTGAACATCCTGCAGCGCAAGTTCCAGCTGCTGCCGCGTCGGCGGCTTGATCATGTAGGCCCGCGCGCCAAGCGTTTTGGCGCGCTCCATGTCGTCCTCATCGCTTGATGTGCTTAGGATGAAGGCCGGTATCGTCCTCAGCCGCGCGTCGCGTGAAAGCGCCTCCAGAACCTCGAACCCATCCATGATCGGCATGTTGATATCGAGCAGGATGAGGTCGATCAAAGGATCGTGACCACCGGTTGCCCGCTCCTGAAGAAACCGCATCGCCTCAAGGCCGTTCGAAGCGAGATGCAGGTTGAACGTCACCTTCTCACGCCTCATCAGCTTGATCTTCAAAAGCTGCACATCTGCCGGGCTGTCTTCGACCAGAAGCACCTCGGCCACCCGGCCGATCTTATCCGTGCGCTGCTCCTCTTGCCGTGGGCTTGCCGCCCCCTTGGGCGCCCTGTCCGCCTCACTCAAGGCCAGCGGCAGCTCCATGATGAAGGTCGTGCCGCCGCCATCGGCATCCTCGCACCAGATGGCGCCGCCATGCAGCTGCGCGATCCGCCGGCAGATCGCCAGCCCGAGCCCCGTCCCCTCGATGCCGCGCCCGACCAGCCGCTTGAATGGCTGGAAGATCAGTTCGCGATGATCGCGCGCGATGCCGGGCCCGTTGTCGCTGACGGCGATCCGGCAGAGCGTGCCTTCGCCTTGTGCCGAGATGCGCACGCGCGGCACCCCGGCCTCGCAATATTTGATGGCGTTGGAGATGATGTTCTGCAGCATCTGCACCAGAAGCGTCCCGTCGCCCATCACCTGGGGCAAGGAGCTACGCTCGATCTCGGCGCCACGGCTGCTGATCTGTTCGCGCAGATTGCGCTCCACCTGGTCGACGATCGCCGACAGCGAGACCGGCTTGGCCTCGAGATCGCCGGAGGCCTCGAGCTTCGAGAAGCCCGACACCTTGACGATCAGCTCCTCCATGTGGTCGGCCGCGCTGAGCACGTAGCCGAGCAGGTCGTGATCGTCATGCGCGAGCGAGGGCGATGCCTGCAGCAGCCTGCTGAACGACTTGATCGTCCGCAGCGGCTCCTTCAGGTCGTGGGCCATGGCGCGGGTGAAAATCTCGAGTGATTGCTGCTTCTGCTCCAGCTTGGCCGCGAGATCGCCATGCATGATGGCGCTCTGGATGCAGCGGTGCAGCGTCTCCGGCGAAAGCGTGTCCTTGGTGAGATAATCCCGCGCGCCGCCCTTCATCACTTCGACGGCGATCGTCTCGCTTCCCTGGCCAGTCAGCATGATCACGTTGGCGGAGGGGTCGAGCTTCAATATCTCCTCGAGCACACCGACGCCGTCGCGGCCCGGCAGCGAGTAGTCGAGCAACACGCAATCCGGCCGCTTCTGCGCGTTGAGCGCTATGCCCTCGTCGCCGTTTTCAGCCTCGTAGACCACATAGTTCGCGCCCGGCGCGCGCGCCAACATCCGCCGGTAAACCTCGCGGTCGTCGATATTGTCGTCGATAACAAGTACCGCGCTGCCCTCGGCCATGCTCACCCCTCCAGAGGCAATATGGCGATCTCGAACCAGTATTCCTTCAACCGCTGGATGGCCGCGAACAGACCGTCGAGATCGACGGGCTTCTGGACATAGGTGTTGGCGCCGAGCGCGTAGCAGCCCTCGATGTCGCGCTCGTCGTCCGACGTGGTCAGGATCACCACCGGGATTTTCCGCCAGGCCGGGTTGGACTTGATCGCCTCCAGCGTCTTGCGGCCATCGAGCCCCGGCATGTTGAGGTCGAGCAGGATGAGGCCCGGCCGTGTTTCCATCGTCGCCAGCAGATCCAGCGCCTGCTGGCCCGATGGCGCCCATTGCACCGGGTTTTTGAGCTTGGCGCGCTTGAAGGCGCGGATGGTTGCTTCGTAATCGTCCTCGCTGTCCTCGACGATCAGGATCGGCTGTGTTTCACGGTGCTGCATGCTGCCCCTCGCGCTTGTGACCCAATGTAAAATAGAAAGTCGTGCCCTGGCCAACCTCTGACTCCAGCCAGACGTCGCCCTCGTGACGGCCGATGATCTTGCGCACGAAGGTCAGCCCGGCGCCGGTGCCGTCGTCCGATTCCTGCGTCTTTTCCAGACGCTTGAAGATGCGGAAGATATCCTCGTGAAACTCGCGGGGAATGCCCTTGCCGTTGTCACGCACGAAATAGACGTCGCTCGTCCGCCGCCCGTCTTCGCCCAAAAGCTCGGCGACGTGGCCGACGGTCACGACCGGCTCGGGCTTGTCGTTGTATTTCACGGCATTGGTGATCAGGTTGCGGTAGACCTCCGTCAGCCGCAGCGAATCGCAGACGACGTCAGGAAGCTGGCCCTCGACCAGCACCTTCGCCCGCCGCTCTTCCAGATAAAGCTCCATGGTCGAGACCACGTCCTTGACGATGGCATGGACATCGGTGCGCTTCACCGCCAGCTGCTGCCGCCCGATGCGCGAGAAATAGAGCAGGTCGTTGACCAGCTTCTCCATGCGCTGGCTGAGCCGGACGATGCGGTTGATGCGACGCACGCCGTCCTCGTCGAGCACCGTCTCGTAGTCCTCAAGCAGAAAGCGGGAATGGTTGTGCATCCCGCGCAGCGGTTCCTTCAGGTCATGCGAGGCGATATAGGCGAACTCGTCGAGATCGGAATTGCTGCGCTCCAGATCGGCCGTGTAAGCCTGAAGCTGGCGGAACATTGTCCGCAGCTGTTCCTCCTGCTGCACCCGCAGGCTGATGTCGCGCAAAATGGCGACGAAGGTAACGGTTGTCCCGGTCCGGAAGGCGCTGAGCGACACATCGAGCGGGAACGTCTCGCCATTGCGCCGGATGCCGGAGATGGTGCCCGTCGTCCCGGTCCCGCCCTCCTCGCTCAAGAGCAGCGATCGCCGGAAATAGTCGTCTAGCCCCGCATGAAAGGTCTCCGGCAGCAGTATATGGACGCTCTCTCCGATCGCCTCCTTCGATGTCCGGCCAAACATCTCCTCGGCTGCCGGATTGAACAGCGAAATCTTGCCCTGCGGGTCCATGGCGACGATCGCGTTCGGCGTATTGCGGGTCACCGTGTCGAAGCGGATGCGCTCGGCATCCAGGCTGTCGCTCTTGCGCTGGAAGAAGAACACGAAGGTCGCCACCAGCCAGAGCATGCCGACGGTGATGGCGCGGTTCGTCGCCTCGTAGCCATAGCCTTCGCCATGCCGGTCGACGGCGAGAAAGCCGAGCAGGATCAGGATCGAGCAGACGAAGGCCAGGTTGAAGGGCGCCGTGCGGCTGTTGAACCACAGCGAGGTCAGGATCAGCGGCACATAGATCATGCCGTTCACCACCCCGAGCGGGGTATAGAGATCGATCATCAGCCCGATGAAGCACAGCGCGCCGGGCAGCCAGACGGGCATGCCGCCATGATGATCCGGCTGCAGCCACCAGGATCGCACCAGCATCGCCGAGCCGAGCAGTGTCACGCCGGCGGCGGTATGCACCGCCATGCCGATGTTCGATCCCCAGCGATAGATGTGCTCGGTATGCATCGCGTATCCGGCCAGCGCCGCGATGCCGAGGCCGATCACCACATAGCCGACAAGCTCCTCGAACAGCCGCGCCTTGCCCTTCTGGTCCGGCGGGGTGAGCGCCAGAGCGAGGTTGGAGAAGAACATGACCACGGCGGTGATCAGCGCCATGCCGCCGCCGACGCGGCCGAAGAATGCCGGATCGACGAAAATGCCGGCCAGAAAGCGCTCCATGATCTGCGGTTGGCGTCCGACGAATGTCAGCTCGATCAGCCGCACCCCGCTCATCGCGGCGGCGAGCGAAAACAGCAGGAAAGCGGCAAGGCGCGCATTGGCGCCGGTATAGACCGAGATGACGAGCGCGATCCCGGTGAGGCAGAAGCATATCGCCGTGTTGATCGCCATCGCAGGCGAATCCGGTATCAGGAAAAGAAGAGGCTCGATCTGCCGCACCCAGGCGAAAAGGATCACGGCGCCCAGCATGAGCAGCAGCACGCCGAGCACGATCGTGGTCAAACGGTGTCGTTCCTGGCGCCAGGGGGCACTCGTCCTTCGACCAATGATCGGCTTCACCACGCGTTGCTCTCCCGTCCGGCGGTTACTATTTCCAGAATTGAAAATTATTCAATATACATCTGCCGCGATAGTTGCGGCTTCGGCGCCGACCGGCAATATGCCCGATACGGATGCTGTGCCCTGCGGTCGAACGGGGCGCCGGCGCGAGCACGGGAGGGTGGTAATGCCGGCGGTATTTTACGTGGATGACAGCCGCGACGACCTATTCTACACGCAGTATGTCTGCCGCAAGGAACGCCCCGACATCGCTCTTTCATGCTTCCAGACCGCCGATGCCGCCTTTGAGGCGCTGTGCTTATCCGCCGCCGAAGGTCTGGCGCTGCCGGCGCTCGTGATCGTCGATCTCTATATGCCCGTCGATAGCGGCATCGGCCTCGTCACGCGCCTGCGCGCCGATCAACGCTTCGTCTCGATGCGAATCGCTATCTGCTCGGGGTCGGACGCGACGGCGGATTGCGAGCGGGCCTTGGCCTGCGGGGCGGATCTATACGTCGAAAAACCGATCGACCTCAGTGCACTCGTGGGCCCCGGGCAATAGTCTATCAAAGACAATCGACTTTCTTAGGTATTTATGACGCAATGGTTGCAAGTCTCATTGACACGACTTTGGCTACATTTCACACTATACGCATGAAGCAGTGTGAGACGATGCTGGGGAGAGCCGTTTGACTTTGTTGACGAAACAACCCTGGAAAAATCCGTAACCGAAGTCTGTCGTCTCGCTGGTGCGCGAAACGCATCGCTGACGGCATGGGAATAGGCGGAAACAGAGGCCGCATGCCGATTTTGTGATCGGCGCGTCGCGGCGGTTTCCCTCGAAACTCCGCACTCGGTCATTAACTGTATCAGTCTGGCGCGTGTCTCCAGAGTTCGGGGATGCCGCTCAACCGGTAACCACAGGCACGTAGGAGCCAAGAAGCAGGAATGCGGAATGAGTAGCGCGATGGCACTTCCATTTCACGCTGGCCCGGAATTGGGGCGGGCGATCAACCGCACGGATTTCTTTCGACTTCTGAAGGCGGCCGCGCATCACTATGCCTTCGACAGCTTCGCGCTCGCCCGCATCTCCGAGGCGTCGCAACCCTTCGGCGCGCGCGATATCATCATCACCAATGTCGCCGAGCGCCAGACCGGCTTCTTCGTCTACGCCATGGGCCGCGCGCTCGGCTTCATCAAGTCAAAGGCCGCGCAGTTCTTGGCGACCCCCATGAGCGGCAGGGCCAACAATCTGGAGGGCTACCCGCCCGATCTCGTCCTCAATGAGTTCGACACAAACAGCTTTCTGCTCATCCCGCTTTTCACGCCTGAGGGGCGCCGCTACTGTGTCGCCTTCAGCGGCAAGCGCCAGCAGCCGGACCAGGGCGAAGTCGCCGATATCCTGCTCGATACGATGCGGATATTCGACAAGTTCTACGAAGAAATCCTGGTCAACGAAATGTCAGGCCGTTTGACCCAACGGGAGAGTGAAGTGGTTCGCTGGACCAGTGAAGGCAAGACATCGGCGGAGATCGCCATCATCCTCGGCCTGTCGGAGCACACCGTCAATTCGCACATCGCGGCGTCGGTGCGGAAACTAGGCGCGGTCAATCGCGTGCACATGGTGGCCATGGCGTTGCGCATGGGACTTGTTTCGTGACCGAAAACGCTGAAGTGAAACCAGAGACGGTTCGCGGCGAGGCCGTCAAGATCCTGTTCGTCGATGACGAATTCATCGAATTCCGCTCCCTGAAGAAGACCGTCGCGGCACTCACAGAGCCGAAAGTCGAGATGGACTACGCGCAATCGGTCAGCGATGCGCTGGCAAAGCTAAATAGCGACAGGTTCGATCTGATCCTGCTCGACAACCGCCTGCTGCCGAACGCCGATTTTCGCGAGACCGTGCCGAAGCTGCGCGCCGCGAGCTTCACCGGCCCGATTGGCGTCATATCGATGGATGTCTCGGACAGCTACTTCCAGCAGTTCCAGGATTACGGCGTCGACTTTCGTATCGGCAAGGACGAGATCGACGTCGAGACGCTGCAGCACATCATCCGCGAATATGTTCGCTATGACATGCCCGACGTCTGGAAGGACGATTACAACATCTGACGTGCCATCAAACCGGCAGTCGGATCGTGAACCGGCTTCCCGTCTCCGCCGATGATGTGAGCGAGATCGTCCCGCCAAGCGCGGTCACCAGCTCCCGCGCCGCTGCCAACCCCAGGCCCGGCCTTTTCGCGGCACCCTCCGGCAGCAGGCTCCAGAAGGCGGTGAACACGCTCTCCTGATGCTCCGGCGCGATGCCCGGGCCGTTGTCGGCGATGTGGATCGTCCAATGCGTGGCATCGAGCTCCGCCTCGACCGTCAGGCGGCATGCCTCGTCGGCATCAGCGCGGTGCATCAGCCCGTTCGCCATCACGTTCTTCAGCACCAGCCCCAGAATCCCAGCATCGGTCCGGATGCCAGGCATGTCGCCTGTCTCGATCGTGGCCTTCGGCGCATCGACCTCGAAGCGTAGTTCCGCCCAGATCTGCGTCACCAGCAGCTTGGTATCGACATCGCTGATCACAAGCCTCGGCGCGCCGGAGGCGAAGCTGATCAGTCCCTTCGTCAGCTCCTGAGCGGCCTGGGTCTTGGCAAGGATGGTGCTTAGATATTCCAGGTGCTCGGCATCGATCCTGTCGCCGATCTCGTCGATCAGGATCTCTGCATACATGGCGATGTGCCTGAGCGGCGATTGCAGGTCGTGCGAGGCAATGGCGAGAAAGCGCTTGATGCGCATTTCGTCGGTCTCTGTCGTCGATGGTGACATGTCTCGTCCGCCGGATTTAAGCCCAGGCGGAGAATAGAAAGCGGGCGCCGGTTCTGCAACCGGCGCCCGCATCAATTTCACGAAACAACCTGAAAAGGTCGACCCGGATCAGCCTGCCGACTTGCGCGAGCTCGGCGGAATGATGTCGACCTTGTCGTCGTTGCTCGAAACCGCGGCGCGGTGGCGCGTACGCCAGTCGCCGAGGAAGAGCAGGATCGGCGCCGCGATGAACACGGACGATGCGGCGGCCACGAGAATGCCGAACACCATCGGGATCGCGAAGCTTTCGACCGCGCTGCCGCCCCAGATTGCCATCGGCAGCAAAGCGAGGAAGGCGGTGACGTTGGTGTAGATGCTACGGGCGAGCGTCTCGTTGATCGACTTGTCGATCAGTTCGCGCAGCGGCATCGACTTGTAGAGGCGCATGTTTTCACGCATGCGGTCGTAGACGACGACCTTGTCGTTCACCGAATAGCCGACCAGCGTCAGGATCGCCGCGATGGCGGTGAGGTTGAAGTCGAGCCCCGTCAGCGCGAAGAAGCCGATGCACTTGGTCACGTCGAGAATGAGCGTGACGATGGCGCCGACCGCGAACGGCCATTCGAAGCGATACCAGATGTAGAGCAGCATCGCGAGGCTGGCGATCACGACGGACAGGATACCCGCCCATGCAAGCTCGCCGCTGACCTTCGGGCCGATGACATCGGTGCCGGTCACGGTTGCCGACGGATCGATCTTGACGATTTCGTCCTTCAGCTTGGTGACGGCAGCCGTCTGCGCCTCTTCACCGCCGTCCTGGCGCTGAGCACGCACGGCCATGGTGTTGTTGTCGCCATAGGACTGCAGCGAGACTTCGCCGAGGCCGAGGCTGTTCAGGCCTTCGCGGAACTTGGCGAGATCGGCTGCTTCCTGCGTCTTCACCGACATCTGGATACCACCACGGAAGTCGACGCCGTAGTTGAGGCCAGGATGGACGAAGAGCACGACCGATGCGGCCGACAGCAGCGCGGAGACGGTCACGCCGAAGAAGCGCGCCTTCATGAACTGGATGTGCTTGTCGTAGGGGTAGAAGACCGGCAGCAGCGGCTTGATGTTGATGGTCTTCAGCTTGAAGCGGCGGGTGATCTCGATCATCGAAACGCGAACGAACGCGACCGAGGTGAACATCGAGATGATCAGGCCGAGCGCCATGGTGACGGCGAAGCCGCGAACCGGGCCGGTGCCGAACCAGAACAGGATTGCGGCGGCGATCAGCGCCGTCATGTTGCCGTCGATGATGGTCGAGTAGGCGCGGCGGAAGCCGGTGTCGATGGCCGCGAACGAGCCTTTGCCCTTGCGGGTTTCTTCACGGATGCGCTCGTTGATCAGAACGTTGGCGTCAACCGCAAGGCCAATGCCGAGCACGACGCCGGCGATGCCGGGCAGTGTCAGCGTGGCGCCGACAAGCGTCAGTGCCGAGAAGGTCAGGATCGTGTGGATGAGCAGGGCGACGTTGGCGAGAATGCCCCAGGTTCCGTAGAGCAGGAAGATGAAGGCCGCGACGAGGACGAAACCGACGAGACCGGAATAGATGCCCATCTGGATCGCATCGGCACCGAGGTCGGCACCAACCGTGCGTTCTTCGATGACGGTGAGCTTGGCGGGCAGGGCGCCGGCGCGCAGCATGGCGGCAAGCGTGTTGGCCGTATCGGTCGAGAAGTTGCCCGAGATCTGGCCGGAACCACCGGTGATCGGCTCGCGGATAACAGGCGCGCTCAGCACCTTGTCGTCGAGAACGATGGCGAAGGGATTGCCGACGTTCTGGCGGGTGATGTCGGCGAAGCGGGTCGCGCCGGCGCTGTCGAAGCGGAAGCTGACGACAGGCTGCTGGCTCTGGTCGAAGCTGACGCGGGCGTCAGAAAGACGGTCACCGGAGATTTCGACACGGTCGAGAACCGGATAGGTGTTGCCCTCGTCATCCTTCAGCATCGTCACGCCGGGGCCGGGAGCATTGTTCGGCGCGAGCATGTGGAAGGACATCTTGGCGGTCGAGCCGAGAAGCTGGCGAAGACGGGTCGGATCCTGCGCGCCCGGAAGCTGCACGAGAACGCGGTTGCCGCCAATGCGCTGGATCGTCGGTTCGGCGACGCCGACCTGGTCGACGCGCTGGCGAATGACTTCAAGGCTCTGCTGGACGGCGCTGTCGACGTTGCTGGAGATACCGGCGGCCGAGAAGGCAACGATGATGTTGCCGCCGCTGGTCGTGACCGAAAGGTCCGACTGGCCGGCGGAAATGCCTGTTGCGATCGTGTTGCCGAGCGTGCGCAGCTGCGTGACGGCTTCGTCGGTCTGTGCCGGGTCGTTCAGCGTCACGACGATCTGGTTCTGGTTACGAACCACCGACTTCGGCTGGATGTTCTTTTCGCGCAGCACGCGGCGCGCGTCCTGCAGAAGCGACTGCAGACGCTCGCGCGTCAGGTCGGCTTCATCGACTTCGAGAACGAGGTGCGAGCCGCCGCGAAGGTCGAGACCGAGCGAGACCTGCTGGTGCGGGAGCCACGAGGGAAGGCGCTGCAATGTGGATTGCGGCAGGGCATTCGGCAGTGCGATCAGAATGCCGAGGAGAATGATCACCGTATAGGTGGCCACCAGCCATGGTGAGGTGCGCATTGTGTTGTCTATCCTTGATAACGCTGGAACCTGCGCTTCAGGCGCAGGCAGGCGTGTCGTAAATGCAATGGGAGGCGCCGGGGCGCGTGTCGTCAGGCCGCGAAAGCGGGCGGTCCATGCGAATCATAGGGCTTCGCGTCAGCCGCGTAGAAGGCGGGCGAAGTCGATTGCGAAAGCTTGATGAAGCCGAGCGACAGGCGCTCGAAGACTTGCAGGTCAGCGGTAGCCGCGTCGCCGGAAGCATAGGTCGCGTATTTCTGCGCGACCTTCCGGTCGGCTGCCAGCACGCCGCGCACGACGTCGCGCGCGCCCAGCTGCAGCGGCTGGCTGTCCTTGCTCGAAGAGGAGAATGCGTTGTTGGGGCCGCGCGCGGGGCCGAGCACGAGATTGCCGCCGAACAACAGGCCGAGATAGGCGAAGATCGCGACGGCCAGCGAGACGGCAACGCGACCGGTCATGCGGCGCGTATCGAACCTCATCTGGTCGTCCTGCGGATTTTCAATCTCGAACCGGCTCAACGGCGCAAAGTTCTCTCATTGCTTCTCTGGAGAAGGCGTTTCCTCGGCCGCGCTTATACCAGCCTCGGTCTCGACTTCATAGGGTGAACTGTCATGATGCACTTGAGAGAGACGGTCAAGCATTCCCATGGCGATTTCGCGCTCACCCATGATGACGGTATCAGCACCATATTGCTTCAGTTCCTCGACCTCGGCATCCGAATGCGCGCGCGCCACGATCAGCACGCCGGGATTGACCTCGCGCCCCTGTTCGGCCACGCGGCAAGCCTCGAATGCGTTGGGAATGGCGATGACCAGGCTTCGCGCACCCTTGAGATTGGCGAGATCGAGCACCTCGCGCGTGACCGCGTTCCCGCCGATCACTTCGATGCCCTGATCGCGAAGCGCCGCGATCCGGTGGTCGGAATCCTCGATGACGAGGAAGGGTGTGCCTGATGATTTCAGGTTCTGCCCGACAATGCTCCCGACCCGGCCATAGCCGACGAGAATGGCGTGGCCCGACAGCTTGGTCGCATGCACTTCGTCCACCACGACCGGCGGCTCTTCCACCACTTCGGCCGTGGCTTCCGCGGCCGGCTCGGGTTGGGGCTCCTCGCGCTTCGGCTCCAGCAGTGGCCGCAGTTTTTCGCAGGCATAGAAGAGAAGCGGGTTGAGGATGATCGATATGATGGCGCCGGCAAGGATCAGGTCACGGCCTTCTTCCGGAAGAAGTCCGAGATCGACGCCAAGGGCTGCGAGAATGAAGGAGAATTCACCGATCTGGCCAAGACTTGCCGAAATCGTCAGCGCCGTTCCCACGGGCTTGCGGAACAGCTGCACGATGAGGAAGGCGGCGACCGACTTGCCGATGACGATGATGAAGATGGTGGCGATCAGCGGGATCGGCTTTTCGATCAGGATGTTCGGATCAAACAGCATGCCGACGGAAACGAAGAACAGCACCGCGAAGGCGTCGCGAAGCGGCAGGCTTTCTTGCGCCGCCCGATGGCTGAGCTCGCTTTCGGCGAGAACCATGCCGGCGAAGAAAGCGCCGAGCGCCAGCGACACGCCGAAGAGCTTCGATGCGCCAAAGGCGACGCCGAGCGCGATTGCCAGGACGCCGAGGCGGAAGAGTTCGCGAGACCCGGTGTGGGCGATGCGGTGCATCGTCCAGGGAATGACGCGCCGGCCGAAGATCAGCATCACGCCAACGAAGAGCGCCACCTTGACCAGCGTCATGCCGATGATGCCGCCGATACCCATGTCGAGGCCGAATATGCGGTTCACTGCGGCCGACAGCGGCTCGACGGTTCCGTGGCCGCTGCCGATGCTGGCGGCTGCCGGAATGAGGACGAGCGCCAGCACCATGGCAAGGTCTTCAACGATCAGCCAGCCGACCGCGATCTTGCCGCGCTCCGTCTCGACGAGCCGCCGCTCCTGCAAAGCCTTCAGGAGCACGACGGTCGACGCGACGGAAAGAGCGAGCCCGAAGACGAGGCTCCCGCCCGTCGGCCATCCCATCAGCGCGCCCAGGCCCCAGCCGAGCAGGGTGGCGAAGCCGATCTGCACGATGGCGCCCGGCACCGCGATCCCGCGCACGGAGAGAAGGTCTTTCAGGGAGAAGTGCAGCCCGACGCCGAACATCAGCAGGATGACGCCGATCTCGGCAAGCTCGGGCGCGAGGTTCTGATCCGCCACATAGCCCGGTGTGTGCGGCCCCACCAGAATGCCGGCGATGAGATAGCCAACCAGGGGCGGCAATTTCAGCCGGTTGGCGAAGGCCCCGAGGATGAACGCAAGCACGAGACCCCCGACGATTGTCGAAATCAAAGGTGTATCGTGCGGCATACGCGGTCTCCCCGACTGGAAATCCTGATTAAATTATGACATATATGGCTAATATCAACCAATATGGGTGGTTTGACATTATGGGTCAAGGCGCGAAGGAAACAATTCTCACCCCCGCTTTGTGCCGTGCGGCCAGGGGTCTGCTGGATTGGACGCAGGTCGATCTCGCCGACCATGCCGCCGTTTCCCGCAGCACGATCCGCGACTATGAAGGCAAGCACCACGAGCTGCACCGCGCCACGGAAGCGCAACTGAGGCTGGCCTTCGAAAATGGCGGCGTTGCCTTCATCGAGGTCGAAGGCAAGGGCACCTGTATCTGCCTGCGGTCCGCAAGCGAATGATACGCTACTTCGCCGCTTCCAGGCAGCCGGCCTTCACCTTGTAGGCGTAGATCATGTTTCCGCGATAGTAGCCTTCGCTCGGCTGCCATGACTTGATGGTCTGCGGCGTCTCCGCGCATTCGAAGGGCTGTGTGGTCACGAACAATACGTCGTCACTGACAGTATTGGGCAGCGCGAAGGTCTGCTCATAGTAGTTGTCAGGCGCTTCCGCCGGCGGCCGCGCATAGATCTTCAAGGGTTCGTTTCTCAGCGTATGGTACATGTCCGCCAGGATATCGCGGCTGTCGCTGACGATGATCGCGGTACCCGCCTGCCGCGCCAGATCGCCGGCTTCGCGGCTGACGTCGCTGCGGCCGAGATAACGCTTCATCACCTCGTTTCCATTCGGCAGCACCAGCTGGTGCGCGAAGATGGCGGCGAGCGGAAAGAGCAGGCTGGCCGTGCCGTTGATCGCGAACGACACGCGAAGCCCCTTGGGCCAGACCCGATGAAGCAGCCAGACGGCGAGGATCGTGCCGGCGACATAAGCCGTCACCGCCCAGTTGGCGTAGGCCTTGGCGATCAGCGCCTGGAAGGTGATCAGGAGCACGACAGGCACGGAGAGCCAGATCAGCAATTTCTCGATCGGGCTGCCTTGCCCTCTCAAAGCCCGGTAGACCGCCCAGAGGATCGCGAAGAACACGATAGGGCCGACAACGCCGAACTGCGCGGCGAAGAACTCGATCCCGTGCCCGATATTGAGGCTCAGCCCGCTCCAGTGGGCGATGCTGGTCGTGTGCTTGATCGTCGTGGCGTCATGGGTCGCATTCCACCAGAGGTTCGGCGCTGCCACCACGACGGCCGTCACCGCCGAAATGAAGAAGTCGCGCCAGCCGATCCGCGCCATCGGCAGAAGCAGCAGGGCGATCAGGCCGCCGGGCACGACGAACAGGATGGCGTATTTCGACAGGAAGGCGCAGCCGAAGGCCACGCCCATCAATAGCGCCAGTGCGATCGAGCGCTGGCGGGTCAGGCCGAAATAGGCAAAAAGCGCGACAGCCAGGAAGAAGAGCAGGATGACGTCGGTCGAGAAGAAGACGGAAGACAGAGCGACGCCGGGCAGCGTGATGTAGGTCACACCCGTCCACCCCTCGATCTCGGGGCTGACGAAGCGCTTGGCGATCTTCATCAATACGAAAGCGGCCGCCATGTGAACAAGGGGCCCGCACAGCCTGATCCAGAAGATCGCGGTCGATCCCGAAAGCTCGGTCATCGCGCGGATCACCCAAGCGATCATCGGCGGCTTCGAATAATAGCCGAAGTCGAGATTTTGCGACCAGAACCAGTATTGCGCCTCATCGACGAACAGATCCGTCGTGTCGAAGTGCAAGGTGACGATGCGCCAAAGCGTCACGCCGATAATGATGAGGATACCGAGGCGTGGGGACATGCGTCTGATTCCGTAAGCTGGACAAACCACCTCCGGCCGATGCGCAACGCTTCGCCGGCTCAGTGGTTAAACACGCCCATTACTGTTGTTTTATGACGGGAATTCAAAGCACCCGCAGAGGCATGGCAACGCGGCCCGCTTCAATACGGTCGAGAAGTGCGACGGCTGTGAGAACAGACACAGCAAGAAAACATGCCCCCAAACCCAGAACAATCATTGCTCAATCCCTATGACGTCATGTCGTGATTTGCCGGGGATATAACACGAAGCTTGCTTCGAACTTGTAGCAGCGGCGCAACGTCACACCAGTATTTCATGGATGGTTATTCGCGTTGCTCCGAAAGCCGACATTCATAAAATGGGTATTAACCTTCAGGCAAGGAATTAACCATAAACATTGCAATACACGTCGGAATGGGAAAATTGTAGCGTTCCTAGCAGGCATGACGCCGAACCGCCGTACCGGCTTAATCCGGTATCGATCTCTCAAGTAGCTCTAAGATAGTCCGCACTGATCGCGACAGGTCTGAGCGCCGGCGTTAGCCCGCGTCACGTCCGATCGTTATCCGTGTCGATGTCAGGAGGCTTGATTTCTCTTCGGGCAATAGGCCCGGGCATTGGTTTGGGGACAGGCGTGGGGCAGAATATGCCATCGGATCAGGATCGTGGAGCACAGGCGGGCAGCCTGCGTGACCGCCTGCGCTTTGCCGGCCTCGATGCCGAGCAGTGCGAGATGGTGCGGCGCTATCGCCCGGCGCTCCAGCAGCACTTGACCTCAGGCCTTCGCGATCTTTTCCAGCGTTTCCAGTCTTTCCCCGATGCTGCCCGCAATTTCGAGAGCGAGCGTCAGGTCGATCGGCTCCATGATCTGCAGACGTCGCACTGGGATGTGCTGACCGATGCGCGCTTCGACAGCCTCTACGCCGAGCGCGTCAAGGTCCTGTCGGATTCCGAAAGCAAGATGGGACTGGACCCTCGCTGGCATGTCGCCGGCCATGGCGTCGTCCTCGAACATGTCATAGCCGGCCTCGCCGATGAGCTCGCCGGCTCCTCCTTCCTGCCAAGCGTCAAGCGCCGCAAGCGCGAGATCGCCGATCTCATGACCGCGCTCATCCGCCTCGTGATGGTCGATGTCGAGATCGCCGTGTCGCTGCGCTTCAATTCCCTGCGGGCCTCGCAGCAGCGCCAGATCGCCGATCAGCGAAACAGCGACAAGGCCGAGGTCGCCCGCGTATTCTCCGACGTCATCGAAGGTCTGGCCGCCCGCGACCTGACGGCCCGCGCCGTCGTCACCGAGGACGGTCCGCATAATGATGTCGCCCTGGCGCTGAACGGCGCGCTGGAAGCACTGCAGACCGAGTTCGGCGCGATCAGCGAACGCACCTTGAAGGCCGAGGCATCCGTGCAGGTGCTTGGCCAGTCCGCCCGCAATCTCTCCGGCCACGCCTCCGGCCACGCCGAGCAGCTGCTGGCCTCGGCCGCGACACTCGCCGATCTCTCCGAAAACGTGCGTCGCAGCGTCGCCGGCAGCCGCGCGGCCGAGGACGCAGCCGCATCGACGCGCGCGGCAGCCGAAGCAAGCGGTGAGGTCGTCGGCCGCGCCATCTCCGCCATGGCCGATATCGAGCAGTCCGCCGAGCGCATCGGCCAGATCATCGGCGCCATTGACGAGATCGCCTTCCAGACCAACCTGCTGGCGCTCAACGCCGGCATCGAAGCCGCCCGCGCCGGCGATTCCGGCCGCGGCTTTGCTGTTGTCGCGCAGGAAGTCCGTGCGCTGGCGCAACGCTCGGCTGATGCTGCCCGCGAAATCAAGACGCTGGTCACCACCACCAAGTCGCAGGTGGATGCCGGCGTGCAGATGGTCGGCCGTACGCAGGATTCGATCGGCAGCATCGTGCGCCAGGTCACCGATATCAACGCCGCCATCGCCTCGGTCGCCAGCCAGACCAGCGACAACGCCTCCGTGCTCGACGTGGTTACCACCGACGTCAAGGGTCTCGGCGCACGCGTCGCAGAAAGTGCCGGCGCCGCATCGCATGCAGCCGACGGCGCCGACGATCTCCACACCGTCATCGTCGAGCTTGGCCGCACGGTTCGCGAGTTCCGCATCGCCCGAAATCGCGCCGAGGCTGCAGAGCGTCGCCCCGTTCGCGCCGTCGATGTCCAGCCCGCCCGCCGGGTTGTCGAGGAAGCCGACGCGGCATTCGATTTCAACCCTCCGCTCGCAAGTTTCGGAGGCGGACGAAATGCTTACTGAAGCACTGAATTATGACGGCGGCTCACATTCGTTGGGCGCCAATCAGCAGATAGGAAAAGTCTGATGGCAGCAAAAAAGAGTGGGAAGACGCTGAATCTGGCGGCGACCATTGACCTCAATGAAGCATCGGCTCTGCGCGACAAGTTCCTGTCGATGCGCGGCAGCGCCGTGTCGATCGACGCATCGGCCGTCGAGCGCATCGGCGCTCTCGGCGCGCAGGTGCTGATGTCCGCCGCCAAGACCTGGGATCAAGACAAGCATGCGTTCACCTTCACCAAGGTTTCGGACGCGTTTCAGAAAACCATGCAGCTGATCGGTGTGGATGTTCACCCGCTGCTCGCCAAGGAGATTTAGTAATGAAGAAAAGAGTGCTGACCGTGGATGATTCACGGACGATCCGTAACATGCTTCTCGTGACGCTCAACAATGCGGGCTTCGAGACGATCCAGGCTGAAGACGGCGTCGAAGGTCTCGAGGTTCTGGAGACATCCCACCCCGACGTCATCGTCACCGACATCAACATGCCGCGTCTCGATGGCTTCGGCTTCATCGAAGGCGTTCGCCGCAACGACAAGTACCGCGCCATTCCGATCCTGGTCCTGACGACCGAAAGCGATGCCGAGAAGAAGAATCGTGCACGCCAGGCCGGCGCCACCGGCTGGATCGTCAAGCCTTTCGACCCTGCCAAGCTGATCGATGCCATTGAGCGCGTAACCGCTTAAACTCAGGAATTTCTTTTATGGATATGAACGAAATCAAAGAGATCTTTTTCCAGGAATGCGAGGAACAGCTCGCGGAACTGGAATCCGGTCTTCTGAAAATGAATGATGGCGATCGTGATCCGGAAACCGTCAACGCGGTATTTCGCGCCGTTCACTCGATCAAGGGCGGCGCTGGCGCCTTCGGTCTGGACGATCTCGTCGCCTTCGCCCATGTGTTCGAGACCACACTTGATTGCGTTCGTTCCAACAAGCTAGAGCCGACCCAGGACGTCCTGAAGGTCATGCTCAAGTCGGCCGACGTGCTCGCGGACCTGACCAATGCCGCCCGTGACGGCGGCAGCGTCGACGAAAGCCGCAGCCGTGGCCTCGTCAAGGAGCTGGAAGCGCTTGCCAACGGCGAACTCCCATCGCCGTCAGCCGCTTCCGAAGCGCCTGCAGCCGCCCCAGTGCCGGTTGCCGCAGCACCCGTCAAGCCGACCGACGAGAGCGGCTTCGAGCCGATCCCGTTCTCGTTCGACGACTTCAGCGACGACGAGACCTTCGAGATCACCTTCAAGCCGCGCTTCGAGCTCTATTCCAAGGGCAACGATGCGACACTGTTGTTGCGCGATCTGAGCCGCCTCGGCGAGATGAGCATCTATTGCAACATGGATGCGCTGCCGGGTGTCGACGAGCTCGATCCCGAAGCCGCCTATTTCTACTGGAACATCACGCTCAAGACCGACAAGGGCGAAGAAGCGATCCGCGCGGTCTTCGAATTCGCCGAGTGGGATTGCGAGCTGACCATCACGACCGTCGCCGCCGAAACCGAAGCCGCTCCGGCCGAGGAACTGCCGATGGTGCCCGTTCCCTTCGACCTCTCGGCGCTGGATGACGGCCCGGAAGCTCCGGCCGCTGAAAAGAACGATGCAGTTGCTGCAGTTGCTGCTGCCGAAACGGCTTCGAACGTGACGCAGATCGCGTCCGCCGCCGCCCGCGTCGAAAAGAAGGAATCGGCCGCTGCAGCCAACGCCGCTGCTGCCGCCGCCGCCCAGAACAATGCCGCCGCCAACAGCGCCGGCCAGACCATCCGCGTCGATCTCGATCGCGTCGACCGCCTGATCAACCTCGTCGGCGAGCTCGTCATCAACCAGGCGATGCTCTCCCAGAGCGTCATCGAAAACGACACGACCGGCACCTCTTCGATCAACATGGGCCTCGAGGAGCTGCAGCAGCTCACCCGCGAGATCCAGGATTCGGTCATGGCGATCCGCGCGCAGCCGGTGAAGCCGGTCTTCCAGCGCATGTCGCGTATCGTCCGCTAAGTCGCCGACATGGTCGGCAAGTCGATCCGCCTCGTCACAGAAGGTGAAAATACCGAAGTCGACAAGACGGTTATCGACAAGATTGCCGAGCCGCTGACCCACATGATCCGCAATGCCGTCGACCATGGCATTGAAAGCCCGGAAAAGCGCACTGCCGCTGGCAAGGATCCTGAGGGTACGATCAAGCTCACCGCGAAGCATCGTTCGGGCCGCATCCTGATCGAACTGCAGGATGACGGCGGCGGCATCAACCGCGAACGTGTCAAGCAGAAGGCAATCGACAATGACCTGATCTCGCCGGACGCCAACCTGTCCGACGAGGAGATCGACAACCTGATCTTCGCGCCGGGCTTCTCGACCGCGGACCAGATCTCGGACATCTCCGGTCGCGGCGTCGGCATGGACGTCGTCAAGCGTTCGATCCAGGCGCTCGGTGGTCGTATCAGCATCACATCGAAGCCGGGCCAGGGCTCCGTCTTCACCATGAGCCTGCCGCTGACGCTCGCCGTTCTCGACGGCATGGTCGTCACGGTCGCTGGCCAGACACTCGTGGTTCCGTTGACCGCGATCGTCGAAACGCTGCAGCCGGAAGCTTCGGCCATCCACTCCTTCGGTGCCAGCCATCGCCTGATCTCGATCCGCAACTCCTTCTGCCCGCTGGTCGATGTCGGTCGCATCCTGAACTTCCGCGCCACCCAGGCCAATCCGGTCGAAGGTGTTGCCCTGCTCGTCGAATCCGAAGGCGGCGGTCAGCGCGCGCTGATGGTCGATGCGATCCAGGGTCAGCGTCAGGTCGTCATCAAGAGCCTTGAGGCGAACTACACCCACGTTCCGGGCATTGCCGCGGCAACCATCCTGGGCGACGGTCGTGTCGCGCTCATTCTCGATGTCGACGCAGTCGTGGGCGCTTCGCGCGGCCAGGCGCTGAGACAGGAAGTATCCCTGGCGGCGGCGGGTTAAGTTATGTCCTATATCGTGAAAAATCTGAGCGAAGGGCACCGCGAGCTGATCGCGTTCCGCGTCGGCGATCAGGAGTTTTGCGTCAATGTCATGTCGGTTCGCGAGATCCGCGGCTGGACGCCGGCAACGGCCATGCCGCACTCGCCTTCCTACATGAAAGGGGTCATCAATCTGCGTGGCGCCGTGCTGCCGATCATCGATCTATCGGCCCGTCTCGGCATGAAGCCGACCGAGCCGACGCAGCGCCATGTCATTATTGTGGCCCAAGTTCACCGAAAAGTAGTTGGTCTGCTTGTAGATGCGGTGTCGGATATACTGACTGTTAGTGAAGACAACGTACAGCCAACGCCCGAGATCGCGTCCGAACTGCAGCGCCAGTTCGCGCGTGGGATCATGGCGATCGAAAAACGTCTGATCTGCCTGTTGGAACTGGAAGCCATATTCCCTGACGCGGAAAGCGAAGCTGCATGAGTGTCTTGAGTGCAAAAGATGTAAGACCGGGGAGCCCCGATGAGGTTCTGGCGAGCGGCGAATACCCGCTGACGCGCCGCGACCTCACGGAAATCGCCGCGATGATCTACTCGGATGCGGGCATTTTCCTCAACGAGACCAAGGCATCGCTGGTCTATTCGCGTCTTTCCAAGCACATTCGCAATCTCGGCCTCTCCGGCTTCCGCGAATACTGTTCGCTGGTGTCTTCGCAGGCGGGTGCTGGGCCGCGCCGCGAAATGCTGTCGCATCTGACGACCAATTTCACGCGCTTCTTCCGTGAAAACCATCACTTCGAGCATATGCGCGATCACGTGCTGCCGGAGTTGTTGCAGCGTGCCAAGTCGGGCGGTCGCGTCCGCATCTGGTCGGCCGCCTCGTCGGATGGCCAGGAGCCCTATTCGATCGCGCTGACGGTGCTGTCGATGATGCCGAATATCGCCGATTACGATTTCAAGATCCTCGCCACCGATATCGATCCGAAGATTCTCGCCATCGCCCGCGCTGGCGCCTACGACGAAAACGCGCTCGAAACCGTTTCGCCTGCCATGCGCAAGCAGTGGTTCAGCGAGGTCAATATCGACGGGCGCCGCAAGTTCCAGGTCGATGATCGCGTCAAGCGGCTGATCACCTATAACGAGCTCAACCTGATGGCCCAGTGGCCGTTCAAGGGCAAGTTCGACATCATCTTCTGCCGCAACGTCGTGATCTATTTCGATGAACCGACCCAGATGAAGATCTGGTCGCGCTTCGCCGAGCTCATGCCCGAGGGCGGTCATCTCTATATCGGCCATTCCGAGCGGGTGTCCGGCGATTCCAAGCATGTCTTCGACAATATCGGTATCACCACATACCGCTATACGACCAAGGGCTTTGGGAGGAAGGGATGAGCATGGCGGCACGTGTTCTCGTTGTTGACGATTCTCCCACCATGCGCGGTCTCATCACCGCCGTGCTGCAGTCGGATCCTGACGTCGACGTCATCGGCCAGGCCGGCGACGCCATGGAAGCGCGCGAGGCGATCAAGAAGCTCAATCCGGATGTCGTGACGCTCGACATCGAAATGCCGAACATGAACGGCCTCGATTTTCTCGAAAAGATCATGCGCCTGCGCCCGATGCCCGTCATCATGGTGTCGACGCTGACGCATCGCGGCACCAACGCCACATTGGCGGCATTGGAGATCGGCGCGTTCGATTGCGTGAGCAAGCCGCAGCCGGGCGACATGCGCCCCTTCGCCGACCTCGCCGAAAAGGTAAAGGCCGCCGCCCGCTCGCAGCGCCGCCCGATCATGGCCCCGCAGCCCGTAACACCGCCGCCCGCGGTTGCCGATTATCGTGTCGGCCGCAAGGTGGTCGCGATCGGTTCCTCGACCGGTGGCGTGGAAGCGCTGATCACCGTGCTGCAGAAATTCCCGGCCAACTGCCCGCCGACGGTGATTACGCAGCACATGCCGTCGACTTTCACCAAGAGCTTCGCGGAGCGGCTGAACCGCCTCTGCGCTCCTGTCGTGCAGGAAGCGACCGATGGTGCGCGGCTCGAAATCGGCAAGATCTATCTGGCACCCGGCGGTGAGCGGCACTTGCAGGTGGTCAATCCATCGGCGCCCTGCTGCCGCCTTGTCGAGCGCGAGCCGGTAAACGGCCATCGCCCCTCGGTCGATGTTCTCTTTGATTCGGTCGCCGAGCTTGCGGGTCGCAATGCTGTCGGCGTGATCCTGACCGGAATGGGCCGCGACGGCGCCGCCGGTCTCCTGAAAATGCGCCATGCAGGCGCCCGTACCCTCGGACAGAACGAAAAGACCTCGGTGGTCTACGGGATGCCGAGAGTAGCTTTCGAACTCGGGGCTGTCGAACAACAGCTGCCACTCAATGCCATTGGCGAAGAAATCTTGAAGATGACCGCCCGTAAGGAAGGAACTGACTAATGTCACTCGCAGAGAAAATCAAAGTTCTGATCGTTGACGATCAGGTCACCAGCCGCCTGCTGCTCAGCGACGCGCTGACCCAACTCGGCTTCAAGCAGATCACCGCCGCCGGCGATGGCGTGCAGGGCATGAAGATCATGGCCCAGCAGCCGCATCACCTGGTCATCTCCGACTTCAACATGCCCAACATGGACGGTCTCGGCTTCTTGCAGGCTGTTCGCAGCAATCCGACGACCAAGAAGGCGGCGTTCATCATCCTCACCGCGCAGGGCGACCGCGCGCTGGTCACCAAGGCAGCGGCACTCGGCGCCAATAACGTCCTGGCCAAGCCCTTCACGATCGAAAAGATGAAGGCGGCCATCGAGGCCGTATTTGGAGCATTGAAATGACGATCGAGGTTGCGGCCCGCCGTGTTCATATCATTCAGGGCGAATGGAAGGTCCTGAATGATCCGAACGCGGTCTTGACGACCATTCTTGGCTCGTGTGTGGCTGCATGCCTACGGGATCCTGTGGCCGGCGTGGGAGGGATGAACCACTTCCTTCTGCCGGGCAACGCCACGACGCCTATGACGGGGGGAGATGCCACGCGCTATGGCGTGCATCTCATGGAACTGCTGATCAACGGTCTCTTGAAGCAGGGCGCGCGTCGCGACCGCCTGGAAGCCAAGATCTTCGGAGGAGCGAAGACGATCTCGACATTCTCGAATGTCGGGGAACAGAATGCCGCTTTTGCCACGCAGTTTCTGAAGGATGAAGGCATCCCCATCGTCGGTTCAAGCACCGGCGGCGATCACGGGCGCAAGCTCGAGTTCTGGCCGGTTTCCGGTCGCGCTCGACAGTACCCGCTCACAGGTGCCGAAACCCAGAAGACCGTCGCGCTCGAACAGCGTCCGGTTGCTCCGCAGAAGCCAGTTGAAACCAGTATCGAATTCTTCTGAGCCGAGGTCCTAATGAATGTGAATGCGCAGGCGGATCAGCCGTCGCCGGTCGAAGCACTGCCCGATATCCTGATGCGGGTCGTGTCGGAACTGCACGATGTCGCCTATCTGATTGAACGGATCGAGCCTCAGCTTCTGGAAATCGGCGGCGAGAATCTGCTGAACGCCCCTGAGAGCATGAAGGTCCTGCAGGGGATCGATCTTGCCGTGCAGAAGGCGCGCGGCATCGCCGAATTCATCGACACGATAACCGGCGAGATCTCCAATGAATGGATGGTCGACGTCGCAACCGCGCTCAGCCTCGTGAAGCTCAGCGAGATGCAGCGCGCACTGGGCGGTGGCGGCATGCGCCATGATCATTCCCAGCCGATCAACAAGGCAGCCGGCGACTTCGATTTCTTCTAGAGCCTTTCCTGGTTGGCTTCATGCTAATCGGGAAAGCTCTGCCCGGCCTCTTACTTACACGTCAATACGAAACGCTCGCACAAGTTTCGGCTTCTATAGGTCAAATTAGGCGATAGGCCTGCTTTGTCTGTAAAGATCGTGCGAGAACAGAATGAATCTGTTAAATCAATTACTTCCGGTTATTAGGAACTTCAGTTCCCTTGGGCGGAATCGCCTGCTGGCGTTGGCCGGCATCGGGGTGGTTTCCGTGGCGCTTATTCTCGGCGCCGCTCTATTGGTGAACAAACCCGCTCAGGAAACGCTCTATGTCGGGCTTGATTCGTCCGATTTGAACCAGATCAGCATTGCGCTCGCAGAATCGAACATTGCGTTCCAGGTCGGCTCCGACGGTTCGAGCATCACCGTGCCCGCCGGCATGACCGGCAAGTCGCGTCTGCTGCTCGCCGAAAAGGGCCTGCCCAACAGCAACAATGCCGGCTACGAACTCTTCGACAAGGTCGGCTCGCTCGGCCTGACCTCCTTCATGCAGGAAGTCACCCGCGTTCGCGCGCTGGAAGGTGAGATTGGCCGCACGATCCAATCCATCTCCGGCGTATCGGCGGCACGCGTTCATATCGTCATGCCCGAGGTCGGCAATTTCCGCCGCGCCGAGCAGAAGCCGACGGCATCCGTCATGCTTCGAGCGAGTGCCTCGACCGGCCGCGCCGCGGCAAGCTCCATCCGTCACCTCGTCGCCTCGGCCGTGCCGGGGCTCGATGTCGGTGACGTGACCATTCTCGATTCCGCCGGCCAGCTGCTCGCCTCCGGCGACGAGGCCAGCAACAGCAACCTCAACCGCTCGCTCGGCATCGTCCAGAACGTTCAGTCCGAGATCGAATCCAACATCGACAAGGCGCTCGCCCCGTTCCTGGGGATGGACAACTTCCGTTCCAGCGTTACCGCCGACCTGAACACGGACGCCCAGCAGATCCAGGAAACCGTCTACGATCCGGAATCCAAGGTCGAGCGCTCTGTGCGCTCCACGAAGGAAGCGGCCCAGTCGCAGCAGACAGCCAACGACAACGCCACCACCGTCCAGCAGAACGTGCCGCAGGCCGCTCCTCCGTCTGGTGGCTCAAGCGGACCGGCCTCGCAGGACAAGTCCGACAAGAAGGAAGAGCAGACCAACTACGAGATCAACAGCAAGACCACGGCGACCACGCGTAACAGCTACAAGGTCGAAAAGCTGTCGATCGCTGTCGTGGTCAACAAGGGCCGTATCGCCAAGATGGTCGGCGAGCCTGTCGATCAGGCGAAGATCGATGCCTATCTCGCCGAGATGCAGAAGATTGTTTCGTCCGCTTCCGGCATCCGCACCGATCGCGGCGACGTGGTCACCGTCACGGCCATGGACTTCCTCGAAAACCAGCTTCTTGAGGAAACCGGTTCCGGCGTCCGTGTCATGGACATGCTGAGCCGCAACCTCGCCGGCATCATCAACTCGCTCGCCTTCGTGGTCGTCGCCTTCCTGGTCATCTGGATGGGTGTCCGTCCGATGGTCCGCAGCATGAACGGTGGCGGTGCCGCAATCGCCGGCGACACCTCGATCGAAAGCGCCGGTCTCGAACTTCCGGACTTCGCTCCGGCAGGCGACGCCAGCGGCGGAGCCCTCATGGACGGCTTCGGCTCGGACTTCGGCTTCGACAGCACGGAAGATCTCCTCAGCCTCGGCGACGACGACGGCAGCTTCAATCGCCGGGTCAAGGAAGGGCCGGAGCGCAAGCTCGCCCGCATGGTCGAGATCAACGAGGAACGCGCAGCGAAAATCCTCAGGAAATGGGCGGTCGACAACGCCGCATAACAAAAGGGCCGGGAAACCGGCCCTTATCTTTTTTGGCACATCGCAAGCACGAAAACGGTGCATGACTCGCGTTTGACGCGAATCGTATTGCCATATGGCCTCGAATCATCTTAGCTTACTATAACTTCTAAGAGATGAATTCCTTGTGCGAATCGCCGCACAGTTCGCGACAAAAGTAAATCCCCAGAACTCGGAGATGGTGATTTGCTTTCATTGACGTAACCTTGGATGATTCGCGGGGAAGGTGCATTTCTTTGCTGACAGACGTGATCAAGCTTTTTTCGTGATAGGTTCTCAGCCTCAGGAATTGCCAATGGACATGCAGATATTGCAAGCTCTCAAGAGCGAAACGAGGACAGGGAACTTCGTCGGGATTGCTGCGACCAACCTGTCATCGCGCTCGGAACTCATTGCCCAGCTGTGTGAGATAGCGGGCACGGGAAGGTTGCAGCCGGGGTTGCGCATCCTGACCGATTACGTGGGGGCTTCGCACTATCTCCTGGCGCGCGCTGATTTGCTGCAGGAAGCCGGCCTCGATTTCGTGGTCTCGTCCGATTGGCCATTCGATCTCGTCACCAATCTCGCAGAGGCGTTCGTGGGCGGTTTCGGTCGCGCCACCGAGCTTGAGAAGTGCATGCAGCTCTTCCAGCCGCATTTCGCCGTCTTGCCTGACACAGCTGACGTTCCCGATGGTGCAAGCCGCCAATATTGTTCGCTGATGTTCAATATCGGGCGCTCGCGCCTGGCGCTGATGTTCCTGTTCGACGATGGCTTCATCCTCTCGCAGGAGCGCCTCAGGGATGTCGGCCTTCTCACGGCCTATTACACCAGCCTGCTACAGTACAGCGGTACCAAGTCCGATCGCGACTTCGAACTGACCGATCGCGAGCTCGAGTGTCTCTTCTGGATCGCCGAAGGCAAGACCAGCGACGAAATCGCGATGATCCTCGGCATCTCGCGAAACACGATCAACAACTACATTACCAGCGTCATGCGCAAGACGGCGACGAAGACCCGTTCCGAAGCCATCGCTTTCGCGGTCAGAAACAACCTGGTGTAAGGAGGGCGCGCTCATGGCATATGCATCGGGCCGGTCGATCAGCAGCTCCGACACCATCTCGCGCTCCACGCGCGCCAACAGGGTCAGCAGCCGATCCGATCTTTTCCCGCGCCTCGTCGCCATGCAGAAGCTCGCCGACGCGCAGAACTTCGCGGTCTACCGCATGTCGGGCTCCGGCCTCCCGGCCAAGCAGCGCCTGATCTGCGAGCTGGAGAACTGGGGTTCGGCCAATGCCTCACTGCACAAGAACTTTGTCGATGCCTATGGCGACGCGCTGATCGAGCACGTCGAGAAGTCGCTCTTGCCGCTCGCCTGGGCCGGCAGCCATGATCGCAGCTTCCCTGGCGCCATCGGCATGGCGCCATTCGTCGTGCGCCTTCCAGATGGCCTCGTGCCGTTCTCCGGCCTTGCTTTCCCCGTTCGCCTCGGCGCGATCGGCAACGGCTTCGTCGTCTTCACCGGCGATGATCTCGATCCACCGAACGAGATGGTCGTCGAGCTGCACGGCCGCGCCTGCCAGGTGATGATCGACCTGCTGTCGCTCGACGAGCGTCGCGTCGCCGCCGCCGAAGCGCTCAGCGAACGCGAGATCGCCTGCCTGCAGCTCGCCGGCGATGGTCGCATCAGCGAAGAAATCGCCGACAAGCTGGGCCTGTCGGTGCACACCGTCAACGCCTATCTCGGCTCGGCGACGATCAAGCTGGATTCGGTCAACCGCATCCAGGCGATCGCCAAGGCAATCCGGCTCGGCTACATCAGCTGAGACATGCTTTCTGCGGAATAGTTAGCTCGCGAGCGCCTGAAGCGGCGGCACATTGTAGCGCGCCTGGTTGAGGCTGTGCTCGAGAAACGCCGTGTTTTCGTGCGGATTCGCCGAAGGGTTCTCGAAAGCGATGTGGTTGATCTCGATGCCGGCATGCTCGGCGGCGAGCGTCAGCTGCGCGTAGACGGTCACGCCGCGCGGCTTGATCTCCAGGTCGATGACAACCTCGGGCTTGCCGCCCCATTCCAGCGTATAGCTGCCGCCATGGCCGAAATTGACCGTGCCGGGATGAAAGAACATCTCGGCTGCCGAGGAAACGAGGTCTGAAAGATTGCCGTAATACTCAAATCGCAGGATCGAAATCAGGTCCGAAGCGTCCAGCAGCCGCAATTCGGTGGCGACCGGGCTGATTGCTTCGGCAAGAATCTTCTCGCGCTGGGCAGAGTAGGGGCATTTTTTCATTCGTTTATCTTACCCGGTTGTTCTTGGCCTGCGCCGCGTACACCCGATGAATGAGTTCCGCGACGGCCTTGTAGAATACTGACGGGATGACACTATCCACCGAGACTTGCGCAAACATGGAGCGCGCAAGCGGCGGATCTTCGAAAACCGGTATTCCGTTCGTCTCGGCGATCTCTCTGATTTTTAACGCAATTAGGTCCTGGCCCTTGGCAACGACGATCGGCGCGTCGTTTTCCTCGCGCACATAGCGCAGCGCAACGGCAAAGTGGGTCGGGTTGGCGATGACCATGGTGGCGCGCGGCACGTTCGCGATCATGCGGCGTCTTGCGCGGTCGCGCATCAATGCGCGCTGGCGGCCCTTCACGAATGGGTCGCCCTGCGATTGCTTGTTTTCTTCCTTGATTTCGTGGCGCGACATCTTCAGCTCGGTGAACCAGTGATAGCGCGTCCAGAAGAAGTCGACGATCGCCACCAGCGCGGTCGCGATCAAAACCACCAGCGTGATCTTCTGCATGGCAGACATCATGCGGGTGAAGATCGTCGTCGGGTCGGAAAATATCGCATCGATCGACGCGAAGTAGTCGCTGCGTAGCATGAGCACCATGACAACGCCGACGATGACGATCTTCGTCAGCGATTTGCCGAACTCGATGAGGCCCTGCAGGCTGAAGAGTCGCGACCAGCCCTTGGCCGGCGATATGCGCGACCATTGCGGCCTGATCCGCTCGAGAATTGGCACCGGCAGGTTCTGGCCGATCGAAGCGGCAACGCCGAACACCATGAAGAGAATCATCGCTGGCGCGAGCAGCTGCGCACAGACCCAGCCGAGGTGGACGAAGAGCGACAGGACATCAGGGCCGGTATCGATCTTCCACTGGTCCGGCTGCTCGAAAATATCCTTCAGCGAAGCCCCGACGGCGCTGAGCCCGTTCGGCAAGAAGAAGATCAGATAGATGTAAGTGGCGAGAACCGTGGCGAAGAGGGGCAGTTCGCGCGAGAAGGGGGTATTGCCTTTCTCAGCCGCGTCGCTTTGCTTTTTCGCGGTAGGCGCTTCTGTTTTACTGTCCTTGTCGTCGTCCGCCACGGTCGCGACTCCTACTCAAAAGAAAAGGCCGCGCCAGCGCGCGACCCTTGCTTTTGTAGTCCCCGTGGGTGCCGCGATCAATCGCGGCGTTCGTCTCGGGCCTATCTGTACACAGTAACAGCGGCTTAGGCGGCGGCCGCACCTTCGGCTTCGCCTTCCTTGAGCTGGATCTGGCCGGAATTGGCCAAACGAATCGCTTCCTGTGCAATGGCGCGGCGGGCGATCGCGATCTCGCGCGGGTTGATGCCCGTCGTGCCGCTCTGCAGGTCGGATTCGATCATGCGGCGCTGACGCGGGCTGATCGAGGCGAGAACGGCTTCCTTCATCTCCGAAGAGGAGCCACGCAGCGCCATGGTCAGGATATCCGCGGAAATGTCGTTCAGCAGCATGACGCGGCTGCGCTGCGGCATGATCATCAGGTCTTCGAACAGGAAGATCTTCGGACGAACCTTGTTGACCGATTCGCGGCTGATCGATTCGAGCGACGTGAGCAGGGTATCGACCTGCGGCTTGTCCATCTCGTTCATCAGTTCGGCAACCTTCGTCGAGCCGATCGAATTCTTCTCGGCGTCGATCTCGGCGAGCAGCGTCATGACCTGCTTTTCGATGATCTGCGCTGCCTTCGGGCTCACGGACTTCAGGTTGACGGTGCGGTTCATGATGTCGGCGCGGCGGCCGTCGGGGATCTGCATCAGCACCTTGGCGCCGAAGGAAGAGGGCATCATGGAAAGGATGTAGGCGACCGTCTGCGGGTGTTCGCGCAGCAGGAACTTGCCGATGAAGGCGGGATCGCCTTCGCCCAGCCGGTCCCAGATCGAGGTTTCATAGGCTTGGAACGCCGTCCGGCGGCCAAGCAGGCTGTCGACTTCGTCGGGCGTCAGCCCTTCTTCGAGGATGCTTTCGATCGCCTTGGCGTTGTCCATCAGACCTGCACCTTCGGTGAACAGATCCTCGAACTCGGCCACAAGGCCGAGCAGCTCATCCGGCGGGATCGCGCGCAGAGCCTGCGCGGATCCGATAATCGTCTGCAGTTCGGCCTGCGTGAAATACTTCAACAGTCTGCCAGCAACCCCTTTCCCCATCGCGAGGAGAACGGCCGCTGCTTTCTCAGCCTGGGTCAACGGTTTCTCGGCAAGAGCGCCGCCGAAATCGTCAAAGTCCATCATGGTCTAACCTCTCCGTCCCTACAGCGGGATCAGGCTTTCTTAGTACCTAAAACTTCTATCAGTTTTACGCCAAAACGTGTGTCGTCATTTTCGAGAACGGTGATCTCGCCGCGCGCGATCTTGCGGCCATTCACCATGATTTCGACCGGCTCGCCGATCTTCTTGTCCAGCGCGATCGTGGCGCCTTCGTTCAGGTTCATCAGGCCGGAGACCTGCATGCGGCTGCTGCCGAGCATGATCTGAACATCGATCGGGATGTCCATGATCAGATCCATGTTCGACTGCATCGCGCTGCCGAGCGGGGCTGCGACGCCAGGGGTCGCCGAGCTGTCGCCAAAATCGGAAACGCCGCCGAAGTCAGAGGAGCCTCCGAAATCGCCGCCACCAAAGTCGGTGTCGGTGCCGGTCTCCAGATCGCCACCAAAGGCCGACAGATCGGTGCCGCCGCCAAACGCGTCGAGATCGCCGCCGCCGAAATCGGGCATGCCGCCGTCCGCGTCGGTTTTCAGAACGCCACGCAGGTCATCGATAGCCTGATCAAGCTCGGCTTCGTTGCCTGGTTGCTCGAGATCGGTGCTCTTTGTTTTTTTCGTCGCCATGAAATCACTATTCCAGTTGAAACTTGCCTCAACCTGCCTTGAGGGGCAGGGGCCGAAATCGGTTAATTCATTAAGTAGCGGATGAGGTCGTCATCCGAGTTGATCGTATCCTTCACCCGGACGGTATAATTCTCGCCCGAGCGCCCCAACTCGCACACATAGAGCTCTTTGCTGTTGGCACTGACATCGACGCGGACGTCACCGCTGTCGAGGAAGGGAATGACGTCGCCGGCCGCAAGCTTGGAGATCGTGCGCAGCGTCAGCTCCTGAAGGCGGACTTTTGCTTCCAGCGTCACCTGCGAGCGGCGGACCTGCTCGCTCATCTGCTCCGTCCATTCCGACGAATTGGCCGATGCGTTCTTGGCGCGCGGCACGACAACGGTCGTCTTCAAGAGCGCAGCCTGGGGAACGATCAGCGAGAATTCCGATGTGATGCCTGACAGCGTGATCGACATGTTGATCGCGGCTGCGAATTCATCCGGCTTGTCGTCCGGCGCCTTTGGCCGCGTCTCGGCGGCGTGCGGCAGCTCGAGGCTGGGCTCGAACCCGCCTGGCGCGTTGACGGCCGAGCGCAGCACGTTGGCGATCTTTTCGAACACCGTGACGGCCAGTTCCAGCTCGATGATCGAGAGCAGGCGGTCCGCCGGCTGCTCGACAGTCTCGGGTGATGCGCCGAGCAGATGCTCCATCAGCGTGATGACGAAACCGTTGCCGCAGGACAGCGTGAAGTCGGGCGACCAGTTGCGAAGCGATCCGTCGACCAGCGTTACGCTCTCTCCGAGATCGGCGACCAGGTCGTGCTTGTAGCCGGCGTGGCAGCCGAGATAGTTGACCTGCACGTCGAGGTCGGTCTCGCTCTTGATGACATCGGGGAGAAACACCCGGTAGACGTCGCCGAAGGCGGCGCAGAGCTTTTCCACCGTCGCCTTGTCGCCCAGCCGGCCTGTCAGCTTCGCGAGCAGCGCGTCGTCCATCAATGGTTTCTGGAGTTGAGCGTTCATGTCCGTTTAGGCCGCCTTGTTCTCGCCACCGGGGTTCATCATTTCCTGCTCGACGGCGTCGATCGAAGGACGCTCGTAGGCCGAGATCGTCTTGCGGCCGTATTCGAGAGCAACCTGCGGAACCGAGCCGTTCATGTAGGCAAGCAGCGTCTGCTTGACGATGACGTAGAGGCGGTGCTGCTTGGAGCGCACGATCTTGATCTGCGAGGTGATCGGCGAGCATACGCAGTAGGAAAGCAGAATGCCGAGGAAGGTACCGACGAGCGCCGAGCCGATCAGGTGACCGAGAACTTCAGGCGAATCGTTGATGTGCGCCATGGCCTTGATGACGCCGAGAACGGCCGCGACGATACCGATTGCCGGGAAGGCGTCGCCCATCGTCTGGATGGCGTGGTAAGGCTTCATCTTGTCGTGAAGGATCGTGTTGATCTCTTCGTCCATCAGCGCTTCGATCTCGTGGCTGCGTGCGTTGCCGATGATGATGAGGCGAACGTAGTCACAGATGAACGCCGTGATTTCCTTGTTCTTCAGGATGGTCGGCGCGGACTGGAAGATCGACGATTCGGCCGGATTGTCGATGTGAGCTTCGATCTCGTTGCGCGACTTCGTGCGCAGGTCGCGCATCAGCGAATAGAGAACGCCGAGCGTGTCGAGGTAGTTGCGCTCCTTCGGAACCGAATGCTTGAATGCTTCCCCAAGCGCCTTGCCCGAGTCTTTCACGACCTTCATCGGGTTGGCCATGATGAAGCTGCCGATGCCGGCGCCGCCGATGATGACGAGCTCGAAGGGCTGCCAGAGCGCGTCGATGTGACCGCCCATGGCCATGAAGCTGCCGACGATACAGCCGCAGACAATCACAAATCCGATAATGATATTCATCGCCAGTCCAAACCTGATCGTTATTTTCAACCGAAGGGATAGGAGCGCTGGCTTGCGTGAGGCTGATCCTTGCCTTGACGATTAAGCTTTCCGGCAAGCTTTTTGCCAAGCATTCCAGATGCCAGCTTCGCGCAAGGATTTGCTGACAATCTATTGGTGACGAATGGGCCACCATGCCCATGTCTGAGATGCCGCCTCAGCGGGATCGGGGTCGAACACACTGCAAACGCCCTGGTTTCGTAACGTTCATCGCCAATGCCAGGAGCCTACCCAGATGCAATCCGGTCTTTATGTTTCGCTGTCGTCGCAGATGGCACTTATGCGTCGCCTCGACACGATCGCGGACAACCTGGCGAACGTGAACACGACCGGCTTCCGCGGCACCGAGGTCAAGTTCAACCAGCTGATTGGCGATACCGACAACAAGCTCAACGCGAAGATCGCCTATGTTTCGCAAGGCAACGACTACCTGTCCGCCGACAATGGTGAAATGAACCACACCGGCAACATGCTCGATTTCGCGATCAAGGGCGATGCCTGGTTCTCGCTCGACACGCCAGCCGGCCGGGTTCTGACCAAGGATGGCCGCTTCACGCTGACCGATAACGGTGAGCTGGTCTCTGTGCGCGGATATCCGGTGCTCGACACCGGCGGCGGGCCGATCATGCTCGACAGAACCGCTGGCGAGCCGAAGGTCGGCGCCGACGGCATGATCTACCAGAACAACCGGCAGGTCGCCGCGCTGGGCCTCTTCGAGGCGGATATCTCCAAGGGTTATCTCCGCTATGAGAACAGCGGCATCATGACCACCCAGACGCCGACCGCCGTTGTCGACCGCTTCAATGTCGGCGTCCAGCAGGGCTATCTCGAAAATTCGAACGTCAACGCGATGCGCGAAATCACTCAGCTGATTGAGGTCAACCGTGCTTTCGAAAGCATGACCTCGCTCACCAAGGACAGCGAATCCTCCTTCGGCGAAGCCATCAAGACGCTGGGCGGTAGCCGCTAAGCGGAAGGTTTGATCCATGGGCAATGAACAGCTGACCGAGGCGGCGCTTTCCAAGAAGCTGATCCATCTCGAAGCGCTCTCCGCACGCTACGCCAATCCCGATTTCATGATCGCCCCCGGCGGCCATGTGCAGACCATCGCGACCGGTCACTACACGGTCACGGGCCTGTCGCGTCATCTGCGTCTGGGAGAGTTCGTCGCCCACAAGTCGGCGACGGGCGTGCATCTCGGTGAAGTCGTGCGCGTCGAGCCGGATCTTGCCTATGTCTGCCCCATCGAGCCAGGCGAGCCGATCGGTGTTCACGATACCGTCATCCGCAAGGGCGCCTTCCGCATCGCGCCGTCTGACAGCTGGTGCGGCCGGACCATCAGCTCGCTCTGCGAGCCGATCGACGGCAAGGGCCCCGTTGTCGAGGGACTGAAGCGCCGCTCTATCTCCAACACGGCGCCGCCCTCGATGACACGCCAGCGTGTCGAGAAGGGCTTCAAGACCGGCGTGCGCGCGATCGACATCTTCTCTCCGCTGTGTCTCGGCCAGCGTCTTGGCATTTTCGCCGGCTCGGGCGTCGGCAAGTCGACCCTGCTCTCCATGCTTGCCCGCGCCGACGCCTTCGACAAGGTCGTGATTGCGCTCGTTGGCGAACGTGGCCGCGAAGTGCGCGAATTCATCGAGGATACGCTCGGCGCCGACATGCAGAAATCGGTCGTCGTGGTTGCGACCAGCGACGAAAGCCCGATGCTGCGCAAGATGGCGCCGCTGACGGCGATCACCATCGCCGAGCATTTCCGCGACCAGGGCGACAACGTGCTGCTGATCGTCGATAGCGTCACGCGCTTCGCCCACGCGATCCGCGAAGTCGCGACCGCTTCCGGCGAGCCGCCGATCGCGCGCGGCTATCCGGCCTCCGTCTTCACCGAACTGCCGCGCTTGCTCGAGCGCGCCGGCCCCGGCCCGGAAGGCACCGGCACCATCACCGCCATCATTTCGATCCTCGTCGATGGCGACAATCACAACGATCCGATCGCCGACTCCACCCGCGGCATTCTCGACGGCCACCTCGTTCTCCAACGCAGCCTGGCCGACGAGGGCCGCTATCCGCCGATCGATCCGCTCGCATCGATCTCGCGTCTGGCCCGCAAGGCCTGGACGCCGGATCAGGAGAAGCTCGTCTCGCGCCTCAAGGCCCTCGTTCACCGCTACGAGGAAACCCGCGATCTTCGCCTGATCGGCGGCTACCGGCAGGGCGCCGATCCGGATCTCGACATGGCGGTCAAGCAGGTGCCCGTCATTTACGACGTATTGAAGCAATCCCCCGGCGATCAGCCATCCCCGGATTCCTTCGCCGACCTGGCCGGAGCCCTGAAGGCGGCCGCCGGCATCGGCAACCAGCCGGTACGCAGATAGCCGAATTAGAAGATAGCCGACGCTTGAAGATAGAAAGACTAGATGTGACCGATTTCGACGATGACGAAAAGATTCCGCCGCTGAAGCCGCAGGGCCGTCGCAGGTCGACGTTCAACGATCGCGTTCTCACGGTCGCGGGTCTGCTGCTCGCCGGCGCATCCGCGATCTTTCCGTGGTACGTGTTCTTCAACGAGAACAAGTTCGGTCTCAATGTCGCCGAAGGCGACCGCACGCGCGACCTGCCGAACTGGCCGGCGCGCAATGTCTTCAGCGTTTCACCGCTGGCGATGGCCAACAGGAACCCGCCGGAAGTAAAGCCCGAGGTCCCGGTCGACCCGCTGACGACGGCAACGGTCTCCTCCATCGGCAAGGAAGACAACAAGGGCGCCCCCGCCGAAGATCAGCCGTTCCCCGGCAAGTCGGCCTTCCGCCTGCTGCATGTCGCCAACGGCCGTGCGCTGATCGAGGATACATCGGGCATGTATGTCGTTCGCGTCGGCTCGATCCTGCCGGATGAGAGCCGTCTTGCGACGCTCGAGCAGCGCGACGGAAAATGGGTGATCATCACGTCCAGGGGTGAAGTTTACTGACGTCGTGGACGTCGGGCCAGCATCGGCTTTTCAAGGCTCCTCCGCCCAGCGGGGGAGCCTTTTTCGTCTCTGCCGATCCCAGCTCGCCCTTATGAAGCAAGAACGCATTCTCCGTAAGTCTGACGCAAGATTACCGACCTAGGTTCGGGGCAGTAAAAAGGAGAGTTCCATGCAACCGATTCAACTGTTCGACTTGGCCTCGCGGCAGGCGGAATGGCTGTCGATTCGTCAGGAAGTCGTTGCCGGCAACATCGCGAACGCCAACACGCCAAAGTATCGCGCCAAGGACATCACGCCTTTTCAGGCTGTTCTCGACAATTCGGACGTGGCGATGGCGCGGACCAACGCCGCACATCTGAGCGGCAACGATCTCAGCACCAAGAACGACATCGACGTTAAGGATGCTGCGCTTGACGAGGAAATGGGCGTGCAGGAATCGGGCAACACGGTCGGTCTCGCCGAGGAGCTCTCCAAGGCTGGCGAAATCAAGCGCCAATATGAGCTGAACACCTCGCTCGTGGGGTCATTCAACCGATTGATGCTTATGACGGTGAAGAGCTAAAAACATGGATCCTTTGTCAGCCGCTTCCAAAATCGCAGCCTCCGGCCTTGAGGCGCAGTCGACGCGTCTTCGCATCGTCTCGGAAAACATCGCAAACTCTCGCTCCACGGGGGATACCCCAGGCGCTGATCCTTACCGCCGCAAGACCATAACCTTCGGCGAAGCCATGGATCGCGCAACGGGCGTAACGACGGTCAACGTCAAGAAGCTGGGCGTCGATGAATCAAAGTTCAGCACCGAATTCGATCCCAACAATCCTGCTGCGGACGCCAAGGGCGTGGTCAAGCTTCCGAACGTCAACATGCTGGTCGAGATGGCCGACATGCGCGAGGCCAACCGCTCCTACGACGCCAACCTGCAGGTCATCAAGCAAACCCGCGATCTCGTTTCATCGACAATCGACCTTCTGAAGAGCCAATAATGATTAACAGCATAAACAGCCTCAGCTCCCTGTCGGTAACGCGTGATCTGAGCGGCGTCGATCTCGGCAAATCCCAGGCCTCGTCGTCCGCCCAAAGCGCCACCAACGACGCCAGCTTCGCATCTGTCCTCGGTAATGCGGCCACCAACGCTGTCAATTCGATCAAGGGCGCTGAAAACATGTCCTTCGAAGGCATCAAGGGCACCGCGACGACGCGTGAAGTCGTCGATGCCGTGATGCAGGCGCAGCAGACCCTTCAGACCGCGATTGCCATTCGAGACAAGGTCGTTTCGGCCTTCCTCGAAGTAACCAAGATGCAGATGTAGTTGATTTTAAGGATTGAGCCATGAGAGCGCTTGCCATTGCAGCAACGGGCATGGATGCCCAGCAGACCAATCTTGAGGTCATCGCGAACAACATCGCGAACATCAACACCACAGGCTTCAAGCGCGCCCGCGCCGAGTTTACGGATCTGCTCTACCAGACCGAACGCGCGCAGGGCGTTTCGAACCGCGCCAACCAGGCGATCGTGCCCGAGGGCGCGAATATCGGTCTCGGTGTCCAGACGTCCGCTGTCCGCAACCTGCACATCCAGGGCGAACTTGCCCAGACCGGCAACGACCTCGACGTCGCCCTGATCGGCCGTGGCTTCTTCCAGATCCAGGCGCCAGACGGCACGACGCTCTACACCCGTGCCGGCGCGTTCAACAAGAACGAGACCGGCCAGATCGTCACCGTCGACGGCTACACGGTCGCGCCGAACATCACCATTCCCGTAGGTTCGACGCAGCTTACCATCAGCCGCTCCGGCGAAGTGACGGCAATGCTGCCGGGCCAGACAGTGCCCACGACTCTCGGACAGCTGCAGATCGCCGACTTTGTCAACGAAGCCGGTCTGAAGCCGCTCGGCGACAACCTCTTCCAGGAAACGCCGGCTTCCGGCCAGCCCGTCGTCGGCACACCCGACGATCCGGGCTACGGCTATCTGAAGCAGAGCTACCTGGAATCGTCCAACGTCGACCCGGTGAAGGAAATCACCGAGCTGATCTCGGCACAGCGCGCTTACGAAATGAACTCCAAAGTCATCACCACCGCCGACGAAATGGCCTCCATCGTCAGCAAGAACCTGAAGTAACAGGGAAGGGCCGAAACATGACGTTTTGCCGGGTAGAACATCTTCGTGGATGGGCGAAAGCCGCACTGGTTGCGGCCATGACCCTTGCGGCGCCGATGGCTTTTGCCGCCGCCGACATGGGTTACGCGGTCATTCCGACCACCATCATCTATCCCGGCGAAACGATCTCCAGTGCCCAGCTGCAGGAAGTCGAAGTCACCAACCCCAATCTGCAGGGCGATTACGCCAAGTCCATCGGCCAGGTGGATGGCATGATTTCCAAGCGAACGTTGCTTCCCGGCCAGTCGATTTCGATCTCGGCCCTGCGCGAGCCCTATACGGTCACGCGCGGCTCCTCGACCAGGCTGATCTTCACGGTCGGCGCCATGGCAATCTCGGCCGCCGGCTCTCCGCTTGAAGATGGCATGACCGGCCAGATGATCCGTGTGCGCAACATGGACTCCGGCGTGATCGTTAGCGGCACCGTGCTCGCGAACGGCACCATACACGTGGCTGCAAAATGAAGATCCTATTTCGTCTTTTCATCGCACTTGCAATGCTTGCGCCGAACGTCCTGGCTGTCACGCCGGCATCGGCGATGAGCTCGCGCATCAAGGATATTGCGTCGCTGCAATCAGGCCGTGACAACCAGCTGATCGGCTACGGCCTTATCGTCGGTCTCCAGGGGACCGGCGACGGCTTCCGTTCATCGCCCTTCACCGAACAGTCGATGCGCGCGATGCTGCAGAACCTCGGCATCTCCACGCAGGGTGGCCAGTCGAACGCCAAGAACACCGCGGCCGTCATGGTCACCGCCAACCTGCCGCCCTTTGCAAGCCCCGGCAGCCGGCTCGACGTCAACGTCAGCTCGCTGGGTGACGCCACATCGCTGCGCGGCGGAACGCTGATCATGACCTCTTTGTCGGGCGCCGATGGCCAGATCTACGCCGTCGCCCAGGGCTCGGTTGTCGTCTCCGGCTTCACCGCGCAGGGCCAGGCCGCGACCGTGACCGAAGGCGTCACGACTTCCGGTCGCGTGCCGAGCGGCGCCATCATCGAGCGAGAGCTTCCGTCGCGCTTCAAGGATTCGATCAACCTCGTCCTGCAGCTGCGCAATCCGGATTTCTCCACCGCTGTTCGCATCGCCGACGTGGTCAACGGCTACGCGCGCGGCCGCTTTGGCGGCCCCGTCGCCGAGGCGAAGGACGCGCAGGAAGTGATCGTCCAGAAGCCAAGGGAAGCGGATCTTACGCGTCTGATGGCGGATATCGAAAATCTGGCTGTCGAGACCGATACGCCCGCCAAGGTCGTCATCAACGAGCGGACGGGCACGATCGTCATCGGCGCGGATGTCCGCGTCTCACCGGTCGCCGTCAGCTATGGCACGCTCACAGTTCAGGTCAGCGAAACGCCTCAGGTCATTCAGCCCGAGCCCTTCTCGCGCGGCGTCACCGCCGTCCAGCCGCAGACGGATATCACGGCTCAGCAAACGGGCGGCAATGTCGCTCTCATCGACGGGCCTGACCTGAAGACCCTCGTGGCCGGCCTTAACAACATCGGCGTCAAGCCGGATGGCATCATCGCCATTCTGCAGGGCATCAAATCAGCCGGTGCGCTGCAAGCGGAGCTTGTCCTGCAATGACGAAGATCTCTTTCGCGAACATGACGGTTTCGGAGCTGGCGAAACGCCTGGTCCTGCCTACGGCTGCCGTCGTCATGCTGACCATTCCCGGCGCCTTCGCGCAGGAAGCGCGCACCTCGGCAGGTGGCGAGCTTACCTCCGAGGAAGAAATCAAGCAGTTCTGCAGCAACATCGCCGAACCCGCCCGCGAACAGCGATATCTTTTACAGAAGCAGGAACTCGACAAGCTCCGGGCAGACGTCGATAGCCGCATGGCCGAAATGACGAAGCGCCGCGACGAGTATCAGGACTGGCTGAAGCGTCGTAACGACTTCCTGAAGCAGGCCGAGGCCGGGCTGACCGATATCTACAAGAAGATGAAGCCGGACGCCGCGGCGCTGCAGCTTCAGGAAGTGAAGGTCGAAGTGGCGGCCGCCGTGATCATGCGGCTGAACGCCACGCAGTCGAGCCTGATCCTGAACGAGATGGATCCGCAGAAAGCTGCGGTTATCGCCAATATCATCGCCAGCGCGTCCGATCCCAATACGTCGAAGGACCCCTCATGAACAAGCGTTTCCCGGTCGCGATTGCCGCTGTAGCCATTCTGGCCGGCTGCCAATCCCCGCAGGCGATCAACGAGATCGGCCGTGCGCCCGCCATGAGCCCGATCGGCAGCGGTCTTGCCTATGGCCAGACGCAGCAGATGTCGATGTATCCGAAGCAGCCGCGCCAGGTCGCCCAGGGCTATTCGCTCTGGAGTGATTCCAAGGCCGCTCTGTTCAAGGATGCTCGCGCACTCAACGTCGGCGACATCCTGACGGTCAACATCTCGATCAACGACAAGGGCTCGTTCGAAAACAACAGCAAGCGCAGTCGCGAGAACAGCAGCGGGCTGAATTGGGACGCGCAGGCCAACATCCTCGGCTGGAACCCGTCGTCGAAAACCGACGTCACCTATGGCTCCGACACGAGCACGGATGGCAAGGGCAAGATCGAGCGCACCGACAAGCTGAACCTGATGGTCGCGGCCGTCGTCACCGGCATCCTCGAAAACGGCAACCTTGTCGTCAGCGGCTCGCAGGAAGTGCGCCTGAACCAGGAACTGCGCATCTTGAACGTCGCCGGTATCGTGCGTCCGCAGGACGTGACCGCCGACAACGAAATCTCCTACGACAGGATCGCCGAAGCGCGCATTTCCTATGGTGGCCGCGGCCGTCTGATGGAAGTGCAGCAGCCCCCGCGCGGCCAGCAGGCCGTCGATATCCTCTCGCCACTCTAAGGTCCGGCACAATGGCAGACGCAGAAGGCACCGAGGGCCAGCCGAAGAAGAAGTCGGCGATGATGATGACGATCATCGGCCTCGCCGTCCTGACACTCCTTGGCGGCGGCGGTGGCTGGGTCGTCGGCGGCATGATCGCGCCCAGCGTGAAATCCGCGCAGGAGGCCGAACAGCCCGCTGCGGCGGCCGAACAGGCAAAGGCTGGCGAGACCGGGCTCCAGAAGATCTCGACGGAAGCCAACAACGTTGTCCAGCTCGAGCCGATCACCTCGAACCTCGCCTATCCCTCCGAGAACTGGGTGCGTCTCGAAGTGGCGCTGCTGTTCTCCGGCCCGCCGGATGTGAAGCTCGCCGAAGATATCCACCAGGATATCATGGCCTATATCCGGACTGTTTCGCTGCAGCAGATCGAGGGCCCGCGCGGCTTCGAATATCTTAGGGATGACATCCAGGAGCGTGTTGACCTTCGGGCGCAGGGACGCGTATCGAAAGTCATGTTCAGGACCTTCGTCATCGAATGATTCGATTCCTAGTGATCTTGGCTGCCATGATGGCGGTCCCGGAGCTGGCGCATGCGCAGCAGCTCCCGTCGAACCTGCTCAACCTGCCGGTGGACGGTTCGGTTGCGGCATGGATCATCCGCACTTTCGGTCTTTTGACGGTTCTGTCGGTCGCGCCCGGCATCCTGATCATGGTGACGAGCTTTCCGCGCTTCGTCATTGCTTTCTCCATCCTGCGCACCGGCCTCGGCCTCGCCTCCACCCCCTCGAACATGATCCTCTTGTCGCTGTCGCTGTTCATGACCTTCTACGTCATGCAGCCGACCTTCGATCAGGCATGGCGAGATGGCGTTCAGCCGCTCCTGTCGAACCAGATCAATGAGCAACAGGCGGTGGAGCGGATCGCCGAGCCCTTCCGCACCTTCATGACGCGCAACACCCGCGACAAGGATCTGGCGCTCTTCGTCGATCTCGCCCGTGAGCGCGGCCAGACGGTCGATACCGGCGCCACGATCGACTACCGCGTGCTCGTTCCCGCCTTCATGATTTCGGAAATTCGGCGCGGCTTCGAAATCGGTTTCCTCGTCGTCCTTCCCTTCCTCGTCATCGACCTGATCGTCGCCACCATCACCATGGCCATGGGTATGATGATGCTGCCGCCGACATCGATCTCCCTGCCGTTCAAGATACTCTTCTTCGTCCTGATCGACGGCTGGAACCTGCTCGTCGGCAGCCTGGTCCGATCCTTCAACTGAGGCACTGCACGCGGACGACACCGTCCAAGCTTTCAAAACAAAAGGCCGGCGATCAGATCGCCGGCCTTTTGTTTTGATGTTTTAAAAGATCGCGAACCCGTCGCAAGCTGTGTCAGAACGGTGTGGTTCTGGCGGGCAGGGCGGGTACGTCCAGGTGGTCTGGCTCCAGCCCCTGCTTGGCGCGCTCGACTGCCATCTCGTAGGCTGTCTCGAGGTGCCGGCAGAAACGTTCCGCGTCGAACAGCGGTTTGATCATCCTGTTGTCGTCGATCGTCTG
Source organism: Rhizobium sp. FG113 (assembly GCF_057809895.1). Taxonomy (NCBI): domain Bacteria; kingdom Pseudomonadati; phylum Pseudomonadota; class Alphaproteobacteria; order Hyphomicrobiales; family Rhizobiaceae; genus Rhizobium; species Rhizobium sp. FG113. The sequence continues at coordinate 107,985 of NZ_JBMDKV010000015.1, read as the reverse complement.
CTTGAATTCGGCGATCCGCTCGGGGTTCTCGTAGAGCGCGACAGCCATGTCCTCATAGCCCTGTGCATCATCGGCCACCAGTTCGGGCAGCCCGATCGCGTTCAGCAGGCTCTCGGTCACGCGCGAGGCGAAGTTGGTGCCCTTCAACGTCAGAACGGGCAAGCCGCCCCAGAGCTGCTCCGACGTCGTGGTGTGGCCGTTGTACGGCCAGGTGTCGAGCGCGAGATCGGCCGCCTGCTGCCTGTCGATATGGCTGCGATAATCCGCGTGGCCGCAGAAGACGAGACGCTTGGCTGGAATTCCGCGGCTTTTGAAATATTCGCGAAGATTGGCTTCCGTCTGCTTCGAGACCGCCATCATCCAAAGCACGCTGTTCGGCGCCCGGCGAAGCACGTTGCACCAGACGTCAACCGTTTCCGGCGTGATCTTGCGGCTGGCATTGAACGAGGCGAAGACGAACTTGTCGTCGGGCAGGCCGAATTCGCCGCGGTCCACGAAGCCGGGTGTCGGCCGGTGGAAGGGGTCGTTCGGCTGGTAGGTGTCCGGCAGCCGGATGAATTTCTCATGATAATGCGGGCGCGAGGACTCCGGCAGAACGAACCGGTCGCCGATGATATAGTCGACATCCGTGTTCGTGGCGCTGCCCGGAAAGCCGAGCCAGGAAATCTGGATCGGGGCGGGCCCCTTGTTCAAAACGTGATAGCGCGTCTCGAATGTCGGGCCCTTTAGATCGACCAGAATATCGATCCCGTCGGCCCGCATCCGTTCGGCCATCGCCGCGTCGGATAGATCGCCCACCTCGACAACCCGGCCCCAAAGGCTTCGGTCGAACGTATTGTGCTCCAGGTTCGAGGCGCGCGAATGGCAATAGAGCGTGATGTCGAATCGGTCCCTGTCGTGCAGCTCCAGAACACGGCCCATCAGCTTCATGGTCGCGTGCTGCTCGAAGAGGTCGTTGGAGAGGTAGCCGACGCGGATCTTGTCCGCCCACTGATGCGGTCGTGTGCGTCGTGCGGTGGTCTGCTCGGCCGTCACGGCGTTGTTCATGCTCGACGTCATGCGATTGAGCGCTTCGTCGCCACACCACTGAAGATTATAGAATTCGCTCTCATGGTGCAGGAACGCGGTCTGGCCATTGGCGATCAACTCGTCGATGATCTGCTTGTGCAGCTTGATACTCGTCAGATCGCTGACATGTCTGGCGAACATCAGATAGAGGAAACGCAACGGCACCAGCTTCGGGAAGCGCTTGAACAGGTTGCGGATCAGCAGCGCCTGCGTTTCGTCGCTCGGGTCGTTCTTGAGCAACCGGATGGCAAGCAGCGTGTGGTCACTGTTGCTGCTTTCCGCGAGCACCTTGACGAAGGGGCTGAGCAACTCTTCCTGGCCGCGCTTCTTGTAGATCGAGGCCAGCGCATAGGCGAGCTCCGCATCGAGGCTCTGGTTCAGCATATGCCGCAGGCCAAGTCTGATTGCCTCGTCGTGATTGCCGACCTCGAAATAGAGCAGTGCTGCCTTGCGGGAAAATTCCGATCCGCTTTGTCCAGCCTTCTCGCCGGCCACCGCGAAGGCCATTGCCGCATCGGCTTTCATTCCCAGCTGCAACAGAGTGCGGGCCAAAAGGGCGTAGGTCTTCGCATCCTGCTGTGTTTCGAGCAACGCATTCAGCGTTTCCAGCGACTTGGTATAGCGCCCGCTCTGATAGTCTTTTGATGCTGCGGAAAACGAAACCACACGATTCACGTTCAAACCTCGTTCAGTTCTTTACGCGGCAAACACCAGGTGCCGCCGGCCGGTTTGCCGCGGACCCAATGAGGCCATTATGGCCCAGAATGACACGTGAACCTTGCCTGAGGCAGGAAGCGACAGGGGGACGAGTAACCCCGAAAATGCCGTTAAGCTGTTTAAGTTCTGCTTTAACGACTAGTTAACCATTTGTATTCGTTCGGAAAATGGCGGAGTGCCATTAATTAGTCCGCAAGGTTTTGCTGCGAAAGTCATCCTCGACATGACGGGTTTGGTCCCAATGCAGAATGACCAAGTGGCATGAAGCCGAACCGTCATTGCCGGTACATAAGTCCGGTAATGTCCTCCATTGGTATCGAATTTCGGGGACGGATCCATGACAAGCATTAACACCAACAACTCCGCAATGGCGGCTCTTCAGACGCTGCGTAACGTCAACAACAACCTTTCTGACACCCAGAGCGCTGTGTCGTCGGGTCTGCGCGTTGGCAAGGCTTCTGACAACGCTGCTTACTGGTCGATCGCAACGACCATGAAGTCCGACAACGGCGCTCTTTCGGCCGTTTCCGACGCGCTGGGCATGGGTGCGGCAAAGATCGACACGGCTTACACCGCCGTTCAGAGCTCGATCGACGTCGTAACCGAAATCAAGGCCAAGCTCGTTGCCGCGACTGAAGACGGCGTCGACAAGGGCAAGATCAACGACGAAATCAAGCAGCTCCAGCAGCAGCTGACGAGCATCTCGGCTTCGGCTTCGTTCAACGGCGAAAACTGGGTTTCCAGCTCGGCCGCTGGCAAGACCATGTCGGTCGTTTCGTCCTTCATCCGCACCGCAGGCGGCGTCAGCGTCTCGACGGCCGGCTACACCTCGTCGGCAGACGATCTGCTGTTCGCTGGCGGCACCGGCATTCTCGATCGTGACGGCAGCGGCACGGTCAGCGCGTCGATCTCTGAATTCTCGATCAGCTCTTCCAACACCAAGGGCGACATCGACAGCCTGATCACCGACGCGGAAACCGCTCTCAAGGGCATGACCTCGCTCGGCTCCAAGCTCGGTTCGCTGCAGAAGGGTATCGACCTGCAGAGCGACTTCGTTTCGAAGCTCTCCGATTCGATCGACTCCGGCGTTGGCCGTCTGGTCGATGCGGACATGGAAGAAGAGTCCAGCAAGCTTTCGGCACTGCAGACCCAGCAGCAGCTGGCGATCCAGTCGCTGTCGATCGCGAACTCCTCTTCGCAGAACATCCTCTCGCTCTTCCGTTAATAGCGGAAAACGCAAGACATCTGAAATTCAGTGCGGCCGGGCTTTCCCGGCCGCATTTTTTATTGCGGTACGTTAGCTTCGGCTAAGTCTCGGGTATTTCTTAAATTTCTTCCCGCCGGGTTTAGTGTTTCTTAACCATGTTGCCGTCATATGGGCTCATCGAAACGGTGAGTTGATCAGCAAATGCACGGTCAACAGGCATGACGCTGACCGCCGTTTCCGGTAATAGTCCGGAATGTCCCTTCGTATGAAAAATTGCCGAAAAAGGGGCTTTTTAAAATGACCAGCATTCTCACGAACAATTCCGCAATGGCAGCTCTTCAGACGCTGCGTAGCGTGAACAACAACCTCTCGGACACCCAGAGCGCTGTGTCGTCTGGTCTCCGCGTCGGCAAGGCAGCTGACAACGCTGCTTACTGGTCTATCGCAACGACCATGAAGTCCGACAACGGCGCCCTTTCGGCCGTTTCCGACGCACTGGGCATGGGCGCCGCCAAGGTCGACACGGCCTACACCGCCGTTCAGAGCTCGATCGACGTTGTATCCGAAATCAAGGCCAAGCTCGTTGCCGCGACCGAAGACGGCGTCGACAAGGGCAAGATCAACGACGAAATCAAGCAGCTTCAGCAGCAGCTGAAGAGCATCTCGGCTTCGGCTTCGTTCAACGGCGAAAACTGGGTTTCCAGCTCTGTTGGCCAGACCATGTCGGTCGTCTCCTCCTTCATCCGTACTGCAGGCGGCGTCAGCGTCAGCACCTCGGGCTACTCCGCTCTGGCCGACGATCTGCTCTTCAGCGACGACCAGACCGGCATCCTGGATCGCCCGGGCTCCGGCACGCTCATCACCGACTCGATCTCCGAGTTCTCGATCACCTCGACCGACACCAAGGGTGCGATCGATGAACTGATCACCGACGCGGAAAGCGCTCTGAAGAGCATGACCTCGCTCGGCTCCAAGCTCGGCTCGCTGCAGAAGGGTATCGACCTGCAGACGGACTTCGTTTCGAAGCTCTCCGACTCGATCGACTCCGGCGTTGGCCGTCTGGTCGATGCGGACATGGAAGAAGAGTCCAGCAAGCTTTCGGCACTCCAGACCCAGCAGCAGCTCGCTGTTCAGTCGCTGTCGATCGCCAACTCCTCTTCGCAGAACATCCTCTCGCTGTTCCGCTAAGATCGCCGGCGCCAGGCGCCAGCAAAGGAATACGCCGCCGCTTCGGCGGGTGGTTTTCGAAAGCCGCGCTCTCCGGAGCGCGGCTTTTTTATTGCCGTTAACTTTTTGTTAACCAAACTCATGTCTTGTGGCCATCATTAAACGGTATGTTAACCAAGCTTAAGAAGCGGTTAGCAGGCATGAGGCTGATGAACCGTTCCCGGCGGTAGACCGGGATGTCCCTTTTTAAAAGTTTGCCAACAAGGGGCGCTCTTTTCATGACGAGCATTTTGACCAACGTTGCGGCCATGGCCGCGCTTCAGACACTCCGCGGCATCAACACCAATCTCGAGACGACACAGGGCAATGTGTCTTCCGGATACCGTGTTGCCGAAGCCAAGGACAACGCCGCATACTGGTCGATCGCGACAACGATGCGCTCGGACAACAAGGCTCTCTCGGCCGTTTCCGACGCGCTCGGTCTGGGTGCGGCGAAGGTCGACACCGCCTATGCGGCGATGGACAATGCCATCAACATCGTCAGCGAGATCAAGGCCAAGGTTGTCGCCGCCACCGAAAACGGCGTCGACAAGACGAAGATCCAGGATGAGATCGGCCAGCTCCAGCAGCAGCTGTTGAGCGTCGCGCAGTCCGCCTCCTTCTCGGGCGAGAACTGGGTCGCCGGCAGCGGCACGAAGAGTGTCGTGTCGTCCTTCGTTCGCGGCGCCAATGGCGAGGTTTCGGTTCAGACAACCGACTACAATCTCGATGACAATCCCGATGGCAACGTCCTCTTCGGCATGCAGGCAACCGGCGAGATCGACACCACCACCGGCGTCATCGGCTCTGAGTTCGGTACCTACGGCTCCATCTACAACATGGACATCTCGCAGCTCAGCGTTGAAGATCTGAACACCACGCTCGGCAACGTCGAGACCGGCCTCAGCGCGCTTACCAAGGCGGCATCGCAGCTGGGCTCGATCTCGACCCGCATCGACCTTCAGGACAGCTTCGTTTCCAATCTCAGCGACTCGATCGACTCAGGCGTTGGCCGTCTCGTCGATGCCGACATGGAAGAGGAATCGAGCAGGCTGACGGCGCTCCAGACCCAGCAGCAGCTGGCGATCCAGTCGCTGTCGATCGCCAATTCGAGCGCCCAGAACGTCCTTACGCTGTTCCAGAACTAAGCTGGTCAGCCGGCGTTCCAAACGCCCTGAAGACAATCGTGAAAGCCTTGAAAGCCGTCTCGCAAGACGCGGCTTTCTCTTTGTTTTTGAAAAGAGAATCAAGGTTGCGCGAGGCTTGCGAGACCGTTTGTCGGCTACTTGCGCTGGCTGTAGGCCTTGGTTAACTTCTCTTAAGAATTGATTTGTTTAGCGACGAGCCGATCGGAAAAATCCGGTTGGCGGCATGAAGCCACGCCTGTCGCTGCCGGCGGTCCGGTCTATCCTCTCCTCTACCATAGAGCTCCAAAAATGACCTATCGAATCACCAGCTCCGCCCAGGTAAACGCTCTCGCCGCATTGCGGATCATCAACAAGGAAGCAGCGACCACCCAGCAGCAGGTATCATCGGGCATGCGCGTGGAAACGGCGGCGGATGACGCGACCTACTGGTCCTTTGCGAGCGTTCTGCGCTCCGATGGCAGCTCCATGACCAACATCCACGATGCGCTCGGCGTTGGTGCCTCGAAGGTCGATACCGCCTATACCGCGATGGATAGCCTGATCGATCAGCTGACCAGCATTCGCGCAACGCTTGTCAGCGCCAAGGAAGACGGCGTCGACAAGGAAAAGCTCAACACGACGATCGAGCAGCTCAAGCAGCAGATGCAGACGACGGTTCAGTCGACGAGCATCGCCGGCGAAAACTGGCTGTTCAACCAGGATGCGACGCTGACCACCTCGCGCTCGGTCATTGGCGGCTTCACCCGGGCGCCGACCGGCGAATATCAGCCGCAGAACATCACCTTCCCGGCTGACCAGACCGTCATGATCGACACCAGCAACGCCAATCGCGGCCTGCTGACCAAGACTGTCGACGCAAGCACCTTGAACGACACGGGTTCGACCGCCCCACGCAACTACTATCTGCTCAGTGCCGGATCGGTCACCGGCGCCGATGGCGACGAGATCAAGCTCGACAACAACACCACGACCGAGCAGGTCGATGACATGATGGCTGTTGTCGACAATCTTCTCTCGACGCTGACCACGACCGCGGCCGGCCTCGGCACGATGAGCGCGCGTATCAACGACCGCATCGACTACACCGCCAACATGGCCGATATCATCGAGAAGAATGTCGGTGCGCTTGTCGATACGGACATGGACGAGGCGTCCGTGCGCCAGAAGGCTCTGGAGACCCAGCAGAAGATGGGCGTGCAGGCGGTTTCCATCCTCAATACCGCCGCCAGCAAGGTTCTCGTGCTGCTGCAGTGATTGCGGGCCACGGTTGCGCGCCGCCCCGCGGCGGCGCCCTTCATCTTCGCACAAGTTTGGCCTCCTAGGGTCAGGGACAACGGGCGTGGTGAAAAACCGCGCGAAATATTTGTTTGGTGCAATGTGAGGCGCGGCATGGCGCAGGCTTCTGCTGATACGAGGTGGGTTGAGTGAGCGCGCTGCTGTCTCGTCTGAAAGACTTTGGCGAACCAGCCGTCGTCGCCCCATCCGTGGTCGAAACACCGTTTTCCGACGATTTGGGCGGTTTCGGTGGTTTCGACGACATCGCCCCCGAGCCGGTGGTCGATATCGAGGCGGAGCGCCGTGATGCCAACGCCATGGGCGAGGCCAAGGCGACCGCCGAGCTGACCGAGAAATTCGAGGCTGAAGCGCAGACCGTTGCGCTCGTTCACCAGCGCGAGATCGAAGAGCTTCGCAACAAGTACGAGACCGAGATCGCCGAGCTTGTTTCCTCGCGGATCAAGGCAATCTCCACCGAGGTCGCCGATCTTGTGAGCGCCACGGTCGCACGCACGTTGGCTCCCGTCCTGACCGAAGCGCTCGCCGAAAAGGCTGCCGTCGAACTGGCCGCGCAGCTCCGCGATGCCGTTCTGGAAGGCGAGACCGGCACGATCACGGTCAAGGGCCCGGAAACGCTCTTCAATATATTGAAGAACGAACTCGGCGAGAAGGCGGACCTGCTGCGCCATCATGAAAACGACGACATCGACCTGATCGCCGAGTTTGATGACTCGGTACTCGTAACCCGCATGTCTGCCTGGGCGGCGAGCGTCAAGAAAGTTCTGGAATGAGCGACAGCGAAAATCATCACCACGGCAAGAACGAGGTCATCATCATCAAGCGACATGGTGGTGGCGATCACGATGGTGCCCATGGTGGCGCCTGGAAAATCGCCTATGCCGACTTCATGACCGCGCTGATGGCGTTCTTCCTCGTCATGTGGCTGGTCAATGCCGCCAACGAAGAGACCAAGGCCTCCGTCGCCACCTATTTCAACCCGATCAAGCTCTCGGACGAAAAGCCGACCGAGAAGGGCTTGAAGAAGCCGGTCGACCAGGCCGACGGGCAGGAAAAGGCCGACAGGTCGAAGGAAAAAGAGGACCAGCCGAACCAGGGTGCCGCCGCCGCCAGCGGCGAGGACCAGACCTCGACATCAGGCGACCAGAAGAACTATTCCGAAGCTGACTTCTTCGAGAACCCCTATTCGGTTCTCGCCGAAATCGCCCAGGAAGTGGGCCAGCAGGCCAACGTCAGCGCCAAGGGCGAGGGCGGTGCGGCCGATTCCGGCCCCGCGACCGGCGCCGATGGCGGTGAAGCCTATCGCGATCCTTTCGATCCCGACTTCTGGACGAAGCAGATAGAGGTGACTCGCGCCGACAAGACGCAGCCGGACGATCCGGCCAAGGAGGCGATCGAACTCGCGAAGGCCGAAGACGCAAAGGCTGAGCAGGCCGCAGCCAAGGCCGCTGACGCCGCGAACCCTGAAACGGCGGACAAGACCACCGACAAGACGAATGACAAGACCGCCGACAAGGATGGTATCGCGCCTGACACGCAGACCGCTGAGCAAAAGGCCGTCGAGCAGCAGCAGGAAGCCAAGGATCTTCAGCAGCAGATCGCCCAGCAGATCGGCGGCATCGCCGGCAAGCTGGCCGAAGGTCTGACGGTAACCCCGGCCGAAGGTGGCCTCCTGGTCAGCATCTCCGACCAGAGCGACGATTCCATGTTCAACGTGGGCTCCGCCGTGCCGCGCAGGGAGATGGTCCTTGCAATGCAGAAGATCGGTGAGGTGCTGAAGGCGAAGAACGGCGTCGTGGCCATCCGCGGGCATACTGACGGCCGTCAGTACAAGGGCGAGAACGAGAACTGGCGTCTTTCGATGGATCGCGCCCAGGCCGCCTATTACATGATGGTGCGCGGCGGGCTCGATGAGAAGCGCGTCTCCCAGGTCTCCGGCTTCGCCGACCGCAAGCTGAAGGACGCCGCAGATCCATTCAACGCGTCCAACCGTCGTATCGAAATTCTTCTCCAGGCCGATCAGGGATAATCGATGAAGCGCCGGCAGCACAGGCATCTCCTGCCCCTCGCTTTCAGCCTTGCGCTGACGGCAAGCGGCGTTGTGCGCGCGGAAGAAGCCGCGCCGCTCGCCGCCCACGCCGAGGCGCCAGCTGGACACGCCGAGGCGCCGGCAGGGCATGGCGAGACGCCTGCACCTGCCGAAGCGGAAGCCCCTGCTGCCGCGCATGGTGCTGCAACATCGACGGCCGAGGCGCTGCCTGTTGTGCCGCAGGACGATAGCGGCGACACCGTACCTTACAAGATGCTGCGCTCCCTGCAGTTCGTGCAGGATTCCGTCGTGCTCGGCGACCATTCCGCCAGCGAGATGCAGCGCTTCATGCTCGGCACCATCGACAAGCGCCTGCGCGCCGTCGATCCGGCCGTCTTCGATGACGATCGCAACGTCGATGCCGCATTGATCTACGCCATGAGCGGCGGCAATCCGCAGACGCTGGAATATCTGGTGGCGCGCGACGTCAACGGCTACTTCGACAACCGCGTGACCGACATCCTGCGCAAATATCTGAGCGGCAAGGGTCTTCTCGTCGCCAAGACGCTGGTGGATACCGCCGAGGAATATAAGGACAAGAAGATCGGTCCCTATCTGGCGCTGGTCGGCGGCAACGTCACGATCGCCAAGAGCCCGGAAGAGGCGCTCAAGCTCTACGATCTCGCGCGTCTCAATGCGCCCGGCACGATCATCGAGGAGGCGGCCTTGCGCCGCTCGGTCGCGATCTGCGTCGATAAGGGGCTGGTGGACCAGGGGCTGCAATATTCGCAGCGCTACATCCGCCGCTTCCTGCATTCGCCCTATGCCAGCCAGTTCGCCGATCTCTTCGTCAAGCTGCTGGTCGATCACGATCATGATGTGAAGCCGGATGACGTCATCGGCATCCTGTCCTTCATGGATGAGGCGCGCCAACGGGAAATCTACCTGCGGATCGCGCGTGCCGCAGCGATAGCGGGCAAGGGCGAACTCGCCCGCATGGCCGCCGGCCGCGCCCAGGCCCTGTCGGGCGACAACAACAACGCCTTTGGCGCATTGGCTGATTTCTACGGCGGCATGGCCGCGATCCCGACCGACAAGATCGATACGGCCGCCCGCGATATTTCGACGATCGCTGACAAGGCGCTTTCGCCGCGCGACCAGATCTTGCGGGCCGCTGCGCGGTCGGTGGCCGAGCAGGTGCTTCGGCAACCGGACGCTGCAAGCCTGACGCAAGGCTCTGCTAATACACCAGATGGTCAAGAAGCCAGTTCTGAACAGGCGGCCGAGGGAGGATCGGCCGGAGAGGGGGCGGTGCCCGACGCCATGCCGTCGGCCGGATCGCAATCAGCGGATCTACAGAACGCCGACCCTGCATTCAGCTCATTTGTGACCTCGAGCCGCTCTCAGTTGGATGAGATCGACGGTCTTTTGAACAAGGAAAGCAATTGATATGATGGATATCAGCGTTCCGGCCGGTGCCGCAGATGCTGCCGCAGGCGCGAAAGCCAGCCGGCCGGCCGGCAAGGGCTCGGATACCGAAGGCGGTGGCTTCTCGGACGTTCTGAACAAGGCCAATGCCGGTTCCGATCGCAACCAGGGCGCCAATGCCGATGGCCAACAGCCCTCTGGTACTGCAGATGGCGGCAACGGCGCCGTAGGCCCGGCGCCGCATCGGCAGAACCCGAAAGCTGTAATCGATCTTGGCAATTCAGCCGCACTGGCGCAGGCGGAAGCCGATGCGACGGCGGCCAATGCCGGCAAGGACGCTCAGAAGACGGGCCGGATCGATATCAAGTCGCTGCGCAAGCAGATCGATGATGCTGCAGTCGATGGCACTGCCGAAGACGTGGCCGACAAGATCGCCGCGCCGACATCCAAGGACGACAAGACAGGCAAGCCGGTCAAGACCGAGGCCAAGCCCGGATCAGCCGACGACAATGCTGTCTCGGATGTCCTGAGCATGCTCGGAAACACGCCGGTCGATGGTGCATCGGCCGCCGCTGCCGCACTGTTCGCACAGAAGGCGCAGGATTCTGCGCCCACTGACGCCAAGGACAAGTCTTCCGGCAAGCAGAAAACCAAGGGTGACGCCGTCGCCGATGTCGCCAGCGCCTTGACCTCGGCCAGCGACGCCGCGTCCGACGTGGACATGCCCGGCGCTACCGATGCCGGTGATACGGTAGGCCAGACCTTCCGGCTGACGCGCGCCGACAGCCGTGGCACGTCCATGGACATGCATCTCGGCATCGAGAAGGATGCGGCCGACGTTGGCGGAAAGGCGAATGTCGAGACGGTCACGATCCTCGATTCCCGCCGCTATATCGGCCTTGCGCAGAACACGAATTCCGCGGCCGTCACGGCAGCGATCGCCGGCGACAAGGAATGGGCGCATGCCATGCAGGCATCGTCGTCCCTGTCGAACGCTGCTGAGCTCAGCAGCACCGGCAAGGTCGTCAACACGCTCAAGATCCAGATGAACCCCATCGATCTCGGCCTCGTCACCGCGACGCTGAGGCTGCAGGGCGACACGCTGAACGTCGATCTCAAGGTCGAGACAGCAGCAGCCTACAGGCAGCTCAGGGAAGACCACACGAAGATGCTGGAGTCTCTGCGCAGCCAGGGCTACGCCATCGACGGCGTGAGCGTCAGCATGGCGCCCGTCGCCAACACCGATACCAGCAGCCAGACGAACGCCCAGAGCGGCTCGCAGCAGGGCTCTGCGCAGGGGCAGGGCGGCGAGGCGCGTGAGCGTCAGAATCAAACGGGGCAGCGCAGTGCAGGGGGCTTCAATGTTACAGGTGAGAGCGACGCTACGAGCGCTTCTGCTGGCTCCTCTGGCAGCGGCGGCACTGGCGACGTATACCTCTGACGCGCGGGCGTCCGATGGCGCCTGCGAGCAGGAGATCCAGTCGGCCGCACTGAAGTATGGTATCCCCGAGGGCATCCTCTATTCCGTCGGATTGACCGAAACGGGCCGCAAGGGCTCGCTCTACCCCTATGCCTTGAACATAGAGGGCAAGCCCTTCTTCCCGCCCTCGGAGCGCGACGCGCTGAGGCAGGTGGATACGGCTCACAGGTCGGGCGCGAAGCTGATCGATGTCGGCTGCATGCAGATCAACCAGTTCTACCACGGGGAGAATTTTCGGTCATTGGAGGAGATGTTCGACCCCCGCACCAACGTGGAATACGCCGCACGGTTCCTCAAGAACCTGCACGATCGCCACGAGACCTGGACCATGGCGGTCGCCCGCTACCACGCCGGCCCCAATAATGACCCCGCGCAGAAGCAATATGTCTGCCGCGTCATCGCCAATCTGGTCGCCACGGGCTATGGGAAATGGACTCCCAATGCGAGCAATTTCTGCCGCGGCTAACTCGCCCAAAGATAGCGAAAAAAGAACAAACCGGAAATGTGTCATAATATGGCAAGAATTCGGGCCAATGTGGCAAGGCAAGTCACAATTTAGGACATGTTAACTTTTCCACGAAACTTTTGTGTGCATAATTTTGCCTACCCACTAAATATAGAGCAAATCGGGGGGCAATTCTTAACAACTATTAATTTCCGCCAGTGAGTTCCTACAGCTTGTCCCAGAATCGTGCGATTCGTACCCATAGGTCATCGATGTGCCACAAGTGATTCGGAGGCGGACGAATGATCGTAGTGGTTGATGAGCGTGAGCTCGTGAAGGATGGCTACACTTCCCTTTTTGGTCGAGAAGGTATTCCTTCGACCGGTTTTGATCCAAACGAGTTTGGAGAGTGGGTGCAGACGGCTGCCGATTCGGATATCGCGGCTGTCGAGGCGTTTTTGATTGGCCAGGGACAGCAGACATTCGAGCTGCCGCGCGCCATTCGCGATCGTTCGATGGCACCCGTCATCGCGGTCAGCGACCAGCCCTCGCTCGAAAACACGCTTGCACTTTTTGATTGCGGCGTTGACGACGTTGTTCGCAAGCCGGTTCACCCCCGCGAAATCCTTGCACGCGCAGCGGCCATCCGCCGCCGCCTGAAGGCTATTTCGACGCACACGGATATCGGCGCCATCCGCGTCTTCTCCGATGGCCGCGATCCCGAGATCCACGGCGAAGTCTTCGCACTGCCGCGCCGCGAGCGCCGCATCCTCGAATACCTGATTGCCAACCGCGGTCGCCGCGTCACCAAGACCCAGATCTTCAATGCCATCTACGGGATTTTCGACGAGGAAGTCGAAGAGAACGTCGTTGAAAGCCACATTTCCAAGCTTCGTAAAAAGCTGCGCAAGAAGCTCGGTGTCGACCCGGTCGATTCCAAGCGCTTCCTCGGCTACTGCATTGATTGGGAATAGTTTTTCAACGTCCGCTATGGGCGCAGCGGTCTAGGCTCCGATCTTTCTTCGATCACGCAAATGCCAGACAGCTTCACGCAAGGCCCACCGGATACTCTCAAGCCTACTAAGGGAATCGAGGTTTTCAGATGAGCATTTTCGGCAGCATGAAGACGGCTGTGTCCGGCATGAACGCACAGGCGAACCGCCTCAGCACCGTGGCCGACAATATCGCCAACGTAAACACGTCGGGTTACAAGGCGGTATCGACCGCCTTCTCGTCGCTTGTCCTGCCTTCGAGCTCGGGCAACTACAATTCGGGCGGCGTGCAGACGTCTGTTCGCCAGTCGGTCTCCGCACAGGGCGATATCTCCTACACGACCTCGGGCTACGATCTCGCCATCTCCGGTGACGGCTTCTTCATCGTCCAGAGCCCCGACGGCGTTCCGGTTCTGACCCGCGCCGGCGACTTCACCAAGGACGACGAAGGCAACCTCGTCAACTCCGCCGGCTTCAAGCTGATGGGCTACTCCTACGATTCGGGTGCGCCCGCCGTCGTCGTCAACGGCTTCTCCGGCCTTGTTCCTGTCAACGTCGCCCAGTCCGGGCTGACGGCGATCGCCTCCACGGCTGGTACCTTCGCCGGTAACCTGGATTCTGGCGCCGAAATTGCGACCGGCAACCTGCCGAGCAGCAACACCGCTCCCGTCACCGCTGACACGAAGCAGATCTCGATGGTCGGCTATGACAAGCTCGGCAATACCGTCCAATACGATTTCTACTTCACCAAGACGGACGCCGAGGTGCCGCCGCCTGCAACGGGCGCAGCGAGCACCTGGGAAGTCGCGGTTTACCGCCATTCCGACGCAACGGTCGGTAGCACGACATCCTTCCCCTATTCGACGGACGCCGTCGGCGGTGGCACGATGGAATTCGATGCGTCGGGCAACCTTGTCTCCGGCAACTCGCTTCTGATCGATGACCCGGTGACGACGGGCCAGATCCAGATGGATCTCTCCGGCTTCACGCAGCTCGCTTCCGACTTCTCCGGCAAGGGTACGCCGAACGGCCAGGCTGCAAGCCCGGTCGACAGCGTCTCGATCGGCAAGGATGGCACGGTCTCGGCGAAGTATGCTGACGGCACCTCCAAGCCGCTCTACCGCATTCCGCTGGCAACCGTCGCAAGCCCGGACAACATGACGCTCATGAGCGGCAACGTCTACAGCGCCAACGGCACCTCGGGCGTCACCGTCACGGGCTTCCCGCAGACCAACGGCTTCGGCTCCATCCAGTCGGGTGCGATCGAGAGCTCGAACGTCGACCTCGCCGGCGAACTGACCGAAATGATCGAATCGCAGCGCAGCTACACTGCCAACTCCAAGGTGTTCCAGACGGGGTCCGACATCATGGACGTCCTCGTCAACCTCAAGAGATAAGTAGGGTAACGGGTTAGCCATGTCGCTTACATCAGCACTGAACACCGCGCAGAGCATATTCAACAATACCGGCACTCAGAGCAGCGTCGTATCGAACAATATCTCGAATTCCAGCAACAGCGATTACGTGCGCCGTCAGGCGATGGTCACGACCTCGCTGAACGGTGCGCAGGTTGTAAAGATCAGCAGGGCGCAAGAAGACGCCCTGATGCGGCAGTGGCTGAAGGCAAGCGCCGGTGATAGCGCTCAGCAGACCTTGCTGAGCGGCCTCACCGACCTGAAGTCGGTGCTCGGCGGCAATGATTACGAGACGTCGCCGGCCACCTATCTCTCGACCTTCCAGCAGAAACTCCAAGCTTTCCGCACGTCGCCGAGCAGCGCGATTGCGGCGCAGAGCGCGGTCACCGCGGCGCAGGACGTCACCAACTCGTTGAACGACGCGACCAAGTCGGTCCAGCTTATCCGCCAGAACGCGGACAAGGAGATCTCGACCCAGGTCAACACGCTGAACACGCTGCTCGCGCAGTTCAAGACGGCCAACGACGCGGTCAAGGGCGCGACCGCCAGCGGCGGCAACCCGGCCGATGCGCTGGACGAGCGCGACAAGCTGCTGAAGCAGATTTCCTCGATCGTCGGCGTCAAGACCGCCGATCGCGCCAATGGCGACATGGCGCTCTACACGAATGACGGCACGGTCGTCTTCGACACCATTCCGCGCGCGGTCACCTTCGTGTCGCAGGAAACCTACACGACCGGAACGAAAGGCAACGGCGTCTACATCGACGGCGTGGCGCTCACCAGCGGGCAGGGGTCCACGACCACCGCTCAGGGCAGCCTTCAGTCCCTCCTGCAGATCCGCGACGACGTCGCTCCGACCTTCCAGTCGCAGCTCGATGAAGTTGCAAGGTCGCTGGTGACGATGTTCTCGGAAACCGACGGCGCGACGACCGAGCCGGGTCTCTTCGTTTGGAAGACATCGACGGGCCTCGACGGCGATACGCCGACGACCACGGATGTCATCAACGGCATCGCAGGTACGATTACGGTAAACACAGCGGTAATCACCAGCCAGGGTGGCGATCCGATGAAGCTGCGCGACGGCTCCATCACCGGATTGACCAACCTCAACACGGAAGGCGCGAGCGGTTTCTCCGACAACCTCGATGACCTCTACACCGCGCTGGGCTCGGCACAGACGTTCTCTTCGGACGCCGGCATCTCCTCGAATGTCAGCATCATCAGCTACGCGCAGAATTCGGTCGGCTGGCTCGAACAGATGCGAAGCGACGCAACGACGGCATCGGAAAATACAACCGCTGCCCTCTCGCGCTCAACCGAAGCGTACTCAAATGAGACAGGCGTCAACCTTGACGAGGAACTGACACTGCTGCTTGATATTGAGCAGTCTTACAAGGCGGCGACGAAGATATTGAACGCCGTCAACGAGATGTACCAGTCGCTGCTGGACATTGCGAGGTAAGCCCATGAAAAGTTCATTTATTTCGAGTTCGGCTATTCAAAACGCGATGCGATTGACCATTCGCCAGTCGCAGACCCAGCTCGTCAAATCCTCGCTTGAAGCCACGACCGGTGTCTACGCTGATATCGGTGCCTCGCTGGGCTCGGGTGCCGCCAAGAGCGTGAATTTCAGCGCGGAAGTCACCCGCATCCAGGCGCTGAAGGGCAGCAACTCGGTTGTATCCGGCCGTCTCGAAGCATCCCAGCTTGGTTTGACCAGCATGAAGACGGCGGGCGATGCGCTCGTCTCGAAGCTGACGGCGCTGCAGGGCAGCCAGGACAACACCAGCATCACCGTTGCGATGCAGTCGGCGGGCGATGCGCTGTCGTCGCTGATGGACACCGGCAACTCGATGCTCAACGGCGAATATCTCTTCTCCGGCATCAACACCGATATCCAGCCGCTGACCGACCAGACGGATGCCGCGACCACCGCGATCCAGACCAATCTCGATGCCTGGGCAAGCAGCCTCGGCAAGACCAAGTCCGAACTGACCGGCGACGAGATGGACACGTTCATCTCCAACTTCGTCGAGCCGATGTTCTCGCAGGATACGCTGAATGCGACCTCGACGCCGCTGCCGTTCCCGCCTACGGGCGTTGGCGCGCCGACCCCGCCATTGGCCTACGTGACACCACCGGCATGGGCCGACTGGTCGAGCGCGTCGAACCAGAACATGACGAGCCGGATCAGCAACTCCGAGACCGTCACGTCCTCGACCAATTCGAACTCCGAAGGCATGCGCTACTTCGCGCTCGCGTCCATCACCGTTTCGGCGCTCGCCGGCACCGGCCTCAGTGGCGACGCATTGGCGATGACCACTTCGAAGGCAATCGGCTACGCCGCGCAGGGCACCACCGGCATCGTCACGCAGGCGAGCCAGCTCGGTCTGTCCCAGGAGCGCGTCACGAAGGCCAACGACGCCCTCGATGCGCAGTCCAGCATCATTCAGAACAAGCTCGTCGACCTTCAGGGCGTCGATCAGTCGGAAGCGTCCACACTGGTCAACACCCTGCAGACGCAGCTCGAAACCGCATACACGATCGTTTCAAAGATTCAGCAGTTGAGCCTCGTGAACTACCTCTGATGATCAGCGGTAGAAGTACAAGTACAAAGAAGGATGCATGAATGTATCAGTTCTCTTACGCCGAGGTCATGCAAGACTCGGTGGCCGATGCCAAGGAGCGGGAACGTCAAGTTCTCGACCGGTCCATCGAGCTACTCGCGCTTGCACGCGACAAAGAGAAGTATGGCCGTGAGGCTATCGATGCATTGTTTTACACCCGACGCGTTTGGGTGAGCTTTATCGAAGACCTCAAGCATCCGGACAATCAGCTCGAAGTTCAGTTGCGCGCCAATCTGATCTCGATCGCTATTTGGATCTTGAAAGAAAGCGACCGGATCCGGAAACGGCAGTCGACCAACTTTCAAGGCATTATTGACGTTACCACCATCATCAGGGATGGACTTAAATGAAAAGCACGCTTCGTATCTCGCTAAAAGCCGGGGAAAAGATCTTCATCAACGGTGCGGTTTTGCGCGTCGATCGCAAGGTCGCGCTGGAATTCCTGAATGATGTAACGTTCCTTCTGGAAAACCACGTTCTCCAGCCGGAAGACGCGACAACGCCTCTGCGCCAGCTCTACTTCATCGCGCAGATGATCCTGATCAACCCTGAGGGCAAGGATCAGTCGACGGCAATGTTCCGCAAGTCGGTGACGATGCTTCTGACCTGCTTCAAGAACGAGGAAGTTCTGGCCGAGCTGAAGCGCATCGACGGTCTGGTTTCGACCGGCCGCGCCTTCGACGCTCTCAAGGCCATCCGCGGTCTCTACGTTATCGAGGACAACATTCTGAACAACCAGGAAATGCACCCTGCAATGGTTGAGCAGATTCGCAAGGAGATCGCACCATGGCGGTAGGCGCAACCGGTTCCGCGACAACGACGCAGAACACCTCATCGACGACGTCGACCGCTCAGCAGAAGGCGACGCTCAACTACGACAACTTCCTGCAGCTCCTCATCGCCCAGATGAAGAACCAGGACCCGACGGAACCCGTCGATGCCAGCCAGCAGATGGCGCAGCTCGCCAGCTTCTCGCAGGTCGAGCAGACGATCCAGACCAACACCAAGCTGGACACGCTTCTGGCAAGCTCGAGCCTGACGCAGGCCAGCAGCTACGTCGGCAAGTACATGACCAGCGCCGATGGCTCCGTCGCCGGCACCGTCGATTCTGTAAAAGTGTATTCCGACGGAATTATCGCGACGACCACCGATGGGAAGAGTATTCTTGTCCAGGCGGGAATCACTGTCGCCGATAAGGCACCGGCTTCGACCACGACCGGTAGCTGATCGACAAGAAACTGAACGACGGTCCGGCCGGGTTGCGGACGGACCGAAAGGCGATATGAGGTTGCCTGGATGAATGAAGCTGACGCACTCGATCTGTTCCAGGCGGCGATCTGGACGGTTCTCGTTTCCGCCGGGCCGGCCGTGGCCGCGGCGATGATCGTCGGTCTCGTCATCGCGCTGTTCCAGGCGCTGACCCAGGTCCAGGAAGCAACGCTCACCTTCGTCCCGAAGATCGTCGCTGTTCTGGTGACGATCGGCATTTCCGCTCCCTTCGTCGGCTCGCAGATCTCGATCTTCACCAATCTCGTCTTCTCGCGCATCCAATCCGGCTTCTGAGCCACCCTCGCGCAAGCTTCGCCATTTAACTATCGATCCGAATTCTGGGCATCATGCCCGTACATCTCATGACGAGACGGAATCGATATGGCGCAACCACCCGCACTCCCCCTTCCGAAAGCCGGCCCCAGCCTGCGTGACGTTGGCTTTGCCCTTGGCATTGTCGTCATCATCTGCGTGCTCTTCCTGCCGATCCCGCCGTTCCTCATCGACATGGGCCTGGCGTTCTCGATCGCGCTGTCCGTGCTGATCCTGATGGTCGCGTTGTGGATCCAGAAGCCGCTCGAGTTCTCGTCCTTCCCGACCATCCTGCTGATCGCCACGATGACGCGCCTGTCGCTGAACATCGCGACGACCCGCGTCATTCTCTCGCACGGCAACGAAGGCCACGATGCGGCGGGCGGCGTCATCGCCGGCTTCGCGAGCCTTGTGATGTCGGGCGATTTCGTCATCGGTCTGATCGTCTTCCTGATCCTGATTACCATCAACTTCATCGTCATCACCAAGGGTGCCACCCGTATCGCGGAAGTCGGCGCCCGCTTCACCCTCGACGCCATCCCCGGCAAGCAGATGTCGATCGACGCCGATCTCTCGGCCGGCATCATCGACGAGCGCGAGGCGCAGCGCCGCCGTAAGGAACTCGAAGAGGAAAGCTCCTTCTTCGGTGCCATGGACGGTGCGTCCAAGTTCGTGCGCGGCGACGCCATCGCCGGCCTCCTGATCACCGCCATCAACGTCTTCGGCGGCATCATCATCGGCTACTTCCGCCACGGCATGCCGATCGGCGAAGCGGCTGACGTCTTCGTCAAGCTCTCTGTCGGCGACGGTCTGGTATCGCAGATGCCGGCCCTCATCATCTCGCTGGCCGCCGGCCTTCTCGTTTCGCGCGGCGGCACCGTCGGCTCGACCGACAAGGCCGTTGTCGATCAGCTGAGCGGCTATCCGCGCGCGCTGTCGGTCTCCGCGGTACTGATGATCGTGCTTGGCCTCATGCCCGGCCTGCCGTTCATCCCGTTCATGTTCCTCGGTGGCGTTCTCGCCTTCGGCGCCTGGTTCATCCCGCGTCAGATCGATGCGGAAAACAAGATCCTGCGCGAGCAGGAAGAAAAGAAGGTCGTCGAGAACAAAGAACTGGAGAAGGACTCGGTCAAATCAGTGCTGCGCACCTCGGAAATCGAGCTGGCACTTGGCAAGATGGTCTCCTCGCGCCTTCTCGGCGCCCACCAGGAACTCGCCTTCCGCGTCGGCAAGATGCGCAAGAAGTTCGCGACCCAGTACGGCTTCGTCGTTCCGGAGATCAAGGTCACCGACGACATCGCCATCACCGAGAAGTCCTACCAGATCCGCATCCACGGCACGACGGTCGCCTCGAACGAGTTGCGCGTCGGCGAAGTCCTCGTCGTCACCGGCTCCGGCCGCAAGCCGCGCGTGCCGGGCGACGAGATCCGCGAACCCGCTTTCGGCATGCCGGCCGTCTCCGTACTCGAGGCATTCACGGAAGATCTGAAGCGCGAAGGCTTCCAGCCGATCGACAACGTCTCCGTCGTCCTGACCCACATGAGCGAAGTCATCCGCAACAACCTGCCGGCGCTTCTCTCCTACAAGGACCTCAAGGTTCTGATCGATCGTCTCGATCCCGAGTATAAGAAGCTTGCCGACGAGATCTGCTCCTCGCACATGTCCTATTCGGGCCTGCAGGCCGTGCTGAAGCTGCTGCTTGCCGAGCGCGTCTCGATCCGTAACCTGCATCTCATCCTCGAAGCCGTGGCCGAACTTGCGCCGCATGTCCGCAAGACCGAGCAGATCGTCGAGCACGTTCGCGTGCGCATGTCGCAGCAGCTCTGCGGCGACCTTGCCGACAACGGCGTGCTTCGCGTGCTGCGCCTCGGCAGCAAGTGGGACCTCGCCTTCCACCAGGCGCTGAAGCGCGACAACAAGGGCGAAGTCGTCGAATTCGACATCGATCCGCGCATGCTGGAGGAGTTCAGCGAGCAGGCGAGCAAAGTTATCCGTGAATTCATGGATCGCGGCCTGCCTTTCGCCCTTGTCACCTCGCCGGAAACACGGTCCTATGTGCGCATGATCATCGAACGCCTGTTCGCCACGCTCCCGGTTCTCTCGCATGTGGAACTGGCAAAGGGCATCGAGATAAAGATTCTAGGCTCTATTTCATGATAACTGACCCGCAAGGGACCGTGTTGGCACTCTTTCTGATCTTCTGCAGGATCGGTGGCTGTGTGCTGACAATGCCGGGTTTTTCCTCGGCGCGTATCCCTTCGATCTTGCGGGTCTTCATCGCCGGCGCGCTGTCGCTGGCAATCATGCCGGTGCTCTGGGACACGGTCTATCCGGCCGTCCGTACCTCGAACGCGACCTATATCGGCTTCATCTTCAGCGAATCGCTGATCGGCGTGATGTTCGGCATGCTGGCCCGCCTCTATACGCTGGGCCTCCAGTTCGCCGCCAACATCGCCGCCATGATGATCGGCTATACCCAGCCGAGCGCCGCCGATATCTTCGAAGAAGGCCAGGAAAGCGCCATCGCGGGCTTCATCATCTTCGCCGGCATG
This sequence comes from Rhizobium sp. FG113, assembly GCF_057809895.1. NCBI lineage: Bacteria > Pseudomonadati > Pseudomonadota > Alphaproteobacteria > Hyphomicrobiales > Rhizobiaceae > Rhizobium > Rhizobium sp. FG113. Next base: position 86,797 of record NZ_JBMDKV010000015.1, on the reverse strand, counting down.
ATGATTCTCTTCATGATGGACTTCCATCACATCGTCTTCAGGGCCCTGATCGATTCCTACACATCGATGCCGTTTGGCGGCGCCATGCAGATGCGCGCCACGCTGATCTCGTTCGCCGACACGCTGTCGACCACGACATTCATCATGCTGCGCCTCGCAAGCCCGTTCCTGATCTACGGCCTGCTGTTCAACGTCGCGATCGGTTTCATCAACAAGCTGGCGCCGCAGATCCCTGTTTACTTCATCTCCACGCCTTATCTGCTGTTCGGCGGCCTCTTCCTGTTCTATTTCGCCGTCGCGGCGATGATCAGCCAGTTCGGCCAGTCGTTCACCAGCGTGTTTATCGGGCAGTAGGCGGATGGCTGAGAAGACGCGCTCGGACAAGCTCAAACGCCTCGTCGCCGTTCAGCGGCATCTCGAACAGATGGCGGAATTCGATCTCGCCGAGACCACACGCCAGCGCGCCGAAGTCAGCGAAGAGATGGACAGCGTGATCCATGCGCTGGGCTCGATGGATCCGGTGCATCACGCCTTCTCGCAGGGCTATGCGGATCGTTTCAACCGGCTTGGCATCAAGGACAAGCAGCTGAACGGCATGCAGGAAGTTCACCAGATGCGCGTTCAGCAGGAGCGCGCCAAGGGCGACCGGCTGGAAGATGGCATGCGCGAGGCCCTCGAAGACGAGCGCCGCGAGGCCGATGACAACGCGGTCTATGATATCATCGATCAAAAATACGGTACGCCAGCCTCCAGCAAGCTTCAAAACTCATAATCCCCTCGATCTGAAATCAAGAGGATTATGACGTGGCGATTTCACCCCCGAGTGATCTGGTGCTGGATGTTGTCAAGGCGGCCGACCCCATGGAGGTTCAGGCCGCTCAGGAAAAACTGAAGGCAAACCAGGCTGCATTCGCGGCCAACAGCCTTGCCGAAGCAGGCAAGGGCTTCACCTCGGCGGTGGACATTCTCGACCGCGCCTCCAACAAGGCAGGCCTCAGCGACGTCCAGAATCGCACCGGCAAGACGGAAGAAGTTCCCGAGACCTATCGCAAGTTCGAAGCGATGGTGCTGCAGAACTTCATCAAGAACATGCTGCCCAACGAGAGCGAAGACGTCTACGGCAAGGGCGCCACGGGCGACATCTGGAAGGGCATGATGGCCGAACAGCTCGGCAACACCATCGCCAAGGGCGATGGCATCGGCGTTGCCAAGCAGCTCTATCACGATGCCTTGAAGAAACAGGAAGGCAGGGTCGTCAACGCCTCTACCGACCAGGATGACCGCAATGCCGCGGTCAGCATGATCAATGAAATTCAGCGCCAGACATTTGGCGTGACATCGACGGACAACAAGTCCGCAAACGACGCCTAAGGGAATCGAGGAGAACAATGGAAATAATCTCGAACGAATACCGTATCAAATCGGTTCTTGGACGCCTGGAAATGATCATCGACAACGAGAACACGCGTATCGGCAGCGATCCGCAGTTCGATCTCAAGGTGTCGAATGCCCACAAGAGCCGCTGCCTATATGAGCTGTCGATGCTCTTCAGCGATACGGACCCCAAGGAACTCGCTGCCTCGCATCTCGAGCAGCTGCATGGCCTGAAGGAAAAGCTGGCGCTCAACGCCCGTCGCGTCGAGGCTCATCTCGAAGCAGTGCGTACGGTTGCCGATCTCCTGAAGAACGCGGTTCAGGATGCGGATGCCGACGGCACCTACTCCCAGGAACAGTTCCTGGCGCGTGAACACTGATGGTTAAACTCGTTCTTACAGGCGTCTGGGTCTGCGTGATCACGCTGGCGGCGGTCTATATGTCGGTGCATCTGGCAACGGCGCCGGCGCCCGCGCCCGATCAGTCGAAGCAGAGCCTTGTCGAGCTTGTTAAGGGCGAGTCCATCACCATCCCTGTTGTCCACGAGGGCGCCGTCAGCGGTTATTTCCTCGGCAAGATATCCTTCATGGTCAACAAGGAGATGCTCAAGGGCGCGACCCTGCCGCTCACCGAGATGACCACCGACGAACTCTTCTCGCTGCTCGTCGGCAACAAGATGGTCGATATATCGAACATGAAGGCTTTCGATCCGATTGCCTTCCGCGACATGATCAAGAAAGATCTCAACACGCATCTGGGCGGCGAATATATCGACCAGGTGCTGCTGGAGCAGCTTGATTATCTCTCCAAGGAAGAGGTCGCCGCCAACGCCTCCGGGCAGCCGAAGAAGACCGGCAAGCCTGTCAATGTCGTGCCGCCAGAGCCCGTCAAGGACCCGGCCGCCGGCGGTTGACGCCCGCTTATCGTCGCGGTGGCCTCATCACCGCGACCAGCCATCCGCGATGGTTAACAAATCCCTGATATCGCTCAGCAAAGTCGACAGGTTTTCCTAAAGGTTGTTTGAGGTAGCCCTGTTATACCGTCCCGTGATGGGCTGACATACGCGCCGCATTCCAGATTTGGAAGCCGGCGCCTGATCCCAGGCAGACCTCAGTGTTACCGGGATCTCCGAGCCATGAAGCATTATCGTCAGGAAGCGGGAATGAATCTGATCGCGAACTTCGCGGTCCTCGCCTCTCGTCGCGCCATTTTCGATCTGCCTGTCTGCGATCTCGGCTGGGACGACGCGCTCGTCTTCATCAACGAGCTCCTGTCCATGCCCGTCGGCCAGACATCGATCTCCTTCGTCAACGCACACAACATGCTCTTGGCGCTGCGCGATGAAGAGTATCGCGACATTCTCTCGCAGAACCTCGTGCTGCCCGATGGCATCGGCCTCAACATCGCCTCGCAGATCGCCCACGGATCGCCTTTCCCGGCCAATCTCAATGGCACCGATTTCGTGCCCGCCCTGCTGACCTTCATGGAACAACCCCGCCGCATCGGCCTGATCGGTGGCACGCGTGCCGTGGTCGAGCGCGCGGCATCCAATTTCCGCAGGCATGCGCCTTGGCATGAATTCGCCGTCATCTCCGATGGCTTCTTCGACAAGAACGATCCGTCGGCCGTGGTCGCCGAGATCGCGGCGCAGGATCTCGACATCATCATCGTCGGCATGGGTACACCCTTGCAGGAAAAGTGGGCGCACAAGCACATTCGCGCCGATCACGCGCGGCTGGTGCTGACGGTCGGCGCCCTGTTCGATTTCGTCTCCGGCTCGGTGCCGCGCGCGCCGAAGCTGGTGCGCTCGATGCGCCTGGAATGGGCCTATAGGCTCGTCCAGGAACCCGGTCGGCTCTGGCGCCGCTACGCGCTGGGCATCCCGGTCTTTCTCTATCACGTAGCCAAGTACCGGTTCAGCCGGCGCAAGGTGATCATGAAGCGCTCGGAAATGGGCGATACACGTCGAGATTGAGCGAAAATTAACCTTTTGTTTGCCAAGCCTGTTTAGGCTCGATTAACCACACGCGACTGCGATGGGTTCGATCGTTCCATGCACGAGACTTGGTGATGCGCGAAAATCATTCGAGACGTCCCACCCACTCATGGTCATCCCAGCCGAAGGATGAAGCCGGCTCGAACGGCTTTTCCAGCGGCCGTTATCAGGACGAAATGGCCGTCCCGGAAGCCGAGCTCCTGCGTGTCATCGAACGGGCTCTCCAGGCGCAGCGATTGCCGGAACTTGAGCAACCCGCGCCGCAAGACACCACCGCGCCACTCGTCAGCCGCATCGAAACCATCCTCGGCAAAAGGCTAGAGGCCGCCAACGATACCGCCACGGCCCCAAATCAGCCCATCGATGACGCTGCCACCATCAATGCCGCCATGGACGACGCAGCGATGGACGACCTGATCGACGATCTGGCCGCACAGGAATTCCACGTCGAATCCATCACCCACGCAGCCGTCGAGCATCAAGCGCCGGCATCCCCGCGCAGCGGCCGCTCGCTGATCGCAGCCGGCGCACTGTGCGCATTGGGCGCGCTTGGCGGAACGCTTATCCCAAGCGAGCCATCCGGCTTTCGGGCGCAGAGTCTGCTTGGTGTCGAAGGTCCCGCCAAGGAGCATCACGCGCTGGTCAGCGCCGCGCATGATGCACTGATCTCGCAGAAAACTATCGCCATGGCCGTCGCCAAATTGCAGCTCGACCGCGACGCCGAGTTTGCCGGCGCCAGCGGCAGCGCGTTCAATGTCGCGGTCGATCTCTTGTCCGCCAGCGGTGCCGCCGCCGATCCTGTTTCGCGCGCCGAAGCATCTCTCGCCGCCGCCATTCGCGCATCCGCCGACCCCAAGTCGGGAACGATCGGCTTCAGCGTCACGACGGCAAGTGCGGCGAAATCCGCGCGCATCGCGTCCTATCTCGTCTCGACCGTCGCGCATCCGGTGTCGGCCGCAAGCGTCAACGACGGCGCGGTGAAGAAGGCGAGTGCGGTGGCAGACGCCGATCTCGAGGCATTCACCAAGCAGAACGGCGAAGGCAATGTCGAGGTCGCAACCAGACTGCAGCAGCAGCTTGTGCAGGCCAACGAGACCCTGAAGGACGCACAGCAGAAGGTCGTGGCGGCGAAGACGCGCGCCGACCTGCTGAAGACCGCGACAGCAGACGATGCGCTGACCGGTGCGCTTGCCGCAGACATCACCTCACCGGCGCTGGACGACCGCCGCGGCCGCTACGCCGTTGCCAAATCGACGCTAGCGCAGCTTGCCGCCAGCCTCGGCCCCCGCCATCCACGTCTGATCGCCCAGCAGGCCGAAGTCGATGGCCTGCGCGCCAGCATCGGCCAGGAACTCGGCAGGCTGTCGCGCGATGCCGCCGACGAAGTCAAATCAACGGTCGCCGCCGTCAGGCAGCTTGGCGACCAACGCAACACGCTGATCGCGCAAAGCCGCGACACCGGCGTCGATCTCGCCAAGCTGACGGAACTGCGCGAGAAATCCGCCGTTGCGCGCCAGCGTCTCGAAGATCAGCTCAGCACCGGCGCGATCGGCACAGATGGCACGCATGTGCAGGTCATCAAGGCGCCCGTGGTCACGGCCATCGAACCGGGCCGCAGCCCGTGGCTTGCCCCGGCGCTCGGCGCGCTCGCCGGCCTTGCCGGCTTCCGCAGACGCGTGGACCCGAGCAGAGACGTTGCGCATGTCGAGCCCGTCACCGCCATCGAGCCGTCGGTCGACATCCCGCTCGCATCCGTGCCGGAGCCTGTGGTCGAGGACGCCACCGACGAGGTCGAAATCCTGCGCGCCGAGATCGCCGCCATGCGCGATCGCCTTCGCTCCTATGCGGCGACGGCCTGATTGTCGCTCAACTGCGACATGATTGTTCTTGCATTTCTCGTTTCAGGCAGGATAGGGCGTGGACGGGCAAATTGTGTCTGATGCCGCCGACTAGAATGGCGGGTAATGGCAGGGAGACGGTCTTGGCGACAGTAATCGACGGTAAACAGGTTGCAGCTTCGGTCATCGACACGGTGAAGGCCGCGACCGCGGCATTGCACAAGCAGAGCGGCGTTCAGGCCGGTCTCGCGGTCATCATCGTCGGCGACGATCCGGCAAGCCACGCTTACGTAGGCTCCAAGAGCAAGATGGCCAAGGAATGCGGCTTCAAGTCCGTGCAGCACACGCTGCCGCTCGAGACGACGCAGGAAGAACTGGCCGCGCTGGTAGCCTCGCTGAACGCCGATGACACGATCCACGGCATCCTCGTGCAGCTGCCGCTGCCCAAGCACCTGAATTCCGAGCCGATCATCCAGTCGATCCTGCCTGAAAAGGATGTCGATGGTCTCCATGTCGTCAACGCCGGCAAGCTGGCGGTCGGCGATCTCGAGACCGGCCTTGTCTCCTGCACGCCCGCCGGCGCCATGGTCTTCGTGCGCCGCACCCACGGCGAGGATCTCTCCGGCCTCAACGCCGTCGTGGTCGGCCGTTCCAATCTGTTCGGCAAGCCGATGGCGCAGCTGCTGCTCAACGCCAACGCCACGGTGACCATCGCGCATTCGAGAACCAAGGATCTGCCTGCTGTTTGCCGCAACGCCGATATCCTGGTTGCTGCCGTCGGTCGTCCCGAGATGGTCAAGGCCGATTGGGTCAAGCGCGGCGCCACCGTCATCGACGTCGGCATCAACCGTATCGCAGCGCCCGAAAAGGGCGAGGGCAAGACGCGCCTCGTTGGCGATGTCGCATTCGCCGAGGCCGCTGAAGTCGCGGATGTCATCACGCCTGTTCCCGGTGGCGTTGGCCCGATGACCATCGCCATGCTGATGGCCAACACCGTGATTGCCGCGCATCGCGCCGCCGGCCAGACGCCGCCGAAGTTCTGATCCGGATAGACCTAGCGCGGCGCCGCGCCCGTCGACGCCCGCACGATCAGCTCCGTCTTCCACAGTTCCTGTTCGGGGAAGGGGCCGTCCTGCTTGACGGTCCCGATCAGCCGCTCGGCGATCCGGACACCCGCCGCACGCAGCGATGAGCGCGTCGTCGTGAGCGGCACGGAGAAATTCTCCGGCTTCAGATGCGGCAGCACGTCGTCATGGGCGATCAGCGAAATATCCTCGCCAAGCTTCAGCCCCGCCTGCGTCACCGCGCGGATGGCGCCAAGCGCCAGCACCGTGCTGGAACAGAGAATGGCCGTCGGCGGCTCCGGTAGCTGCAGGAAGCGCTCCATGGCGAACTGCCCGTGTTCGTCGGTCATCGACATGTGGCTGGTGCAGTTCTCCGGCAGCTCCAGCCCGCGCTCGGCAAGTGCCGAGACGACGCCCTTCTTGCGGCGGATCGCGAAATCCAGATGCTCCGGCCCGTTCAGCAGGCAGAAGCGCGTGTGCCCGAGCTGTAGCAGCAGCCGCGTCGCATCGTAGAAGGCGCCTTCGTTGTCGATGTCGAGATAGGGGTAATCGGGCTCAATCCCAAACGAGCGGCCATGCACGAGAAACGGCATGGAAAGCGACTTTAGGAGCGGCAGCCGGGGATCGTGTCCGCGCATATAGGCGACGAACAGTGCGTCGACATTGCCGCTGATCGCCAGCCGCCTCAGCGCGCCCACCTCGTCGTCGGGATCGGCGGGCATGATCACGAAATGAAAGTCGTGCCTTACCGCTTCCTCGCCGAGCCCGGTCAGGAATTCGCCGAAATGCACGTCGGAATAATGCCCGGGCGCGGTGGGCATGACGAGGCCGATCGAACCCGCCTTGCCGGTCGCCAGCCGTTGGGCCGCCTTGTTGGGACGGTAGCCGGTCTCCTGCACGGCGCGCAGCACGCGCTCGCGTGTCGCCTCGTTGACCTCGGGATAGCCGTTCAGCGCACGGCTCACCGTCGTCTGGGACAGGCCCAGCATTTCCGATAGCTGTTTCAGATTCACGTGTTAAACTTCCTCCAACGCCTTGGAGGTCATGTCTCCCAAATGGCATCCAAAGCGCTTTTGGCAATGTAGCAGCTGCGCGGCTTGACTCAAGAAAAATCGCTCCATATTGCCCCATAGGCGTTGCTGCATTGCGATATCCAAAGGCCTCAAGCCGGGTTTTGCGAATTGCCTTGACTCTTTTATGCCGAAAGTGAAATGAGTTCGTTGTCAAAGCGCTTTGGAATTTCGGTTGCAGGGCGTGATTGGGATTGTGATGGGAGGTTGATCACATGAAAAAGTCATTTTTGATGGGCGTTGCCGTGGCAGCGCTTCTGGCGGGCGGCGCGTCCGCAGCCGATCTGAAATTCGCGCCGGGTGAGGACGCCAAATTCAACTGGAAGAGCTACGATGACTTCAAGGCGGCCAATGCCGACCTGAAGGGTCAGGAACTGACGATCTTCGGGCCATGGCGCGGCGAGGACGAGACGCTGTTCCGCAGCATTCTCGCCTATTTCACCGAGGCGACCGGGATCGACGCCAAGTACTCGTCCTCGGAAAACTACGAACAGCAGATCGTTATCGACACGCAGGCCGGTTCGCCGCCGAACATCGCGATCCTGCCGCAGCCGGGCCTTCTCGCCGATCTCGCCAGCAAGGGCTTCCTTTCGCCGCTCGGCGATGAGAACTCCAAGTGGATCAAGGACAATTACGGCGCCGGCGACAGCTGGGTCGGCTACGGCACCTACAAGGGCAAGGACGGCAAGGACGCCTTCTTCGCTTTCCCCTACAAGGCCGACGTGAAGTCGCTGGTCTGGTACGTGCCTGAAAACTTCAAGGAAGCGGGCTACAAGGTCCCGACTACGATGGAAGAGCTGCAGGCTCTCTCCGAGCAGATCGTCAAGGACGGCGGCGTTCCGTGGTGCATCGGTCTCGGTTCCGGCGGCGCCACCGGCTGGCCGGCGACCGACTGGATCGAAGACCTGATGCTGCGCATGCAGCCGCCGGAAGCCTACGACAAGTGGACCACCAACGAACTGAAGTTCGATGATCCCGCAGTCGTCTCCGTCATCGATGAGTTCGGCAAGTTCGCCAAGAACGAGGCTTATGTCGATGGTGGCGTCAAGGCTGTGGCCTCGACCGACTTCCGCGATAGCCCGAAGGGCCTCTTCGCCGTGCCGCCGAAGTGCTACATGCACCACCAGGCGTCCTTCATCCCGTCCTTCTTCCCTGAAGGCACGAAGATGGGCCAGGATGCGGACTTCTTCTACATGCCGACCTTCGCCTCGCATCCCGAACTCGGCAAGCCGGTTCTGGGCGCAGGCACGCTGGTCACCATCGCCAAGGACTCCAAGCCCGCTCGCGCCTTCGTGGAATTCCTGAAGACGCCGATCGCGCATGAAGTCTGGATGGCGCAGTCGAGCTTCCTGACCCCTTACAAGGGCGTCAACACGGCCGCCTACGCCAACGAGCAGATGAAGCGCGAAGGCGAAATCCTGACGACGGCAACGACGTTCCGCTTCGACGGCTCCGACCTGATGCCCGGCAAGATCGGCGCCGGCGCCTTCTGGACCGGCATGGTCGATTTCGTCGGCGGCAAGTCCGCTCAGGATACCGCCAAGGAAATCCAGAGCGCCTGGGACGGCATCAAATAACATCGCCTGATCTCCATGCCGCCTGCTCGGGCGGCATGGACTTAATGCCTGGCCGGACGCCGTCACAAGCGCCGGCCATCGCCGCCTCTTGCGTCCGAAGCAAGCGGCCATCAGGCGGCGTGATTTCAAAAAGACGTAGGCATCAGGGGAGGGATGAATGCTATCGCAGCTGGTTTCCGCTTTGGGGGTCGTGGTCGTCGCCGTATTCGCATGCGCGGCCTATTTCTATTTCTCGAACAAGCTCCTTGATATGGCGCTTCCGGTGAAGGACGGCGACATTCGCGCCGCCTCGCAGAACCTCAACCGCCGCTCCGTCATCCGGCCGTGGCTGTTCCTGTTCCCGGCGCTCTTCCTGCTGGTCGTCTATCTCGTCTATCCCGTGGTCGCGACGGTCATCCTGTCCTTCTACGATCGCTCCGGGGCTGAGTTCGTCGGCTTCAGCAATTACCAGTGGGCCCTGGGTGACCGCGAGTTCCGCCAGTCGATCTTCAACAACATCCTCTGGCTCGCCGTCGTTCCCGCCGCCTGCACCTTCTTCGGCCTCGTCATCGCCGTCATGACCGACCGCATCTGGTGGGGCAATATCGCGAAAAGCATCGTCTTCATGCCGATGGCGATCTCCTTCGTCGGCGCCTCCGTCATCTGGAAGTTCATCTACGAATATCGTGGCGGCAACGCCACGCAGATCGGCTTGCTCAACGCCATCGTCCAGCTCTTCGGCGGCACGCCGCAGGTGTGGATCTCGGTGCCCTTCTGGAACAGCTTCTTCCTGATGATCATCCTCATCTGGATCCAGACGGGCTTTGCCATGGTCATCCTGTCGGCCGCACTCCGCGGCATTCCGGAAGAGACCATCGAAGCGGCCGTCATCGATGGCGCCAATGGCTGGCAGATCTTCTGGCGCATCATGGTGCCGCAGGTCTGGGGCACGATCGCCGTCGTCTGGACCACGATCACCATCCTCGTGCTGAAGGTCTTCGATATCGTTCTCACCATGACCAACGGTCAGTGGGACACGATGGTTCTCGCCAATCTCATGTTCAACTGGATGTTCCGCGGCGGCGGCGACAGCGGACGAAGTGCGGTCATCGCGCTGATCATCATGCTGGCCGTCACACCGATCATGGTGTGGAACGTCCGCCGCGCCAATCGCGAACTGGGAGGCAAGTGAGATGACCCTGACCCGCGATTTCTTCAAGATCGGCCCGGCCCGCCTGTTCGTCCACGCAGCCGTACTCGTGATCGTCATCATCTGGCTGATCCCGACGCTCGGCATCTTCGTCAGCGCGCTGCGCGACAAGGACCAGATCGTCGTCTCCGGCTGGTGGACCGCCTTCTCCGGCTCGTCGCGCACCGTGGCCGCCCGTCTCGGCCAGGTCGACCAGCAAAAGCAGGATGGCCCCGCCTATGTCATCACAGGCAATGTGCTGGAGGGCCAGGAGGGGCGCTCGATCAATGCCTTCGGCACCCGCGTCGCGCAGCCCTCGGCCTACAAGGCCGGCGAGACCGCGGATCTCGGCGATGGCCTCACACTCACGGTCAACGAAGACGGAACCTATCGCTACGCCAAGAACGCCGCCTTCGGCCCGGATGACGGCGGCCGCCGCGTTTACGTCTCCGTCGCCACGCCGCCGGAATTCACCCTGCAGAACTATCGCACGGTGCTGACGGGCGAGGGGATCGGCCAGTCCTTCATCAACTCGCTGACGGTCACGATCCCGGCCACGATCATCCCGATCCTGATCGCCGCCTTCGCGGCCTATGCGCTGAGCTGGATGGAATTCCCCGGCCGCGCGCTCCTGATCGCGCTGGTCGTCGGCCTCATCGTCGTGCCGCTGCAGATGTCGCTGATCCCGCTTCTCCGGCTCTACAATCAGGTCGGCATGCTGCTCGATACGCCGTCTAAGACCTATCCCGGCATCTGGCTGGCGCACACCGCTTTCGGCATGCCGCTCGCCATCTATCTCCTGCGATCCTACATCGCGGGCCTGCCCAAGGAGATCATCGAATCCGCCCGCGTCGATGGCGCCAGTGATTTCGAGATCTTCACCCGCATCGTTTTGCCCTTGTCCTTCCCGGCGCTCGCCTCCTTCTCGATCTTCCAGTTCCTCTGGGTCTGGAACGACCTGCTCGTCGCCATGGTTTTCCTCGGCACCGACAGGGATCACCTCGTGCTGACGGGTGCGCTCAACGCGCTGCTCGGCTCGCGCGGCGGCAACTGGGAAATCCTGACGGCCTCGGCCTTCATCACGATTATAGTACCGCTGCTCGTCTTCTTCGCACTGCAGCGCTATCTCGTGCGTGGTCTGCTCTCGGGTTCGGTCAAGGGCGGCTAGTGATTTCCCAGGAAACTCAGAAGACAATATCCAACAGGACCACATATGAGCATGGCATCTCAATCCAACCTGACGGCGGACAAGGACTGGTGGCGCGGCGCGGTGATCTACCAGATCTACCCGCGCTCCTACCAGGATTCAAACGGCGACGGTATCGGCGATCTCAAGGGCATAACCGCGAGATTGCCGCATGTGGCGGCCCTTGGCGCCGACGCCATCTGGATCTCGCCCTTCTTCACCTCGCCCATGCGCGATTTCGGCTATGACGTCTCCGACTACGAGAACGTCGACTCGATCTTCGGCACGTTGGTTGATTTCGATTCCCTGATCGCCGAAGCTCACCGCCTCGGTATCCGCGTGATGATCGATCTCGTCATCTCGCATTCGTCGGATCAGCATCCCTGGTTTGTCGAGAGCCGTTCCAGCCGCACCAACGCAAAGGCCGATTGGTATGTCTGGAGCGACTCGAAGCCGGACGGCACCCCACCCAATAACTGGCTGTCGATCTTCGGTGGCTCCGCCTGGGCGTGGGATCCGACCCGCATGCAATATTACATGCACAACTTCCTGACCTCGCAGCCGGATCTCAACCTGCATAATCCCGAGGTTCAGAACCGCCTGCTCGATGTCGTCCGCTTCTGGCTGAAGCGCGGCGTCGACGGCTTCCGCCTCGACACCATCAACTTCTACTTCCACGACAAGGAATTGCGCGACAATCCGGCGCTCGCTCCCGAGCGCCGCAACGCCTCGACGGCGCCTGCGGTCAACCCCTACAATTTCCAGGAACACATCTACGACAAGAACCGCCCGGAGAATATCGCCTTCCTGAAGCGCTTTCGCGCGGTGCTCGAGGAGTTCCAGGATATCGCCGCTGTCGGCGAAGTCGGCGATAGCCAGCGTGGTCTCGAGATCGTCGGCGAATACACGTCGGGTGATGACAAGATGCACATGTGCTACGCCTTCGAGTTCCTGTCGCCGGATCCGCTCTCGCCCGAGCGCATCGAAGACGTGATGAACGATTTCGCCACTGCCGCCCCCGATGGCTGGGCCTGCTGGGCGCTCTCCAATCACGATGTCGTGCGCCATGTGACCCGCTGGGGCTCGCTCGTTGCCGATCGTGACGCCTTCGCCAAGCAATATGCGGCGATGCTGATGACCATGCGTGGCTCCGTCTGCCTCTATCAGGGCGAGGAGCTCGGCCTGACGGAAGCCGATCTTGCCTACGAGGACCTGCAGGACCCCTACGGCATCCAGTTCTGGCCGGAGTTCAAGGGCCGCGATGGTTGCCGCACACCGATGGTCTGGGATAGCCAGGTCGCCCAGGGTGGCTTCTCGACCGTCAAGCCATGGCTGCCGGTCCCGGTCGAACATATTCTGCGCGCCGTCAGCGTTCAGCAGGGCGACGAAACCTCGGTGCTCGAGCACTACCGCCGCTTCATCGCCTTCCGCAAGCAGCATCCGGCCTTCGCCAAGGGCGAGATCAAGTTCATGGAGCCGCAGGGCGACATGCTGGTCTTCCAGCGCGAATATGGCAACGAAAAACTGCTCTGCGTTTTCAACATGAGCGCGACCGAAGCCTTGGTCGCTCTACCTGAAGGTAACTGGCAGGCGTTGACGGGCCATGGTTTCGTCAGCAATAACTATGGCGACAAGATCGATATACCCGCCTGGGGCGCGTATTTCGCTCGGCTCGCCTAGAGACTTCTGGAGGAGGAGAACTCGATGACTGGACTGACACTCAAGGACATTCGCAAATCCTACGGTGCCGTGGACGTGCTCCATGGCATCGATCTTGATATCAAGGAGGGCGAATTCGTTGTGTTCGTCGGTCCGTCGGGCTGCGGCAAGTCCACCCTGCTGCGCATGATCGCCGGCCTGGAGAACATCACCGGCGGTGACATGTATATCGACGGCCAGCTGGTAAACGACGTCCCGCCTTCCAAGCGCGGCATCGCCATGGTGTTCCAGTCCTATGCGCTCTACCCGCATATGACCGTCTACGACAACATGGCCTTCGGCATGAAGATCGCCGGCGAGAACAAGCAGGAAATCGATCGTCGCGTGCGTGCGGCGGCCGAAAGCCTGCAGCTCACCAAGTATCTCGATCGCCTGCCCAAGGCGCTGTCAGGTGGTCAGCGCCAGCGTGTTGCCATCGGCCGCGCCATCTGCCGCAACCCGAAGGTCTTCCTCTTCGACGAGCCGCTGTCGAACCTCGATGCTGCGCTGCGCGTCGCCACCCGCATCGAGATCGCCCGCCTCAACGAGCAGATGGCCGATACGACGATGATCTACGTCACCCACGACCAGGTCGAGGCGATGACGCTGGCCGATCGCATCGTGGTTCTGTCCGCCGGCAATATCGAGCAGGTCGGCGCGCCGCTGGAGCTCTATGAGCGTCCGGCCAATCTCTTCGTCGCCAAGTTCATCGGCTCGCCCGCCATGAACGTCATCCCGGCCACCGTCACGGAAGCCGGCAACACGACGACGGTCACGCTGACCGGCGGCAAGTCCGTCACGCTCGATATCCCGACGGCAGCCTCCGAAAAGGGCAAGACCGCCAGCTTCGGCGTTCGCCCGGAAGACCTGCGCATCGCCGGTCCAACCGACGACTATCTCTTCGAGGGCGAAGTCTCGATCGTGGAAGCGCTCGGCGAGGTGACGCTGCTCTATATCGAGGGCCTCGTTCAGAACGAGCCGATCATCGTCAAGCTGCCCGGCATCTATGATGTGAAGCGCGGCCAGAAGATGCATTTCTCGGCCGAACGTTCGAAGCTGCATCTCTTTGATGCAGAAGGTCGAACCTATCGCAAGTAAGTTGTAAATCGCTTCCGGGCCGTGTGAATAATGCGGCCCGGCGCTATGTTGTTCGAACCTTCTGTTAAAGATCGCTTGGTAGTCTTTCCTCATTGCATACTTAGAGGAATACGACAGTGGCGACACCGAGCCCCCAGTCATCAGGACATTTTTTGAATAAGGAAGAATCCTTCATGTACGACCGCGAAGTGCGGTTTAAGATGGAGGATACGATGAACGCGGCGCGTCTCGAATATACCGAGAAGGGCGTCATGAACATGGCCTCGCGCCGTTGCGACATCATCCGCATTTCCAAGAGCAGCGCGGTCCTTGCGATCCTGACGCAGTTCAACCTTCCGCGTCAGTTCTATCTCGATCTTCCCGATGCCCGCATCACCAAGATCGGCTGCATGCTGACCCGTGTTAATCCCAACAACACCGTGGAAGTTCGCTTCCTGCGCATGCTGACCGACAAGGAGCTGAACAAGATCTTCGTCTACAGCACCCACCCGGCCCATCGCGACCGCGTGCTCGACATCCGCGCCTGATCGCTGATCGCGCCGATTAAAACAACAAGGCCCGCGAGATCGTCTCGCGGGCCTTGTCGTTTTTAACGGTTGATCGCCCCGCCTTAGTGGAACAGCACGCTGGCGCCCTTGTCGGATGCGCCGACGGCCCGGCGGAAGGGGGCGAAGAGCTCGCGGCCCATGCCGAATTCGTTGTCCGAGAGGTCGGCCACGACAGGCTTGCGGTCGGCGAGCGTCGCTGCGTCCACAAGCACCTCGAGCGTGCCGGCGATCGCATCGAGACGGATGATGTCTCCATCCATGATGCGCGCGATAGGTCCGCCGTCGACGGCCTCCGGCGTCACATGGATTGCCGCCGGAACCTTGCCCGACGCGCCGGACATGCGCCCGTCTGTCAGAAGCGCTACGCGGAAGCCGCGGTCCTGCAGCACGCCGAGCGGCGGCGTCAGCTTGTGCAGCTCCGGCATGCCGTTGGCTTTTGGCCCCTGGAAGCGGACGACGGCGATGAAGTCGCGGTTGAGCTTGCCGTCCTTGAAGGCGTCCTGAAGCTCTTGCTGGCTGTGGAAGACGATCGCCGGCGCCTCGATGACGTGGCGGTCGGCCTTCACGGCCGAGATCTTGATCACGCCCTTGCCGAGATTGCCGCGCAGCATTTTCAGGCCGCCATTGGCCTGGAACGGCGTTTCGATGTTCGCGAGCACCTTCGGATCGACGCTCTTTTCCGGGGAGGGCTCGCGCACGATGTTTCCATCCTCACCAAGGCGCGGATCGATCGTGTAGGCCTGCAGCCCATGGCCGAACACGGTGCGCACGTCGTCGTGCACCAGGCCGTGCTTCAGCAGTTCCTTGATCAGGAAGCCCATGCCGCCGGCCGCGTGGAAATGGTTCACGTCGGCAAGCCCGTTCGGATAGACGCGGGCAAGCAGCGGCACCACTTCGGAGAGCTCGGCGATATCCTGCCAGGTGAGCTCGATGCCGGCGGCGCGCGCCATGGCAACGAGGTGCAGCGTGTGGTTGGTCGAGCCGCCGGTGGCGTGCAGGCCGACGACGCCGTTGACGATCGAGCGCTCGTCGATCATCTCGCCCGCCGGCGTGAACTCATTGCCTTGCGCAGTGATCGCCAGCGCCCGCTTGGTCGCCTCGCGGGTGAATGCTTCGCGAAGCGGTGTACCGGGATTGATGAAGGAGGAGCCCGGCATATGGAAGCCCATGATCTCCATCAGCATTTGGTTGGAGTTCGCCGTGCCGTAGAAGGTGCAGGTGCCCGGTCCGTGGTAGGATTTCGACTCTGCCTCAAGCAGCTCGGCGCGGCCGACCTTGCCCTCTGCGTAAAGCTGGCGCACGCGCGACTTCTCGTCGTTCGGCAGGCCCGAGGTCATCGGCCCGGCCGGTACGAAGATCGACGGCAGATGGCCGAAGGTCAGCGCGGCAATCGTCAGGCCCGGTACGATCTTGTCGCAGACGCCGAGATAGAGGGCTGCATCGAACATGTTGTGCGACAGGCCGATACCGGCAGCCATGGCGATCAGGTCGCGCGAGAAGAGCGAGAGCTCCATGCCCGGCTGGCCCTGGGTCACGCCATCGCACATGGCAGGAACGGCGCCTGCCACCTGCGCGATGCCGCCAGCTTCCGCTGCCGCCTCGCGAATGATCGCGGGATAGGTCTCGAACGGCTGATGCGCCGAGAGCATGTCGTTGTAGGAAGTGATGATGCCGAGATTGGAAACACGGTCGCCGGCCAGTGCATCCTTCTCGGCGGGGGAACAGACCGCGAAACCGTGTGCCAGGTTCGCGCAGCCGAGCGAAGAGCGAACCACGCTCTTGCCCACCGCGTTTCGCAAGCGCTCGAGATAGAGTTCTCGCGACGGTTTCGACCGTTCGACGATACGGTTGGTGATGGCGGCAACGCGCGAATGAGCGGACATGGGAGATCCTTGTCGTTTGCTGGTATTCGATTGTCTGTTCGCGGCTCTAAGCCGTGTTGGCCATTGAGGCCGTCGGCTTATGGAGCCCAGTAAATGTCGACGGGCGTCGCGGCGCGGCGAAGGATTGCCCGGATCGGCATCTCCGCCTCGTCGCCGGCACCCTCGGCCTTCGCCAGAACGTCCTTCTTGCCGTCGCCTTCGATGTGAAGAACGAGCAGCCCCGCATCCTGCAGGCTGGAGAAGGTGAAGGTCAGGCGGGGTTCGCCAGCGCCGTCAGCGTCCATGGTGATGATGCCGCGCGGCGTCTTCGGATCAAGAGCGACCGCAAGATTGCTGCCGCCAGGGAAAAACGAAGCCGTGTGGCCGTCGCCGCCCATGCCGAGAATGACGACATCGAACGGATTGCCGATCGAAGCCGTGGCCGCCGTCGAAAGCTTTGCAGCTTCCTCGACTGTTGCCGCCGGCTGGTAGAGCGGCTGGAACTTTGCCGCCTTCGCCTTGTTCTGCAGGAGATTACTGATCACGAGCAGATGGTTCGAGCGCGGATTGTCTGCGGGCACGAAACGCTCGTCGACGAGGGTGATGGTCACCTTCGTCCAGTCGAGATCGCGCGTCGACAGTTCCTGGAAGAATGCCTTCGGCGTCGAGCCGCCGGAAACGGCGATTTCAGCCGTTCCCTTCTTGGCGATGGCCGTCGAAAGCGATGCAGCGACCTTGTCGGCAAGGTTGCGCGCCAGTTCGGCGGCGTTGGCAAAATTGTGCATGGTCGCTGCCATTCTTTCGATCCTTAGAGATTGTCGTGCCAGGTGCGGCCGTCACGCTCGATGAGCGCGATCGACTGGCTCGGGCCCCAGGTGCCGGCCGTGTAGCCCTGAACCTTCTGGCCGGTGGATTCCCAACCCTTGAGGATCGGGTCGACCCACTGCCACGCAGCCTCGACTTCGTCGCGGCGCATGAACAGCGTCTGGTTCGAACGGATGACGTCCATCAGCAGGCGCTCGTAGGCGTCGGGGTTACGAACCTGGAAGGAATCGGCGAAGCTCATGTCGAGCGAAACGTTGCGCAGGCGCATGCCACCAGGGCCCGGATCCTTGATCATCAGCGACTGCTTGACGCCTTCGTCCGGCTGCAGGCGGATGATCAGCTGGTTCTGGTTGATGCGGCCGGCCGACTGGTCGAAGACCGAGTGCGGGATCGACTTGAAGGTGATGACGATCTCCGACATGCGGCCGGCAAGACGCTTGCCGGTGCGGATGTAGAAGGGAACGCCAGCCCAGCGCCAGTTGTTGATCTCGGCCTTGATGGCGACGAAGGTTTCGGTGTTGGACACGCCGCCTTCGAGCTCTTCGAGGTAACCCTTGACCGGGCCGCCCGCCGAAGCGCCGGCGCGATACTGGCCGCGAACGGTCGTCTGCTCGACATTGGACGCATCGATCGGCTTCAGCGCGCGCAGCACCTTCAGCTTCTCGTCGCGAACCGCTTCGGAATCCATCGAGGACGGGACTTCCATGGCAACCAGGCAGACGAGCTGCATGATGTGGTTCTGCACCATGTCGCGCAGCGCGCCGGCGGTATCGTAGTAGCCGGCACGGCCTTCGAGGCCGACGGATTCGGCAACGGTGATCTGCACGTGGTCGATATGCTGTGCATTCCAGAGCGGCTCATAGAGCGCGTTGGCAAAGCGCAGCGCCATCAGGTTCTGCACGGTTTCCTTGCCGAGGTAGTGGTCGATACGGAAGATCTGCTCTTCCTTGAAGACCTTGCCGATCGTGTCGTTGAGCTGCAGGGCCGAGTCCAGGTCGCGGCCGATCGGCTTTTCGACGACGATGCGGGTGGTCTTGGTGATCAGCTTGTGATCGTGGATTTTCTGCGAGATGTCGCCGAAGATGCCGGGTGCGACCGCCAGATAGAAGGCGCGCACGCGGTCCTTGCCCTCGTCGAGCAGCTTCTTCAGCTGGTCCCAGCCGGCGTCGGAGCGGGCGTCGACAGGTACGTAGTAAAGGCGTTCGCAGAACTTGGCGACCTCAGCCTCGTCATACTCGCCCTTCTTCAGGTGCTCCTTCAGAGCGTCCTGCGCGAACTTGCGGTATTCTTCGTGGGTCAGTGCGCTTCTGGAAGCGCCGA
Source organism: Rhizobium sp. FG113 (assembly GCF_057809895.1). Lineage (NCBI taxonomy): Bacteria > Pseudomonadati > Pseudomonadota > Alphaproteobacteria > Hyphomicrobiales > Rhizobiaceae > Rhizobium > Rhizobium sp. FG113. Next base: position 68,173 of record NZ_JBMDKV010000015.1, on the reverse strand, counting down.
TGATGCGGGTCGGCTCGGAGAACTGGCCTTCGATCTGACGATGGTAGAGGGCCGGCAGCAACTTGCGCTCGGCAAGGTCGCCACTGCCGCCAAAGACGACGTAATCGAAAGGTTCAACGGGAATGATTTGGCTGCTCATGAGGCTATCTCTCAATCAGACTGGTTCTTGGCCTCTTTAATCTAATCGATTTAAAAAAGCCAGTGTGCGCTGCAACGAATTTGTCCGGCACTGGTTTTAGATCGAAAAGCCTCGCGAGGAAATGCGCAATCGGACTAAAACTTGTCGCGCAGCGCAAACCAGGAAAGCGCCAGGAAGAGCAGGGGTGCACGCATCGCCGGACCACCCGGGAAGGCCGGAATTTTCAGCGCCTTGAACAGTTCGAGGTCCCTGGATTTCCCGATCACAGTTTCGGCATAGAGCCGTCCGCAATAGTTCGCAAGCATCACGCCATGGCCGGAATAGCCGCCGATCGAGGTGACGCCGGGCATGACCTCGCGCACGAAAGGCTGCCTCGGCATGGTGATCGCGACCGATCCGCCCCAGGCATGGGTGATTTCGACGTTATCGAGTTCGGGATAGATCTCGGCGATCTGCCGACGGATGTGCTGCGATATGTCGCGCGGATTGTCCGCCGTATAAGCCTCGCGGCCACCAAACAGCAGCCGCCCGTCCTTGGATTTCCTGAAGTAGCGCACGACGAAACGCGAATCGGCAACGGCCTCGCTGCCCGGAATGACCGAGGATTTCTCGCCGAGCGGCACGGTGGCGCCGATAAACGAGCGGATCGGCATGACATGGCTTGCGGTAATCGGCTCGAGATTGTCGATATAGCCGTTGCAAGCAATCAGCGCCTTGTCGGCGGTGATCTGCCCGCGCGGCGTGTCGATCGTCACCTTGCCGCCGCCCTGGCGGATCGCCGTCGCCTTCGTCATTTCGAAGACCTGAGCGCCGGAAGCTGCCGCCGCCCGCGCCAGCCCGATCAGGAGCTTCAGCGGGTGAATGTGGCCGGTGCCGGTATCGCGTACGCCGCAGAAAAAGCGCGTCGACCCTAGCCGCTCCTGCGTTTCGGCTCTGTCCATGAAGGTGGCGTGCGGGTAGCCGTAGCGGCTGGCTCCGATCTCCACATTGTCGCGAAAATCCTTCTCGTAGCTCGCCTTATGCGCCACGTTCATCTGGCCGGGCATGAAATCGATGTCGATCTGGTGCTCGGTCGCGAAGGTGAGGAGGTGCTTTTTGGCGTCCTCGGCCAGATCGAACAGCGCCTTCGAGCGCTCGAAGCCGATCTCCTCCTCAAGCTCCTCCGGCCACGAGCGCTGCCCGGTGCCAAGCTGCCCGCCATTGCGGCCCGACGCGCCATCGCCGAACCGGCAGGCCTCGATGAGCACAACAGACACGCCCGCCTTGGCGAGATGATAGGCGGCCTGCAGCCCGGTATAGCCGCCACCGATGATGGCGACGTCACATGTCTTCGATCCGTCGAGTTCGGGGTAGGTGGGCCGCTCGCCCACTGTCGCCTGATACCACGAAATGCCGGGCGCGATCGGGCTCTGCCATTTCTGTTCGGATGTCATGGCGCCATCCTCACACGTTGAGCAGAAGGAATTCGCGTTCCCACGGGCTGATCACCTGCATGAAGGTCTCGAACTCGCCGCGCTTGACGCCGGCATAGAGCCCGATGAACTCGCGGCCGAACACTTCCTCGAAGGCAGGCTCGTCCTCCATCAGCGCGACGGCTTCGAGCAGACCGCGCGGCAGGTCGATCGAGCCTTCATTGGCCGAATCCTCGGTCGGCGCCGTCGGCTCGATTTCCTTCATGATCCCAAGCAGGCCGCAGGCAAGTGAAGCCGCCAGCGCCAGATAGGGGTTGGCGTCGGAACTCGGCAGCCGGTTCTCAACACGCCGCGCCTGCGGATCCGAAACCGGTACGCGGAACGCCGTCGTGCGGTTGTCGTAACCCCAGGCGTTGTTAACAGGGCACGACATGTCGGGCGTCAGGCGGCGGTAGGAGTTGACGTAGGGCGCCAGCATGCAGAGCGCGCTCGGCACGTATTTCTGCATGCCGCCGATGAAGTGGAAGAACTCCTTCGAGGGCGAGCCATCGGGGTTGGAAAATACGTTCTTGCCCGTGTCCTCGTGGATGACCGACTGATGGATGTGCATCGCCGATCCGGCCTGGCCCTGCATCGGCTTGGCCATGAAGGTGGCGTAGATGCCATGTTTCATCGCCGCCTCGCGGATCGTCCGCTTGAACATGAAGACCTGGTCGGCAAGCTCGATCGGATTGCCGTGGCGAAGGTTGATCTCGAGCTGCGCCGGGCCTTCCTCGTGGATCAGCGTGTCGATCTCCAGTCCCTGCTTTTCGGAGAAGTGGTAGATGTCGTCGATTAGTTCGTCGAACTCGTTGATCCCGGCGATCGAATAGCCCTGACCGCCCAGAATGGCGCGGCCCGAGCGGCCCTTCGGCGGATGCAGCGGATAATCCGGGTCGTCGTTCTTGGCAACGAGATAGAATTCGATCTCGGGCGCCACGATCGGCTTCCAGCCGCGATCATGATAAAGCTTCATGATCCGCTTCAAGACGTTGCGCGGTGTGTAGGGGACCTCTTCTCCATCGGCGCTGACGATATCGCAGATCACCTGCGCGGTCGGATCGGTCTCCCACGGCACGACGGAAAGCGTCGAAAGGTCGGGCACCAGCTTCAAATCGCTGTCGCGCGGCTCGTAGCGGAAGCTTTCGGTCTCCTCGGGATATTCACCCGAAATCGTGTGGCGATAGATCGCGGAAGGCAGCGCCAGCGATGTGTTCGAGGTGAATTTCGAGCTCGGCATCATCTTGCCGCGCGGCACGCCGGCAAGGTCGGGCGTGATGCATTCGATGTCTTCGATCCCGCGTGCCCGCAAGAACTGCGCTGCTTCCTTCCAGGAGGCCACGCCGCGAAGATATCCAGGGTCCGGAGGAGATTTCTTCGAGGCGGGAACGTTCTTGGCAGGCTTCAGCGTCGTCTTTTTTGGGGACATGACACACCGGTTTGCGTTGATCTTGCAGCCATAATAACCGGAGTTTGGCAATTGGCGAGGGGGGAGGCACGTTGACTTTCGCCTATTGATGGAAAAAAGAAGACGCCTTTCGACGAAGGAAACAGCCGTGCAGCGAAGAAGCGATGTGATCGTCATAGGCGCGGGCGCCGCCGGCATGATGTGCGCCATCCGCGCCGGCCAGCGTGGCCGCTCGGTGGTCGTGCTCGACCATGCCAAGGCGCCCGGCGACAAGATCCGCATCTCCGGCGGCGGTCGCTGCAACTTCACCAATATCCACGCCTCGCCGAAGAATTTCCTCTCGGCCAATCCGCATTTCAGCAAGTCGGCGCTGGCCCGCTTCACGCCATCGGACTTCGTCGCCATGGTCGATCGCCACAGGATCGCCTGGCATGAGAAGACGCTCGGCCAGCTGTTTTGCGACGACAGCGCCAAGGACATCATCCGCATGCTGCTGGACGAGATGCAGGCGGTTGGCGTCAGGCTTGAGCTGCGCACCGAGATCGCCGCGGTCGAAAAGACCGAAGACGGCTTTCGCGTCTCGACCTCCGAGGGCGAGTATCACGCCACCTCGCTGGTGATCGCCACCGGCGGCAAGTCGATCCCGAAAATGGGCGCGACCGGTTTCGCTTATCGCATCGCCGAACAGTTCGGCCTACCGCTGATCGAAACCCGCCCCGGCCTCGTGCCGCTGACGCTCGACCCGCAATTGCTCGAAAGCGTCGCGCCCCTGTCCGGCATCGCCGCTCCGGCCGAACTCAGGCATGGCAAGACCGCCTTTCGCGAAGCGCTGCTCTTCACCCATCGCGGCCTGAGCGGCCCGGCCATCCTGCAAATCTCGTCCTATTGGCGCGAGGGCGATGAGATCACCGTCGACATCGAGCCCGACGTCGATCTCCTCGCGCACCTGAAGGCGACAAAGCAGGCGAATGGCCGCCAGTCGGCGCAGACAGCACTCGGCGAGGTGCTCCCCAAGCGTCTGGCGCAATACCTGACCGAGCGCGCCGGCGTCGCCGGCAACATGGCCGACATGTCCGACAAGGTGCTGGCGCGCTTGGTCGATGCCGCGCAGAACTGGACGATCAAGCCTTCGGGCTCGGAGGGCTACCGCACGGCCGAAGTCACGCTTGGCGGCATTGACACCGCAGCACTCGATTCCCGCAGCATGCAGGCCAAGACGGTGCCCGGTCTTCACTTCATCGGCGAGTGCGTGGATGTGACCGGCTGGCTCGGCGGCTACAATTTCCAGTGGGCCTGGGCGTCGGGTGTCGCGGCCGGTGACAGTCTATAAAGCTTATTCTTCGTAAAGATGAAACCAGTTGAAGGATTCAAGAGTTCTTAAGCAGGGTGCGCCATCCTGTCCCGATGACGTGCTTAAATTGGCTTCCTAAATAAGGCTTTACGAGCACAGTCTTTTGTTGGATTGTTGTGACATAGAGAAGTGAGGTTCTGCAGATGAACAAGGACACACGACGCGCCCGCGCCATCGCAATTGCCAAGGCCCAGCCGGATACACGGCTTGTCGCAATCCGCTACTTCGTCCTGGCCGCCAGTGCCGCCGCCGCCGTCATGGCGCTCTTCCTTCCGCGAATGCTCTAAGGTACTCCCCTTCAAGACAGCGAGACCTTGCGGCGCGCCTATGCGCCTGCACTATAAGCGCGCGAACGCCCGGTTTGCTGCGATATCCGGCTACCTAAGCTTATATAAAAATTAACGCATCTTCGGCAAAGCTTTAGTATGACTTATGGGCGCCTCGCATCTTGCGGAGCGTGACAGGCAATGATTGCCGTCCGAGCATGCGCTCGCGATCCCCCATTGTTCCAAAATGTTCGATGCACTCAGCCGACGCGCAATCTCGCCGCCGGTGGGAGGAGTGGTGTATGGAAGGCCGGAACCCCCATGTTTATTGACAGGATTCTTTCCCGTTTCAGGATCAAGACCAAGGTCCTCATCTTTGTCTTGCCGTTTGTTTTAAGCATTTCAGCAGTCGGCTTCACCGGCCTTTATGCGTCCGGCCTGCTTCAGGGTCGAATGGAGATCTCCAACAGCGTCCTTCAGTCGCTGAGCGGTTTCAAGGATCTCTTCGGCTCCATGGACGATTTCCTGCGTGTGACCAATGAGGAAGCGCGCGACAAACTCTACGCCGATGTCTCCACCCAGCATGCGACGCTAAGCGCAACGCTGAAGCAGATTGGCGACAATGCCGGCCGCGCCAATCTGCAGGCCGCCACCGATGGCACTTCCGGTATCTCCGACACCGTCGGCAAGCTCTGGACCCTGCACGAACAGGAAGTAGCCCTGCGCAAGTCGATCGACGAAGCGCAGAAGGTGATGATCTCCAGCCGCTTCAACGTCAATTACGACGCCCAGCAGCTGCAGGAAAACATTCGCAACGACGAAGGCAATGCCACCGCGACGCTCCGCGCCGCCGATCGGCTCCTGAAGGGCGGCGATGCGCTGGCAGCCGTGATGGCCGATTTCGGCAAGGCGCAACTGCCGGCCGACAAGCTCAAGGTGGTCACCGACGCGCTCCCAGGCATCCTTAAAGCCCAGCGCCTGATCGAGATCTCCGTCCCGCAGAACCAGAAGAGCATGACGCAGTCGCTCGCTCAGACGATCAGCGACGTGAAGGCGCAGGCGACCGCAGCTGACGCCGGCACCGACGAGGCGATCGCCAATCTCGGCCGTCTCGTGTCGCGCTTCCGCCAGATGTCGACCTACACCCAGCTGACCGCGACGCAGATGATGCGTGCCGCCACGACCACCTTCGTCGAGCTCGACAGCCGCATCGCCCAGACCAACTCCGTGCTGGAAGACACGCGCCGCCTCGAAAGCGCGATCTACTCGCTGCAGCTGGTGCTCGGCGAATTCGCCGCCAAGCCAGACAAGGACAACCGCGTTCGCCTGCACCAGGAAATCGCGACGCTCGGCACCAACCTCAACACGCTGCTCGCCAGCGCCAAGGGCATGAACTTCGCCGAGGACATCGTCGCCGCCATGTCGCCGGCGCTTGCCTCGATGGACAAGGATGCCGAAAGCCTCGTCGCCACCATTGAGCAGCGCGTCGCCGACTACGCCTCCGCCCGCACGCAGCTGAACGCCGTCTGGGGCGAACTCACCGCATTCGCCGAATTGCAGAAGCAGACCGCCGGCGTCGAGCGCACACAGGCCAACGGTATCTCCGTTCTCACGACTGGTCTCGGCATCCTGCTCTCGGTTGTCGGCGGCATCGCGCTCGTCCTGACCCTGCAGCGGCCGATCGGCCAGATCACATCGGCCATGCGCCGCATCGCCGATGGCGCGCTCGACACCAGCATATCAGGTGAACAGCGCCACGACGAAATCGGCGACATGGCTCGCGCGCTTGGCATCTTCAAGGAAAACGCGATCTCCAAGATCCGCATCGAGGAGCAGAGCGACGAGGAGCGTGCCGCTTCCGAGCACGAACGCCAGCGCAACGACGCCGAAAAACGCGAGATGGACCGCCAGATCGAATTCGCCGTCAACGCACTTGCTTCTGGCCTCGAGCGCATGTCGCAGGGCGATATCTCGACCACGATCGACACGCCCTTCATCGGCCGTCTCGAACAGCTTCGCCAGGATTTCAACGGCTCGATGATGCGCCTCCAGGCAACCATGAGCCAGATCCGCGACAACGTCGAAATGATCCAGGGCAATGGCAACCAGATGGCCCAGTCGGCTGAGGATCTCGCCAAGCGCACCGAAAACCAGGCCGCCTCTCTGGAAGAGACGGCAGCCGCCGTCGACCAGATCACCGTCACCGTGCGCTCGTCCGCCGAACGCGCCAAGGAAGCCGATCAGGTCGTGCGCCAGGCCAAGCGCAGCGCCGATGACTCGGCGACCGTGGTCAACAATGCGATCGACGCGATGACCCGCATCGAGGAAGCCTCGCAGCAGATCGAGCAGATCATCGGTGTCATCGATGAGATCGCCTTCCAGACCAACCTTCTGGCGCTCAATGCCGGCATCGAGGCCGCGCGCGCCGGGGAAGCTGGCAAGGGCTTCGCCGTCGTCGCCATGGAAGTCCGCGAACTGGCGCAGCGCTCGGCCGCTGCCGCGCAGGAGATCAAGGGGCTGATCAACAAGTCGACCAACGAGGTGAACTCCGGTTCGCAGTTCGTGCAGCAGACCGGCACGGTGCTGGCAAAGATCAGCACCCAGATCGTCGCCATCAGCGAGCATGTCGAAGTCATCGCCCGCGCCAGCCACGACCAGTCGGGCGCGCTGCAGGAGGTCAACACCACGGTCAACCAGATGGACCAGATGACCCAGCAGAACGCCGCGATGGTCGAGGAAACCACGGCTGCCAGCCGCGAGCTCGCCAACGAAGCCGACGCTCTCCTTAGCCTCATCAGGCAGTTCAAGATCGACAGCGGCAGCCAGGAAAAGGTCTACCGCGCCGCCTGACGACGCCCGGTATCATCTATACGAATCTGCGATGGCTCCGGAAGCGGGGCCATTTGCACGTTTTCTAATGCGTGAGTCTGCAGGAAATCACCCATGCATTTTTGCGGCTGTGAATGTGATGTTCGTCAGTTTCTTTGCAATTTATCTTAAAACTTTCCCACTAGTTTCGACCTCGATTGTTCCTCAGGGGTCTTTGTATGCTTCGCTTTTTCTCAGCGTCTATTGTTCGGCAGATCGTCGCGATTACGCTTGCTCTTCTGGTTTTCAGTACAGCGGCGATTGTTTCTGTAACTTACTACAATCTTAGCGCGTACGTCATGACCAGTGCGGTCACCGACGCCAAGGATGCCAGCCGCGCGATGGCGGTGCTTTATGCAGCCGGCGATCCGTCCGCGAAGGTCGATGTCCGTGACAACAAGCTGGTGGGCGTCAGTGAAGAGAAGCTGCCATCGTCGCTCGGCGACCACGCGCTTGTCGATCGCACCGCGGCCTCCATCGCGGGCTACGCCACGGTGTTCGAGCGCCAGGGTGACGACTATGTCCGTGTCTCGACCAATGTGAAGAAGGAAAACGGAGATCGCGCCGTCGGCACCAAGCTTGCCGCCGGCCATCCGGCGCAGGCGGCTCTCGCCAAGGGTGAAGCCTATTACGGCCCGGCCGATCTCTTCGGCAAGAAGTTCATGACCGGCTATTTCCCGGTCAAGAGTGCAACGGGCTCCACCGTCGGCGTTCTCTTCATCGGTATTCCGATGGAAGTCTATTACAGCAGCCTGCAGCAGCTTCTGACCCTCGTGGTCGGCGTTGGCCTCGCGGTCCTGCTGATCGTCGGCGTCATCGCCTACTTCGCGATCCGCGCCACGATCCGTCCGCTTGAGACCCTGACGGGCGCCATCAACACGATCTCCTCGGGCAATCTCGACACGAAAATCCCCTGCACCGAGAAAGAGAACGAGTTCGGCGCGATCGGCAAGGCGCTTGCTTTGTTCCAGGAAGGTGCGCGCGCCCGGCTCATGCTGGAGACGCAGGCGGCTGAACAGCGCGCCCTGAGCGACGCGGAGCGCAGCCGAAACGACGCTGAAAAGCGCACGCTCGACGACCAGATCCAGTTTGCCGTCAGTGAGCTCGCCGCCGGCCTTGGCCGCCTGTCGAGCGGCGACGTATCGGAAACGATCGAAACGCCTTTCGTCGGCCGGCTTGAACAGCTGCGGGTCGATTTCAACGCCTCGCTGGAACGCCTGCAGGATACGCTCTCGCGCATCCGTGACAACGCCGTGACGATCCACCGCAATTCCGGCTCCATGCTGCACTCTGCCGATGAGCTCTCCAAGCGCACCGAAGCCCAGGCCGCAAGCCTGGAGGAAACCGCTGCCGCCGTGGAAGAAATCACCGTCACCGTGCGCTCTTCGGCCGAACGCGCCCGCGAGGCAAACAGCGCCGTAATCGTCACCAAGAAGACGGCGGATAGCTCGACTGTCGTGGTCGGCGATACCGTCGCCGCGATGGACCGCATCGAAGCGGCTTCCAAGCAGATCGAGCAGATCATCGAAGTGATCGACGACATCGCCTTCCAGACCAACCTCTTGGCGCTGAACGCCGGCATCGAGGCCGCGCGCGCAGGTGAAGCAGGCAAGGGCTTCGCCGTCGTCGCCATGGAAGTGCGCGAACTCGCCCAGCGCTCGGCCGATGCCGCGCGCGAAATCAAGAGCCTGATCGAAACCTCGACCCGCGAGGTCGCGGCAGGCTCCGGGCTGGTGCAGAAGACCGGCTCGGTGCTGGCCTCGATCAGCAGCGAGATCATCGCGATCAGCAAGCACGTCGAAACCATCGCCACCGCCAGCGCCGACCAGTCGGCGGCCCTGCAGGAAGTCAACAGCTCCGTCAACGCGATGGATCAGATGACGCAGAAGAACGCGGCCATGGTCGAGGATACCACCGAGCAGAGCCGCCAGCTGGCGAGCGAAGCCGATGCGCTCATGTCGCTGATACAGCAATTCCGCATCGATGCGTCTTCGGCCCCGCAGCAGGTCCGCATGCGAAACGCGGCCTGATCGGTTCTCCATCGGGTTTGATCATCGAAGGGCTGCCCTCTGGGCGGCCCTTTTTCATGGGCAGCATGGCGAGAACGCGAGCGGCGAAACGCTCGAGCTTCGATTGTCCGTAGCCCTGGTAGAAGGCCTCCTCGGCCCGCGCACGATACGGGTCGAAACTCCTCTCGTTGAGCTTGGCGAGCTCGATGAAGGCTAACAGCTCGATCATGACCGTGTCCTTTCTGAATTGAAGATTGACATAGGGTATTCGCCAAAATTCGCTTCATAAACGCACGAAATCCCATTATGTTTTTCATTCATGAAAAGCACGCAATGGGATTCCTTTCAGCTCTTCCTGCAGGTCGCGCGTCTCGGTGGCCTGACGGGGGCGGCTTCCGCAAGCGGGCTGAGCCCGGCCACGATCGGCCGGCGGATGCTCGATCTCGAACAGGAGATCGGCCGCACGCTCTTTTCCCGCAGCCAGACCGGCTACCGCCTGACGCCGGATGGCCAGTCCTTGCTCGATCATCTGAAGGACATGGAGGCCGCCGCCCGCAAGGTGGATGCCTGGCGCCAGGCAAGCAGCGTCGGAGCGACGGTGCGGATCGCAGCCGGCACCTGGGTCGCCTGGCTGATGGCCGAGAACTTCGGCGCCATCCGCATGCCCGGCGACCATTTCGCGGTCTCGATGACGATAGGCGAGGCGCGCGCCAACCTGAACTATCGCGAAATCGATATCGGCATCCGTGCCTTTGAGCCGGAGGAAAACAATCTCGCCGCGCGGCTGCTGGGGGAGGTGGCCTACGCCGTCTATGCCAGGCGCAATGCCGGCGAACAGGAAGAGCGCTGGCTGGCTGTTGGGGAGGAGGATGCGATCTCCAACTATCTGCGCTGGCCGCACCGCAATGCCGCAGGCGCCATCGTCGCCACCGTCAATCGTCCGCGCTCGCTGCTCGACCTCGTGCGCGCCGGCGCCGGCAAGGCGGTGCTGCCCTGTTTCGTCGGCGATCTTGATCCAGACCTGCAGCGCCTTGGCCCGGAGCTACAGGATCTGCGCCACCAGCAGTGGATCGTCATGAACAACGAAGACCGGCATCGCCAGGAGATCCGCACCGTCGCCGACCGCATGACCAAGCTGTTGAAGAGCTACAGCGATCTTTTCGCGGGAAAGCGCCCCAGCCGAAGCTGAGGCGCCGCGTTGCAGGTTCGGATTGGGGGCTAGTCAGTTCCGGCCGGCAACAATGACGGGGATTAGCAAGTCACCCCAGTTTCCATCGCCGCCGTGATGGCGGGCCGAGCGGACGATCTCGACCGAAACACCTGCATCGACCGCCTTCATGACCGACTGGTTCAGCCGGTGCAGATCATTGGCGAGCATGCGGATCATGCCCTGCTGATCCGGTGTCATGCTGGTGGATTGTTCCTCTGCGCGTTCCTTGACGCGTGCGAGCGTAGGCATGGCTTTCTCCTCCTCTGATCGTGTTACTCGGCTGCTGGCTTGAACTGTGCGTGCTCGGTCGATTCCCCCATCGCGGTGGTCGAGGACCGCCCGCCTGTGATTGCCATCGACACGGCGTCGAAATAGCCGGTGCCGACTTCGCGCTGGTGCTTGGTCGCCGTGTAGCCGTTCGCTTCGGCGGCGAATTCCGCCTGCTGCAACTCCGAATAGGCGGCCATCTGCCGGTCCTTGTAGCCGCGGGCGAGTTCGTACATGCCGAAGTTCAGCTGGTGGAAGCCCGCCAGCGTGATGAACTGGAACTTGTAGCCCATGGCTCCAAGCTCGCGCTGGAACTTGGCAATCGTCGCGTCGTCGAGGTTCTTTTTCCAGTTGAACGACGGCGAGCAGTTGTAGGCGAGCAGCTTGCCCGGATGCACCTTGTGCACGCCCTCGGCGAACCGCCGCGCCTGCTCCAGATCCGGCTTCGAGGTCTCGCACCAGATCAGGTCGCAATGCGGCGCGTAGGCGACGGCGCGTGCGATGCAGGGCTCCAGCCCGTTGCGCACCTGATAGAAGCCCTCGACCGTGCGACCGGCATCGTAGTCGACGAAAGGATGGTCGCGCTCGTCGATATCGGAGGTCAAGAGCTTTGCGGCTTCCGCATCGGTGCGGGCGATGACGAGTGTCTGCACCCCCATGACGTCGGCGGCAAGGCGCGCGGCGTCGAGATTGCGGATATGGGCGGCGGTCGGGATCAGAACCTTGCCGCCGAGATGGCCGCACTTCTTTTCCGACGCCAGCTGATCCTCGAAATGAACCCCCGCGACACCGGCCTCGATATAGGCCTTCATGATCTCGAAGGCGTTAAGCGGCCCGCCGAACCCTGCTTCGGCATCGGCGACGATCGGCGCGAACCACGTGTCGACCGAAAGCCCCTTGTCTTCCGAGGTCTCGATCTGGTCGGCGCGCTGCAGCGTTCTGTTGATCCGCTTGGCAAGCTCCGGCCCGGCATTGGCGGGATAGAGCGACTGATCGGGATACATCGCCGATGCCGTGTTGGAATCGGCCGCGACCTGCCAGCCCGAGAGATAGATCGCCTTCAGCCCGGCGCGGACCATCTGCATGGCCTGGTTGCCCGAAAGCGCGCCGAGCGCGTTGACGAAGTCGTCCTGATGCAGCAGCTGCCAGAGCCGGTTGGCGCCCATTTCGGCCAGCGAGTAACGAAGCTCGACCGATCCGCGCAGTCTTTTCACATCATCGGCCGAATAGGGGCGCTCGATGCCGGCGAAGCGGTTGGCGGGGATATTACGGTGAAGCTTGTCAAACTCTGTCATGTCTTCCTCCTTGCATAACATCATGGCCATCTGGCTGATTGACAGGATTTACAAATCATCAGGAAATGGCCAGAGTTAACTGGGGTAACGGGATGGAATAGGGGTCGCGATGCAAAGAACGTGACAAGTTTCGGCAGTAAATTTGTCAAGTTTTGTAAATTCTGCGACCCGGATGTTCTGTAAAGGATTGTCACATGGCTGAGCGCAAGATGTTTGCAGGTCCCAAGGTTCGTCGTATCCGAAACGGTCTCGGTGTGACGCAGGCGGCGATGGCCGAGGCGCTGGAAATCTCGCCGTCCTATCTCAACCTGATCGAGCGCAACCAGCGTCCGCTGACCGTCCAGCTGCTGCTAAAGCTCGCGGCGGTCTACAAGGTCGATCTGGAGGAGCTGCGCGCCGAAAGCGGCGGCAGTCTCACTCAGCTGAAGGAAGTCTTCGCCGATCCGCTGCTATCGGGCGAGTTGCCTGGCGATCAGGAACTGGTCGAAGTCGCGGAAGCGGCACCCAATGCGGCAAGCGGCGTCATCAAGCTCTACCGCGCCTACAGGGAACAGGCGGCGCGCCTGTCCGATCTTACGCTTCTGAGTGCAGGGGAGGGGCAGGTTCCGCTGTCGGGTGCTCGGTTGCCGGCCGATGAAGTGCGTGACGTGCTGGAGCGCCGCTCGGCCTATTTCCCGCGCATCGAAACGGCGGCGGAAGCGTTCCTGCATGCGCTCTCCGATCCCCGCGATATCATCTCGACATTCAAGGAGTGGCTGCGCGCCGAGCGCGGCATCGGCGTTCGCGTTCTGCCCATCCATGTCATGCCGGATCTCCGCCGCCGTTTCGATCGTCACTCCATGCGGCTCTTCATTTCCGAGCGCCTGTCGCCGGCCGATCAGGCGCAGGAGATCGCAATCGAAGTCGCCACACTGGCGCTGCGCGAGGCGATCGTGGGCGAGCTCGAAGGCCTGATGCTGTCCACCGAAGAGGCGAGGCGCATCGCCCGCTTCGAGCTCGCGCGCTATGCGGCGCTGGCGCTGACCATGCCCTACGCGCCCTTCCTGGCGGCGGCCCAGACGGCGTCTTACGACATCGATATCCTGCGCGTACGCTTCAACGTCTCCTTCGCGCAGGCGGCAACCCGGCTGACCATGCTGCAGCGCCCCGGCGCCTCGGCGGTCTCCTTCTTCACCATGGAAATCGACGGCGCCGGTCATCGGCTGCGGCGGTCGGGCGCGCAGGGCTTCCCGCATCTGCGCTTCGGTGGCGACTGTCCCAAGCTCAACGTCCATGTCGCCCTGCTGCAGCCCGGACAGATCCTGGCCGAGATGGTCGAGATGCCGGACAATAACCGCTACCTCACCATATCCCGCACGCTGGAGGGGCCGAACGCGCCGTTCGGCGAGCGCGTCCGCCGCACGGCGCTTCTCGTCGGTTGTGATGCTTCGGCAGGCGAGGGGACAGTCTACGGCCGGGCGGTTTCCGCGCAAAAGGCGATCACGACAGGCTCCGGCTGTCGTCTCTGCGAAAGGCGCGGATGTCTCTCGCGCGCCGAGCCGCCTGTCACACGCCCGTTGGGGCTCGATGAGATGGTCTCGGGCCTTGGCAACTTCGACTTTTAGTTCCGGTCTTTAGTCACAGCGAAATCATTGAGAGTGCAGGATTTTGCGCTTGTCGGCTCCAGAAATCCTTTCTAGTCTGCAACCAAAACCAGAGGGAGGGCATCCGCGGAAAACGGTGCCCAAACAAAAAGCAGGAGATAGCATGAGGTCAATTCTCGTAAAGCTCGCGGCCACGGCTCTCGTGACTGGGCTTTCGATCACGCCATCCGTTGCCGCGGACCGCGTCGTCAATGTCTACAACTGGTCCGATTATATCGACAGTTCCATCCTCGAAGACTTCACCAAGGAAACCGGCATCAAGGTCGTCTACGACACCTTCGACAGCAACGAGACGCTGGAAGCCAAGCTTCTGGCCGGCGGCACGGGCTACGACGTCGTGGTTCCGACGGTATCCTTCATGCAGCGCCAGATCGCGGCGGGCGTATACCAGAAGCTTGACAAGTCGAAGCTGCCGAACCTCGTCAACATGTGGGACGTGGTCACCAAGGGTGTGGCGTCCTTCGATCCAGGCAATGAATACAGCGTCGACTACATGTGGGGCACAACCGGTATCGGCTACAACGTCGACAAGGTCAAGGCAGCGCTCGGCACGGATGAGAAGCCCAACTGGGATGCGCTCTTCGATCCGGCAAAGGCCGCCAAGCTCAAGGATTGCGGCATCTACATGCTGGACTCCCCGACCGACGTCATCCCCTCCGTGCTTGCCTATCTCGGCCTCGATCCGAACAGCACGAAGACGGAAGACCTGAAGAAGGCGCAGGACGTGCTGATGGCCGTTCGTCCCTTCGTGCGCAAGTTCCACTCGTCGGAATACATCAGCGCCCTTGCCAATGGCGACATCTGCATCGCGCTCGGCTTCTCGGGCGACGTGTTCCAGGCCCGCGACCGCGCGACCGAAGCCAACTCCGGCGTCAAGGTCGACTACTCGGTGCCGAACCAGGGCGCGCAGATCTTCTTCGACGTCTTCGGTATTCCGAAGGATGCGCCGCATGTCGAAGAAGCGCATGAATTCATCAACTACATGATGAAGCCCGAGGTCGCTGCCAAGGCATCGAACTACGTCTTCTACGCCAACGGCAACAAGGCATCGCAGCCGCTGCTCGACAAGGAAGTGATCGAAGACACCGCGATCTATCCGACGCCCGAGGTCATGGCAAAGCTCTTCACCGTTCCGCCGCTCGATGCGAAAGCGCAGCGTGCCGTGACGCGACTGTGGACGACAGTCGTCACCGGTCAGTAATGCACTGATCTGCCCGAACCTGATGGTTCGGGCATTTCTTTTAGTGGCGCATTGGATCAGGTCAGTTTTCGGGGAAAAATCATGAAGTCACTCGGCAATATTCGCCGTTCCTTTGCGCCTTGGGCCGATCCGGCCGCCAAGCCGTTCATCTCGGTCAAGAACGTCACCAAGCGCTTCGGTGATTTCACCGCCGTCGACGACCTGTCTCTCGACATCTATCACCGCGAGTTCTTCGCGCTGCTCGGCGCATCCGGCTGTGGCAAGTCCACGCTGCTGCGCATGCTGGCTGGTTTCGAGCAGCCGACCTCCGGCGAAATCATCCTCGATGGTACCGATTTGGCCGGAACGCCGCCCTACAAGCGGCCGGTCAACATGATGTTCCAGTCCTACGCGCTCTTCCCGCACATGACGGTCGAAAAGAACATCGCCTTTGGCCTGCGCCAGGATGGCATGGCCAAGGACGAGATCGGCGAACGCGTGCTGCAGATGCTGAAGATGGTGAAGCTGGAGAAGTTCGCCTCCCGCAAGCCGAACCAGCTGTCCGGCGGCCAGCGCCAGCGCGTGGCGCTCGCCCGCTCGCTTGCCAAGCGCCCCAAGGTGCTTTTGCTCGACGAACCGCTTGGCGCGCTCGACAAGAAGCTGCGCGAGGAAACCCAGTTCGAGCTGATGGACCTGCAGCAGAACCTCGGTCTCACCTTCGTCGTCGTCACCCACGACCAGGAAGAGGCGATGACCATGGCCGATCGCATCGCGGTCATGAGCCACGGCAAGGTCATCCAGGTGGCGACGCCCGCCGAAATCTATGAGGCCCCGAACTCCCGCTTCGTGGCCGATTTTATCGGCGACGTGAACATCTTCGACGGCAAGGTCATGGCGTCCAATGCCAATGGCGTCGAGATCGCTATCGACGAGAGCCTGACCATCAAGCTGTCGGGCGCGGAGCCCTTGGCTGTCGGCAGCCCCGCCGGCTTTGCCATCCGTCCCGAAAAGCTGAAGGTCACGCGCACCCCGCCGGCCAATCCCGGCATCAATGCCGCCTCGGGCGAGCTCTGGGACATCGCCTATCTCGGTGACATGACCGTTTTCCATGTGAAGCTGAAGAGCGGCAAGGTGGTGAAGGCGTCGTCGCTGAACGCGCAGCGCGCTGTCGATGATCCCTTCGTCTACGATCAGGAAGTCTGGGTCACCTTCGCCGAGGACGCCGGCGTTCTGTTGAAGGATTGACGCCATGGGCAAGCTCGGATCATCCGTCTACAACCGCCTCGTCATCATCGTACCCTACGTCTGGCTGCTGCTCTTCTTCCTGGCGCCGTTCTTCATCGTCTTCCGCATCTCGCTGTCGACGACGGCGATCGCCATGCCGCCCTATGATCCGGCCTTCTCCTTCTCCGACAGCTGGGCCGATGTCTGGGACAAGATCGCAAGCTTCTCCTTCGACAATTATCACTACCTGATCGACGATCCGCTCTATTTCAACGCCTACCTCTCCAGCGTCATCATCGCCGGCATCTCCACGCTGCTGACGCTGCTGATCGCCTATCCGATCGCCTATGGCATGGCCAATGCTCCGCGCAGCATCCGCCCGACGCTCTTGATGTTGGTCATCCTGCCGTTCTGGACGAGCTTCCTGATCCGCGTTTACGCCTGGATCGCCATCCTGAAGCCCGAAGGGTTGCTGAACCAGCTGCTGCAGTCGCTGCATGTCATCGACAGTCCGCTGATCATCCTCAACACCAACATCGCCGTCTATATCGGCATCGTCTATTCGTATCTGCCGTTCATGGTGCTGCCGCTTTATTCTTCGCTGGAGAAGATGGACGGCACGCTGATCGAGGCGGCGCAGGATCTCGGCTGCCCGCCGATAACGGCCTTCTGGCGCGTGACCTTCCCGCTGTCGCTTCCCGGCGTCGTCGCCGGTTGCATGCTGGTCTTCATCCCTGCCGTCGGCGAGTTCGTCATCCCCGATCTGCTCGGCGGATCGCAAACGCTGATGATCGGCAAGACGCTGTGGAACGAGTTCAATTCCAACCGCGATTGGCCGGTATCCTCGGCCGTGGCCACCATCTTGCTTCTCATCCTGGTGATCCCCATCGTGTTCTTCCAGAATGTGCAGGCCAAGGCCGACGAGCAGGGGAGATAGACCATGATGAAATGGACCCGCTTCAACGTCGCCTCCGTGACGCTCGGCTTCGCCTTCCTCTATCTGCCGATCGTGCTGCTCGTCATCTTTTCGTTCAACGAATCGAAACTCGTCACCGTCTGGGGCGGCTTCTCTACCAAGTGGTATGTGTCGCTCTTCCAGAACCAGGCGCTGCTCGATGCAGCCTGGGTGACGCTGCGCGTGGGTGTGCTCTCGGCCACGGCCGCGACCATCCTCGGCACGCTCGCCGCCATCACGCTGGTGCGCTACACGCGCTTCCGCGGCCGCATGCTCTTCTCCGGCATGGTCTACGCGCCGCTGGTCATGCCGGAGGTCATCACCGGCCTGTCGCTGCTGCTGCTCTTCGTGGCAATCGGCCTCGACCGCGGCTTCTGGACCATTACGCTGGCCCATACGACGCTCACCATGTGCTTCGTCGCCGTCGTCGTGCAGTCGCGTCTGTTGACCTTCGATCGCTCGATCGAGGAGGCCGCGCTCGATCTCGGCTCGCCGCCGGTGCGCACCTTCTTCGAGATCACTCTGCCGATTATCGCGCCCGCCGTGGCGTCCGGCTGGATCCTCGCCTTCACCCTGTCGCTGGACGATCTCGTCATCGCCAGCTTCACGTCCGGTCCGGGTGCTACCACGCTGCCGATGAAGATCTACAGCCAGGTGCGCCTCGGCGTCACTCCGGAGATCAACGCGGTCTGCACCATCCTGATCGGCATCGTCGCGGTCGGCGTCATCTGCACATCCGTCATCACCAAACGGCGCGAGTTGCAGCGCGAGAGGGATGAGCGGGCGGCGGCCAACGCACCGTGATTATTTCGTAGCGCCTTCCTGCGGCGGCTGCTGGTTGCCCGGCTGCTGGTTGCCTGGCTGCTGGTTGTTTCGCAGCGCCGAAAGCACCGGATCCGGCCATGAGCCGCCGACGAAGAACGGCAGCACCGGAAAGGCCGCGTCGCTGGCGGGATCGGTGGCAATGATCTTGCCGGAGAGGGCAAGCCCGCTCGACTTGTAGGGAATGACACCCGACAGCGTGATGGTTTCCTGCGGACCCTCGATCCGGCCGCGCTTGATCTGCGCAGCCCCGTCATCGAGATCGGCCGCGATATCCAGGCGATCGAACGCGAAGGCGCGATGCGAGACGGCGCTCAGCGCAAAGAACTCTGCCTTCGCCGCTTCGCTGCGCACCGCCTCGGAATCGAAACCGGGCAGCGAGCCTGATTGCGCGCGAAAATGAATATTGCCTGTTACATCGCCTGGCCCCGCCTTCCAGATCGGCAGTGTGGTGCTGACGGAGAGGTCGAGCGAGCCGGTTGCGAGCGGCAGCGGACCCTTGAGGTTCAGGCGCTCGATCAGGCTGGCGAAATCCGCGCCGCGGATCGACATCTGCAGCTTCCCGCCGCCATCGAAGTCGCCGCGCTTGGTCTCGATATGAGCAGTCAGCGCGCCGCCTTCGAACTGGCTGTCGCCGATATCGAACCGCGCCTCGTTGCTGGAAACGATAATGCTGGCCCCGACATTGGCGAGCTTGAAGGGCGCAAGGTCGGCCTGTTTGGCTGATAGCCGAAGATCGAGATCGAGCTGCTGCAAGGCTCCGCCGTCTGGCGGCCCATGGTCTTCGCCGGCCACCAGCCGCACCACGAAGGCATCGAACAGGGATTTGAAGTTGATCTGGTCGAAGGCCAGCGTTCCGCCGAGTTTCGCGCGCTTGCCGGGCACGAAACTCACATCCATGGCGCCACTGGCGCTCGAGCCGTTCATGCCAAGGCTCACATTGTCGAAACGGAAGCCGTTTGCCGCGGAGACCACGTCGCTGTCGATGGAAAACGCCTTCAGCGTCGCGGCATCCGGCAGTGCCCGCCCGGCCCATGTCAGCAGCGCGGGAAGATCCGGAACGCCGAGAGACATGCTGCCCTGCAGGCTGAACAGGTGCGCGATGTTGGCGACGCCATCGAACTTCGCGTTCACCAGCTTGGAGGCAAGCGCCGCCCTCAGCGGTGCGTTCTTGCCGCCGAACGTCAGCAGCGGGCTGCGCGAGGAGAAGTCCAGCTTGATGTCGAGATCGTTCATTCGCGCGATCAGAACCGCGTTGATCGGGCTCGAAAGACGTGGCCAGCCAATATCGGCGCTCACGCTGTCGAAGCGGTAGGTCTTGCCGCTGGCCACATCGGTCACGTTCAAGGTGCCGTCTTCGACGGTGATGGTGCCGATATCGGCATCCAGCGTCGTGTCGAGTGTTTCCTCGCCGTTCTGTTCCTGCGCGCCGGCGATCGCTTGCGCCAGCTGGCCGTCATTCGTCCAGTCGATGGTGCCATCGCGCTCGCGGGTCAAAAGCAGGTTTGGTCGCAGGATATGGAACTCGTGGAAGCTCGCCTTGCCCCTGAAGGCATCGATCAGGCTGAACTCGGCCGAGATGCTCTCGATGGTTCCAAGCAGCTTGTTGTTGACGTCCTTCTGGCGCACCGCGATCTTGTTGATGGTGATGCGCGGGGTTGGCCAGAACTCGATGACAGGCCGGCCGGAGATCTCAGCATTATAGCCCGTCCAACGCGAGAGCCTGTCCTCGATGCCGGAGCGCACGAGCCCGGTCGAGATCACATAGGGTCCAGCCACCCGAAGCGAAACGAAGACGGCAAGAAAGACCAGCAGCGAGATCGTCGCGACGCGGGCGACACCCGGCAGCCAACGAGAGACGGGCCTGATTTTTATCCGCCGCGGCGGTGGTCGGGACGTACCCATGCGTTTCGCCAGTCTTTCGACATCTGCCCGTTAATGTACTGAAATTCCGGATATATCAAATGCCGGGCGGTTGCAAATATATAGCCTGGCGACCCGGTCGATCGCCATCTTTATCCGTCTTCATGGCGTGTTATATAGGTTGGCAACAAGAGGAGTTCTGCATGCGTGACGATAAGCCACTCTGGATCCCTTCGCGAGCTTCGGTTGAAGCGAGCCCCATCTTCGCATTCATGCAGACGTGCAATCGGGACCTCGGTCTCTCCCTGTCCACTTATGGCGAGTTGCATGCCTGGTCCGTCGCCGACCGCGCCAAATTCTGGACGGCGGTCTGGGAGTTCTGCGCGGTCAAGGGCGAGCGCGGCGAGCGCGTTCTTGTCGACGACGAAGTGATGCTCGACGCCCGCTTCTTTCCGGACGCGACGCTGAACTTCGCCGAAAACCTGCTCTCGGGCGAAGGGGCCGGTGACGCGATCATCTTTCGCGGAGAAGACAAGGTCGAGGACCGCTGGAGCTGGGACCGGCTGCGTGAGCAGGTGTCGCGATTGCAGCAGGCCATGCGCGACGAGGGCATCGCATCAGGCGATCGCGTGGCGGCAATGATGCCGAACCTGCCCGAAACAGTCGCTTTCATGCTCGCAGCCGCCTCGATCGGCGCGATCTGGTCCTCCTGTTCTCCCGATTTCGGCGAGCAGGGTGTGCTCGATCGCTTCGGCCAGATCGAGCCGAAGCTCTTCGTCACCTGCGATGCCTATTGGTATGGCGGCAAGCTGCAGGCGATCAAGGAGAAGGTGGCAGCGGTCGCAGCGAAACTCGGCGTTCCCACCATCATCGTGCACTATGCGGGTGATGCCGACGATGTCGCGGGGGCAGTATCCGGTGCCCGAACGCTGGAGGCCTTCATCGCCGACTATCCCGCCCGCCCGGTCGAATTCCTGCGTCTGCCGTTTTCGCACCCTGTTTACATCCTGTTCTCCTCGGGCACGACGGGCGTGCCCAAGTGCATCGTGCATTCGGCCGGCGGCACGCTTTTGCAGCATCTCAAGGAGCATCGCCTGCATTGCGGCCTGGAAAGAGGCGAAAAGCTCTTCTATTTCACCACCTGCAGCTGGATGATGTGGAACTGGCTGGTATCGGGGCTCGCCGTCGGCGCCACGCTCTGCCTCTTCGACGGCTCGCCCTTCGCGCCCGATGGCAATGTGCTCTTCGACTATGCGCAAGCCGAGCAGTTCGCGGTCTTCGGCACCTCGGCGAAATATATCGATGCTGTCCGCAAGAGCGGTCTTACGCCGCGCAGGTCGCACGACTTGAGCAGCCTCCGCCTCATGACCTCGACCGGATCGCCGCTGTCGCCCGAAGGCTTCACCTTCGTCTACGAGGGCATCAAGGAGGACATTCAGCTCGCCTCCATCTCCGGCGGTACCGACATCGTCTCCTGCTTCGTGCTCGGCAATCCTCTGCAGCCGGTCTGGCGCGGCGAAATCCAGGGCCCGGGGCTCGGCCTTGCCATGGATGTCTGGGACGATAACGGCCATCCCGTGCGCGGCGAAAAGGGCGAACTTGTCTGCACCAGGGCCTTCCCGTCCATGCCGGTCATGTTCTGGAACGACAGCGATGGCGCCAAATACCGCGCCGCCTATTTCGAGCGTTTCGACAACATCTGGTGCCACGGCGATTTCGCTGAATGGACCGAGCATGACGGCATCATCATTCACGGCCGCTCGGACGCGACGCTCAATCCGGGTGGCGTGCGCATCGGCACGGCGGAAATCTACAATCAGGTCGAACAGATGCCCGAGGTCGCCGAGGCGCTCTGCATCGGTCAGGATTGGGATGACGATGTCAGGGTCGTTCTCTTCGTTCGCTTGGTGCCAGGCGTTGCGTTGACCGATGAGCTGATCAAGTCAATCAAAGCGCGAGTCCGCAGCGGCGCCTCGCCACGTCACGTGCCCGCCAAGATCATCGCGGTCGCCGATATTCCGCGCACCAAGTCGGGCAAGATCGTCGAACTCGCCGTTCGCGAGATCGTGCATGGCCGGCCGGTGAAGAACAAGGAAGCGCTCGCCAATCCGGAAGCCCTTGATTTGTTTTCAAGAATCGAAGAGCTGCGCGTCTGAATAGTTAAAATGATAGAAAAACTACAATATATGACCGGGCAGAGCTTCGTGGCTCCGGCAACCTTTCGTTAAGAAAGCCTTGTCAAAGGTAAATGTAACTTGGGGCTGCATATGAACGAGGCAGCTTGGAGCCTTTGCTCCCGCAACATGATGTTAGATCGCCTAAGCCCTTGTTGAACAGCACCCAAACTCTCAGGCAGCCCCTCGGCTGCCTTTTTTCTTAGCTGGCCAGAACCCGCTGCGACGGAAACGCGATCTCGACGAGCGTCCCTTCATTGGGCGTCGAACTGATCGCGAAGATCGCCCTGTTGGCATCGACCATCGCCTTGGTGAGCGGCAGGCCGAGGCCCGTGCCTTCGCCACGATGGCGCGATTGCGTCGAGACCTGGCGGAACGGCTTCATCGCCTGGTCGAGTTCGCTACGCGTCATGCCGACGCCCGTGTCGCGAATGCGAAGCACGACGCTGCCATTCATCTCATAGGAGGTCGATACGACGATCTGCCCGCCCGATGGCGTGAAGCGGATGGCGTTGGAAAGAATGTTGAGCGCGATCTGCTTGATCGAGCGCAGATCGGCGACCACATCTGGAACGGCATGCGAAAGCGCCGTGCGGATGATCACCCGCTGGCTGTTTGCCTGCGGCTGCAGCAGCGCCACGGCTTCCGAAATCGCTTCGTTGAGATTGATCGAGTCGAAATCGAGATCCATCTCGCCGGCTTCGATCTTCGAAATGTCGAGCAGGTCGTTGACGATATCGAGCACATGCCGGCCCGAGCGGCCGATGTCGTTGGCGTATTCGACGTAACGCGGATGACCGATCGGCCCGAAGCGCTCGCCGGCCATCATGTCGGAAAAGCCGATGATGGCATTGAGCGGCGTGCGGATCTCGTGGCTGACGCGGGCGAGGAAATCGGTCTTGTGGGCGTTGGCCGTCTCGGCGGCACTCTTGGCGCCGCGCAACTCGTCCTCGGTGCGCTTCCACTGGGTAATGTCGCGGATCACGGCGCAGTAGCCGCTGGAGGAGGTGAGCCGCCCGAGCGTCATGAACAGCGGCACGAAACCGCCCGATGCCTCGCGGCCGATTACCTCACGCCCGTCATTGAGGACGCTCGCGACACCGTGGCTGGAAATGCCGTTAATATAGTCGAGCACGGCCTTCTGGCTCTCATGCGCGAAGAGCATCACGAAAGGTTTGCCGCGCGTGTCGTCCTCGTCATAGTTGAAGAGCGCGCTGGCCGAGCGGTTCATCGAGCGGATGTCGCCATCTGCGCCGATCACCACGACACCATCGGTCGCGGTTTCCAGGATCGAGCGCAGTTCCTCGACTTCCACCTGCAGCTTGGCGACCTTCTCGACCATGCGGTCGGCTGCGCGTCCGTCGATAGCAGGAGCAACTTCAGGGGTAGGCGCCGGCCGCTCGCTGACGACAAGCATCAAGGCCAGCATCAAAGCCGTGCTGTCTTCCCAGCGGATCGATTGCAGCCGCGCCGACACCGGCACGAGGTCGTCTTCCATGGTGACGAGCATCATGCCGTCATGGCGCGCGCTGGCGTCGGCAATGTCGTCGCGCTGCAGCAGCGCATCGATGCCGCCGACATCGGCCAGATCCTGCAGCGAGCGGTAGCCCGTTAGGCGCATGAACTCGGGGTTGGCATGGATGAGCTGATCGCCGGCATGAATGAGCACGGCAACCGGCAGCTGATCGATCATGCCTGCCGAGAAACCATCGGTCATCTTCACCCGCGGCGGAATGAAGCTCGCCAGAATATCCATCTGGCTGACCGTTTCCTCAAGACCTTCGGTCACGTCGTCGCTGTCGTCATTGGCCGCAACAGGCGTATCGTCAAGCGGCTCGTCCGCCGAATGCTCGGCAGAGGAGGGGACCTCGGCGTCACCGAGTACGGTATCACTGTCTGCGGTGTCGCTGGATACCGGCTGCTCAGCTTCATCCGGTCCCGAGACCTCGCCGCTGTCCTCGTGCTGATCCGCCGTCTCGGCAACAACCTCATCGCCTTGCGCTGCCTGGTCGTCGATCAGGTCCGTGCGCGGTGCCTCGTCGGTCGCCTTCTGCGCCTCGTCAGCCGCTTGCTTCGCCTCGCCATCCTCATCCGGCGTATTCACGCCAAATGCTTCGAGGCGCTTGGCGATCTCGCGGAAATTCGCCTGCTCGGCGTTCGTCAGGCCGGGGCCGACGCCATGCAGCTGCACGATCTTGTCGGTCAGTCGGCGGTTCGGCGTTTCGACGATGCGCAGGACAGGCGGTTCGGCGCGCGGTGTTTGCACGCTCTGCATTGGAGCCGGCGCAGGCGTATCGTCTTCGACGGAATGCTCTTCCTCAGCCAGGAAATCGTACGTGGCCGCATCGGCAGCGTCCGGCGTCTCCACGGAAACGGGCGCTTCGTCGACGTTGTCCTCGGCACGCGTCTCTTCCGCGAGCTCATCCGCCACGGTCTCGTCGTCCTGCTGATCCAGCGCGGCGGCGTCATAGGCAATGCCATCCGGGCCGAATGTCAGGCCGAGCGCCAGCGGATCTTCCGCCGCGTCGGAGAGGCGCACGACGCCGAAGCCACGGAAGCCGTCGAACTCGCGGCTGCGCGTATAGGTCGGCAGCGCCGCCAGGTCGACCGGCACGGCGAGGCTCGTACCCTCGATAGGCCAGTGAATGGTCTTGCCCGACCATGTGTCGCGACGCGCCAGCGCCTCGGAAATCTTACCCTCGGGATCGAGATTGAACAGCGCCGATACATCGCTGAAGGCAATGCCGATAATGTTTGCCGCATGCGGGCCAACCGCTTCCGCGAATTCGCCGGAAACCTCGCTGAAATGACCTTCGGCGTCGATCTTCCAGACGAAACGCGTCGCCCGGCTGTTCGGCTTGAAGACAAAGCGACCGTTCTCGTTTGTTGCTTGCGCGGCTTCGGTCGCAACTTCCGCAACGGCGGGTGTTACTTCGGCCTCATCATCCAGATCGGCGACGTGGGTCTCGGGCGCCTGTGCCGCCGCCTCATCGACCACGGCATCGTCGCTCGCAAGCTCGCCATCGGCCAGTTCGGCAGCAGTCACCTGCTCAGCGCTCACATCATCCGGCTCGAAGGCTGCGATGTCGTCATCGGCAACCGTCTCGCCCGGATGGAATGCCTCGTCGGCTTCGCCATCGTCGGACGCTGCCGTCTCCTCGGCAGCTACAGGCGTTTCTTCATCATCGATATCGTCGGCAGCATCGTCTGCCGCAAGCAATGTCTCTGGCTCCGGATCGGAATCCGCCAGCGTCTCGACATCGCCGAATCCGTGCGTCTCGTCATCCAAGACGGGCGCCGTATCAGGCTCGATCACGCCTGCCTCGAAGGCTTCGTCGCCGGTGGGCACTGCCTCTGCCTCGAATGCCTCGGCGGCAACCGCCGAAGCCTCCGTGATATCGCTGTCGTCGGCAATGCTCTCGTCCGGCGCGTCCTCGATATCCTCGATCTCGGCGACGGCATCGATCGCGTCGGCGAATGTCGAGGCCGGCGCGACAACCGTATGGTTAACGGGGCTTGTGGATAAGTCCGGCGTATCCGTCGGGTCCAGACGCCCGAGCACGGTCTCGACCGCGAAAAGCAGGTAAAGCGCGGGCTCGCTGCTGATTCGCCCGACGGCGGCCGGCAGGTAGCCCTTGCCAGTCGCGACCGGTCGCTTGATCAGCCCGTGCGGATGCGCGCCGGCCATGGTCGCCAGCGCCTTGGCCGTCGGCTGCGTCACGCCGAGGGATGAAAAGCCGGGGGAGGCGGCAACGATCTCGCCTTCGCCGCCAATGACGGCCATATGCGTATCCGGATCGTCGAGCCCCTTCAGCATCTGCGAGGCCGACTGCTCCGTCGACAGCGCCCGCGTCGCGACCGGCAATGAGACCAGCACCGCGGCTTCACCCGAGACGTCAATGAGTTCAACGGACGCCTGCACGGCCACGCGCTGGAAACCCTGCGCGATGCGGATCATGAAGTTCCTGGTATCGCCGGTCCTCGAGAGTTGGCGAGCGGTCACTTCCAGCTGGCGATAGGTGATATCGCCGCGATTGACGCCCTGATCCAGGAGATCATAGACGGCCGCATGCCCGAAAAGCTCGGCGCCCGCGCCGTTCGCCCAGAGCGCCCGCGCAAGGTCCGCCGAGAAAAGCACCAGCGCTTCCCCGCGGGCAAAGTGCTCCCGTACACGCGGATGCACGGCGATGTCGATGAACGGATATTGGACTGCGGGCATCAGCGGACCTTTAGTCTTCGGGCCTGGCAAATTAACGGTCTATTAATAACGACAGGGCGCAAACCGGTCCAGCACGACCAATGGCTTTCGGCCGAAAAGGTTAACGTCGGTTGCGCCGCACAATCATGTTGCACTGCACAATAAGATGCGCTATATGATGCTTACCTAACAAACGAGGCTTTCACGATGCCGAGACAAAAGGAGCAAACACCAATGGCGAAAATGGAAGACGTATTTTCTATCTCCTCTTTTGACCCCGCGAAGTTCGCTGACTCGTTTCGCGATTTCGCCGAAAAGGGCTCGCAGCAGTCGCGCGACGCCTATGCCAAGATGAAGGCTGCCGGCGAAGAAGCCAGCAAGACGCTCGAATCCACCGTTCAGACGGCCCAGGCCGGTGCTGCCGAAATCGGCCATCAGGCGATTGGCGCCCTGCGCACCAATGCCGAGAACTCGCTGACCCACATGGACGCGCTGCTTTCGGTCAAGTCCGTCGCCGAATTCTTCGAACTGCAGACCTCTTTCCTGCGCAAGCAGGCGGAACTGACGATCGAACAGGCCAAGGCCATGCAGGAAACCTCGAAGCTGGTGGCCGAAAAGGTTGCCAAGCCGTCGAAGGAAGCCGCTGAAAAAGTCATGGCCTCTTTCAAGGCTGCCTGATTTTTATGACAGACGAACGAAAAGGCTGGACCCTTTGTCCGGCCTTTTTGTATATTAAGGACAGATAGGGCTTGAATTAAATTTCAAGTCCCCGTATGTCACCCCCGTCGCGCCAAGCGACGTTTGTGCGGTTGTAGCTCAGTTGGTTAGAGCGCAGGTTTGTGGCACCTGAGGTCGGAGGTTCGAGACCCCCCAACCGTACCATTCCCTCCACGATAATGAGATAAGCATCCGGCTTTCGTCTCCCTCGAGACATCGCCTCAATGCTTCATCATGACAGGCATGGTCGCGTGCGAGAGCACATAGCGGGTGATCCGGCCGAAGAGCAGTTCCAGAAGATAGCCGTGCCTGAAGGCGCCGATCAGCAGGCAGGTTGCTTGCTCGGCCTTGGCGAATTCGACGATCGCCTCGCCGATCGAATGACCATCCGACGGTATAGCGACGACCTGGCCTTGAAGTGAGAGGCGGGCAAGCATCGCCTCGGCGCTGGTCTTGGCCTTGCCGTCGGTGTCGTCGATGCAGACGAGCGTGATCCGTTTCGCGGCCGCAAGCCAGCGTTTGGCGGCGATGAGGGTGTCTTCCGCGTGTCCCTGTTGCCTCCAGCCGATCACCACATGGCCAAACAGATTGCCTTGATAGTAGTCTCGGGCGGGCGGCATCAGGACCAGTTTGTGCTGGCTGAACACGACGCTGCGAAAGGCGTCGCGCGCATCGGCATTGCCGTGCCTCGATGTCACCACGAGCTCGCTCGCCGCGCATTCGGTGGCGACGCAGCGGGCGACATCGCCGCGGCAATCGTCAAGAAAAACCGTGCGTCGCTGCGCGCGGCGCCGGCGCCAGGTGGCGAATGCCCGGCCCACCTGCTCGAAACGCTGCCGCGATGAGCCCTCGGCGTGATCGCGCAACTGTATCAGATCGATCTCCTCGGGCGAAAAGACGAGCGTCATCGGCTCCGATCCAATATGGGCGGCGGCCATGGAGCCATGGATGGCATGCGCCGCATCCTCGGCAAGGTCGAGGCAGAGCCGGGCGGTCACCGGATCGGGCAGAAGCGCCAGAACCTCCGCGCCGCCATGCGATCGGCATAGCGGAGTGTAGCTCTCGATATCCTGATCAGCGTCTCTGCGATCCCTTGTGAACATGGCCATACGCGCTCCAAAGGGGCGCTTGCCGGGATCAAACAATGGTCGCATCGAAGGCGACCTCACCGCAGGCGCCGATCGCATGATTTTACGCCTGCGAATGACGCTCTGCAACATGCTCGGCGCAGACAAAATCGAGCGTTTTGACGAGTCGTCCGCCTCTCCAAGCTGTGCCCGACATGGCCTTTCAAAGGCCTGTCGCCGCGCCGGACAGGTATTTTTCGTGAGTCACCCTTGTATAAAAGGTGTTGCTAATCAATATCATCGCCATGCCCCGCGCCCCCTGCGTTATATTGCGTTGCAAAATGTGAACGAGAATGCCATTTTCCCGCCGGGGGTTAATTCAGAGTGATTTTAGAAGGAGACTTATATGTCCATTTCGCTCAGCAATCTGGATAAATCTAACGCCCAGCCAATCCCTCCGGTCAACGCAGGCGCTGTTCTGAGAACCGCACGTGAGACCATTGGCTATAGCGTTGACGATCTCGCCGTGACGTGTGGTCTGCTCGTCGCTGAAATCGAGGAAATCGAAAGCGGCGAAGATACGGATTCCGCCAAGATCAAGCGCATCGCCGCTGCACTGCAGCTGCCGCTTGCTTCGCTCGGCCTGGAATAATCCAGTTGTTCTTGCGGGACCGGCGGCTTTTCGCCGGTCCTGCCGCCTCGCATCCTCGCTTAGCGGTTCATTAACCGTACCGCCCGAACCTCAGGGACGGGCCGATGCCAGAGGTAGTTTTACCTCCCCCCATATAGGATAGATTAGCAACCTGAGGGCGAATGTTCTTCCGGGCGCTACATCATGTTGAGCAGCGGCCGGACGGTATCGTGGGGATGGCATCATGGAACGACGTGCATTTCGCATCGGCGATCGCTTGGTCGATGGCGGCGAACTCTTGGAACGCGGCATGCTGCTGTTGTCTTCGGCCCTGGCCGTCGTGCTTCCCATTCTCGATACCAATTTCTCGGAGACGACCGACGATATCCTGCTGCATGATGTCAGCTTGCTCGGCGCGGCCACTTATCTGTTGCTTTTGACCTATGCCGTCGGTTTCTTCGGCGTCTTCACACGCTCCATGCGCGAGCATATGCGCTTCATCGATCTTGCTGGATTAATCATGGTGGCCGTTGCCGTCTCCCGCGCCGTCTACATGGTCGGATGGGTTCATCTTCCGGTGACGGCGGGCGAGGGCGGTTTTGCGGTGGTGCCGCTTGCCGGATTTCACCTGTCTTATGGAAGCGTGCCGCTCTTCTTTCTGCTCTTCGGCAGCATATGGCAATTGCGCCGGTCCTGGCGCGGCTGATCACCAAGCTTTTCCGGCCCTTCCGGCCGGCCATGGAACTCCCGCCATCAGCACACGTTTTCCTCCTATCAAAGGAGCGCGTCTATGCCGGAAACCCATGGCACAACCGAACGACCGGAGAATGGCCTCGACAAGGCTGTCATCCCAAGTCTGGCGCAGTTTCGCTGGGAGAACCGCGTCGTCGTGATCTTTCCCGACAAGGATAATGCCCGAACCGCTCGCCAGGAAAACCAGCTGATGGCAGACCGGCCGGGGTCAGAGGAGCGCGACTTGGTCGTGCTCAAGGTCGCCGGCAACACCGTTCGCCCGCTGTTCGGTGCCGTGAAGGATTTGGACGCCAAGGCGCTTGCGAATGATCTCGCCGCCCCGCCGCCGGGAGAATTCATGGCCTTCCTTGTCGGCAAGGACGGAACCGTGAAGCTAACGATCGACCAGCCGATGACGGCAGCCGAGCTTTTCACCATCATCGATGCCATGCCGATGCGCGCAGGCGAGACCGCCCAGAGCTAGATTGGGGCACCCGAACACAAGCCATCTGAGAAAGGAGCGGATCATGTCCGTGCCAAACGAACCCTTGCCCGGCACGCCGCCGATGCCGGGACCCGATTGGGCGCCGCAGCCTCCGATCCACGAGCCGGAGCCCGACAGTTTGCCCGACGAACTGCCCAATCCCAACCCCGATGAGAATGACGAGCCACCAAAGCACGCTTAAGACGTGCCGGCGTGGCTATAGGAACATCTGCCTGTCGGCCGACACAAGCTCCTGCAGGAAATCGACGACGGTGCGCACGCGCAGCAGGTCGCGTGCGCTTTCATGATATGTCGTCCAGTAAGCGCGCTCGATCGACACATCGGGCAATATTCGGATGAGCTCGGGATATTGCCGGGCAATGTAGTCGTGCAGGATGCCGATGCCGGCGCCGGAGCGAACGGCTTCCGTCTGCCCGGTCGCTGTCGAAATCTCGAAGCCGGCGTCCCAGCTGCGCATCACCGCCGATGAGAAATTCAGCGATGCGGTGAAGATCAGATCCTCGACATAGCCGATCCGGGGATGCTCCTTCAGCGCCTCGATATCATCAGGGGTGCCGTTCGCCTGGAGGTAATCCCTGGAGGCGTAGAGCCCGAGCGTGTAATCCGTCAGTTTCGACGAGACGAGCCGCCCCTGTTCCGGCCGCTCGAGCGTGATCGCGATATCGGCCTCGCGCTGCGACAGCGAGAAGGAGCGGGGCACAGGCACCAGCTGTATCCGGAGCTCCGGGTGTCGCTTGATCAGCCGGCCCAGCCGTGGCGCCAGAAACGCCACGCCGAAGCCATCGGGCGCGCCGATCCGCACTGTTCCTGCGATGCTGCTGTCGAGATGGCCGAGGCTCGCCTGCGCCCTGAGCATCTCGGTCTCCATGCGCTCGGCTGCGTGCATAAACATCTCGCCTTCCGCCGTCAGGTCACAGCCATTGGTGCGGCGAACAAGCAGCCGCGTCTTCAGCCGCTCCTCCAGCGTCGTCACCCGTCGGCTCAGCGTGGCGTGGTTGACGCCCAGCCGCTTGGAGGCCGAAAGGATTTGTCCGGTGCGGGCCACGGCCAGGAACATTCGCACATCATCCCAGTCCAAATCGGCCTCCGGCTTTAATTTTTGCACAACGGTTGCTTAAACCTGTTCATTGATTTGTGCAAATTGAAGTGCGATGCTGGCTCATCCAATAAAGACTGTGAAACCCAGAGGAGGCACACCCATGCATGAGATTGGTCATTTCATCGGCGGCAGACACGTCGTTGGCTCGAGCGGCCGCGCGAGCAATGTGTACAACCCGGCAACGGGCGAAGTTCAGGCGACCGTAGCGCTCGCCAGCAACGAGGAAATGCGCGCCGCCGTCGAAAACGCCAAGGCCGCGCAGCCTAAGTGGGCAGCCACCAACCCGCAGCGCCGCGCCCGCGTCTTCTTCAAGTTCGTCGAGCTGTTGAACAAGCACATGGACGAGCTTGCCGTCATGCTCTCCAAGGAGCACGGCAAGACGGTCGAAGACTCCAAGGGTGACATCATCCGCGGTCTCGAAGTCTGCGAATTCGTCTGCGGCATTCCGCACCTGCAGAAGGGCGAGTTCACCGAGGGCGCAGGTCCCGCGATCGACATGTACTCGATGCGCCAGGCCGTCGGCATTGGCGCCGGCATCACCCCGTTCAACTTCCCGGCCATGATCCCGATGTGGATGTTCGCGCCGGCGATCGCCTGCGGCAACGCCTTCATCCTGAAGCCTTCCGAGCGCGATCCGTCCGTGCCGATGCGCCTCGCCGAACTGATGATCGAAGCCGGCCTTCCGGCGGGCATTCTCAACGTCGTCAACGGTGACAAGACCGCCGTCGACGCCATCCTGACGGACCCGGATATCGGCGCCGTCTCCTTCGTCGGCTCGACCCCGATCGCCCGCTACGTCTATGGCACGGCTGCCATGAACGGCAAGCGTGCGCAGTGCTTCGGCGGCGCCAAGAACCACATGATCATCATGCCCGACGCCGACATGGATCAGGCCGTCAACGCGCTGATGGGCGCTGGCTACGGTTCCGCCGGCGAGCGCTGCATGGCGATCTCCGTTGCTGTCCCCGTTGGTGAAGAAACCGCCAACCGCCTGGTCGAGAAGCTGACGCCGAAGATCGAGGCGCTGCGCATCGGCCCTTACACCGACGAGAAGGCCGATCTCGGCCCCGTTGTCACCAAGGAAGCTCAGGCCCGTATCAGCAGCCTGATCGACAAGGGCGTGGAAGAGGGCGGCAAGCTCGTCGTCGATGGCCGCGGCTTCAAGCTGCAAGGCTATGAGGGCGGCTACTTCGTCGGCGGCACGCTGTTCGATCACGTCACGCCTGACATGGATATCTACAAGCAGGAAATCTTCGGACCGGTTCTCTCCGTCGTTCGCGCCAAGAACTACGAGGAAGCGATCGACCTGCCGATGAAGCACGAATACGGCAACGGCGTTGCGATCTTCACCCGTGACGGCGACGCCGCCCGCGACTTCGCCAGCCGCATCAACATCGGCATGATCGGCATCAACGTTCCGATCCCCACCCCGCTGGCCTATCACTCCTTCGGCGGCTGGAAGGCATCGTCCTTCGGCGACCTGAACCAGCACGGCACGGACTCGATCAAGTTTTGGACGAAAACCAAGACCATCACCACACGCTGGCCCTCCGGCATCAAGGACGGCGCCGAATTCTCCATGCCGGTCATGAAATAAGTGCTTGTTAAAGTTAGGCTTTGGATACGGGCTCCGCGAGGAGCCCGTTTTTCGTTCAGGGCCGCGCGCAGCGCGCTTTTATAACGTGATTCATTTTTTCATCTTTTTCTATTTTGGAATTGTTCAAAACTATCAAAGGCATTATATACGGTGCCTAACGAGAACGAATCTGGAGATCGGCATGCGTTTGACCAAGCAGACCAACTATGCTGTTCGCATGTTGATGTACTGCGCTGCCAATGAAGGCAGTCTCAGCCGGATTCCCGAAATTGCCAAGGCATACGGCGTTTCCGAGCTCTTTCTGTTCAAGATCCTGCAGCCGCTGAACAAGGCTGGCCTCGTCGAGACCGTGCGTGGCCGAAACGGCGGTGTGCGTCTGGGCAAGCCGGCGGACAAGATCAGCCTTTTCGACGTCGTCCGCGTCACCGAAGACAGCTTCGCAATGGCCGAGTGCTTCGAGGATGATGGCGAAGTCGATTGCCCGCTGGTCGATAGCTGCGGCCTGAACTCGGCACTGCGCAAGGCACTCAACGCCTTCTTCGATGTGCTGACGCAATATTCGATCGACGATCTGGTCAAGGCCCGTCCGCAGATCAACTTCCTGCTCGGCCTTGAGGATCATCATCACCCGAAGCCACGGGCTGTCGCGCCGGCTGCCTGAGGTAGCGTCGCGTTATTCTTCGCAACCGCAGTCACAGATCGTGGCTGCGGTTGTTTCGTTTCTGGATTCCGATTGACAGCGTCTGGTCCAAAGCTCGGTATTTGCACTACCATTGATATGCGCAACATTAAATGTGACCAAAACAAGGGTTATCCAGCGTGAATATTGCTAAATGCGGCCCATTTTCGGCGTAAAATTACTAAAGTTGTCCAGCTGGAAAAATTTTCCGGCCCGGTCGTTGATTTAAACAATCAAATGTCGTTCCATCGGCGCTCGATCGGGAGGAGCGCTCTGCGATCAGACAAACGTATAAAAGAACAAACCTGGGAAACGAAATCATGAAAAAGATCTCTGTCCTTCTGGCAGCGACTGTTTTGGCTTCTGCCATGGCGTCGACCGCTTGGTCCAAGACGCTGGTATATTGCTCGGAAGGATCGCCGGAAGGCTTCGATCCCGCAATCTACACGGCAGGCACGACCTTCGACGCCTCGTCGCGTACCGTTTACAGCCGCCTGGTCGAGTTCAAGCATGGCAAGACCGAAGTCGAGCCGGGTCTTGCTGACAGCTGGACCGTTTCCGATGATGGCCTGACCTATACGTTCAAGCTGCATCCGGGCGTCAAGTTCCAGACCACCGAATTCTTCACGCCGACCCGCGACCTGAACGCTGACGACGTCGTCTTCTCGTTCGACCGCCAGCTGAAGGCCGACAGCCCCTGGGCCAAGTATGTCGCCGGCGTTTCCTACGAATACGCTGCCGGCATGGGCTTCCCCGATCTGATCAAGTCGGTCGAGAAGGTCGATGACCTGACCGTCAAGTTCACGCTCAACCATCCGGAAGCACCGTTCCTCGCCGACCTCGCGATGGACTTCGCATCGGTCGTTTCCAAGGAATATGCCGACAAGCTGCAGGCCGATGGCAAGATGGAGCAGATGAACCAGATGCCGCTCGGCACCGGTCCGTTCACCTTCGTCGCCTACCAGCCGGATGCCGTCATCCGCTACAAGGCCAACGAAACCTACTTCAAGGGCAAGGAAAAGATCGACGATCTCGTTTTCGCGATCACCCCTGACGCTTCGGTTCGCGCTCAGAAGCTCAAGGCCGGCGAATGCCACATCATGCCTTACCCGAACGCAGCCGACGTCAAGGATCTGAAGGCCGATAGCAGCCTCAAGGTTCTGGAACAGCCGGGCCTGAACGTTTCCTACCTCGCCTACAACACGCAGCAGGCTCCGTTCGACAAGCCTGAAGTGCGCAAGGCGCTCAACATGGCGATCAACAAGCAGGCGATCGTCGATGCCGTGTTCCAGGGCGCTGGCCAGGTTGCCAAGAACCCGATCCCGCCGACGATGTGGTCCTACAACGACGCCGTCAAGGACGATGCCTACAGCCCCGACGAAGCCAAGAAGATGCTTGAAGCCGCTGGCGTCAAGGATCTCTCGATGAAGATCTGGGCAATGCCGGTTTCGCGTCCGTACATGCTGAACGCACGTCGCGCCGCCGAACTGATGCAGGCTGACCTCGCAAAGGTTGGCGTCAAGGTCGAGATCGTCACCCACGAATGGGCCGAATACCTGAAGCTCTCCAAGGACGTGAAGCGCGATGGCGCTGCCATCCTCGGCTGGACGGGTGACAACGGTGATCCGGACAACTTCCTCGACACGCTGCTCGGCTGCGAAGCTGTCGGCGGCAACAACCGTGCGCAGTGGTGCAACAAGGAATTCGACGCCCTCGTGAAGAAGGCCAAGAAGACCTCCGACGTTGCTGAGCGCACGAAGCTCTACGAAGAAGCACAGGTTGTCTTCAAGAAGGAAGCTCCCTGGGCAACCATCGACCATTCGACGGAATTCGTTCCGATGAACGCTAAGGTTTCCGGCTACGTGCAGGATCCGGTCGGTGTTCACCGCTTCGACGGCGTTGATATCGCCGAATAACCAAATCTATGCAAAGATGCCCGACAAGATCGGGCTTGGCCGGCGGTCAGGTTTGATACCTGACCGCCGGACTAATATGGACATATGATATGTTTCGTTTCTTCATCGGGCGCCTAGCGGTCCTGATCCCCACCTTCCTCGGTGTTTCCATCATCGCCTTCGCGTTCATCCGCCTGCTGCCCGGAGATCCGGTCATGCTGATGTCGGGCGAGCGCGTCATGGCGCCGGAACGCCATGCTGAGATCATGCACGACCTCGGCCTCGACCGGCCCGTCTACGTCCAGTACATTGATTACCTCGGTAATCTCGTGCAGGGCGATCTCGGCTCGTCGATCGTCACCAAGCGCCCGGTCCTGCAGGAGTTCATGTCGCTGTTTCCGGCAACGCTGGAGCTGTCGCTCTGTGCCATCCTGTTCGCCATCATCCTCGGCATTCCCGCCGGCATCTTCGCCGCGGTGAAGAGGGGGACCTGGTTCGACCAGGGGGTCATGGGCGTCGCCCTTGTCGGCTATTCCATGCCGATCTTCTGGTGGGGCCTGCTCCTCATCGTCCTCTTCTCGAATACGCTGCACTGGACACCTGTGTCCGGCCGTATCTCGCTGATGTACTTCTTCAAGCCTGTTACCGGCTTCATGCTGATCGACAGTCTGCTGTCCGGTCAGGCCGGCGCCTTCAAGTCGGCCTTCCAGTCGCTGATCCTGCCGACCATCGTTCTCGGCACCATTCCGCTGGCCGTCATCGCCCGCCAGACCCGCTCGGCCATGCTCGAGGTTCTCGGTGAGGATTACGTCCGCACCGCCCGCTCCAAGGGCCTTGCCCCGCTGCGTGTCGTCGGCGTACATGCGCTGCGCAACGCCATGATCCCTGTTGTCACCTCGATCGGCCTGCAGGTCGGCGTTCTGCTTGGCGGCGCCATCCTGACGGAAACCATCTTCTCCTGGCCGGGTATCGGCAAGTGGATGGTCGATGCGGTGTTCAAGCGTGATTACACCGTCGTTCAGGGCGGTCTGCTCCTGATCGCGGCCATCATCATGCTCGTCAATCTGATCGTCGATCTCATGTACGGTCTCATCAACCCACGCATCAGACACTAGGAGCGGCCCATGAGCACGACAAACACCACGTCTGCCCAGCCCTCCGGTCTCTCGGAGTTCTGGTACTACTTCTCCCGCAACAAGGGCGCGGTCATCGGCCTCGTCGTCTTCGTCTTTGTTCTCCTGCTGGCGATCTTCGCATCCGTCGTCGCCCCGCATGATCCGAACGTACCGTCGGGCTTCCAGCGCCTGCCGCCGGCATGGTCGGAAGGCGGCAACAGCGCCTATCTGCTCGGCACCGATGCCGTCGGCCGCGACATGCTTTCGCGCCTGATCTTCGGCACCCGCTTCTCGCTGTTCATCGGCCTCGTCGTCGCTTCGCTGTCGGCGGTTGCCGGCGTCCTGCTCGGCCTCATCGCCGGTTACTTCCGCGGCCGCACCGATACGATCATCATGCGCGTCATGGATATCATCCTGGCCTTCCCGTCGCTGCTTCTGGCCCTCGTGCTGGTCGCCGTTCTCGGTCCCGGCCTGCTGAACGCCATGATCGCGATCTCGATCGTCAACCAGCCGCACTTCGTCCGCCTGACCCGCGCCGCCGTCATCAGCGAGCGCGAGAAGGAGTATGTCGTGGCCTCCCGCGTCGCCGGCGCCGGCACGCTTCGCCTGATGTTCAAGACGATCCTGCCGAACTGCCTGGCACCCTTGATCGTTCAGGCAACGCTCGCCTTCTCGGCGGCGATCCTCGACGCGGCGGCCCTCGGCTTCCTCGGCATGGGCGCCCAGCCGCCGACATCCGAGTGGGGCACGATGCTCGCCGACGCCCGTGAGTTCTTCCAGAGCTCGCCGTCGCTCGTCACTTTCCCGGGCCTGTGCATCCTCATCACCGTTCTCGCCATCAACCTGATGGGCGACGGTCTGCGTGATGCGCTAGATCCCAAACTGAAGAGGTCCTGATATGGCACTTCTCGAAATCGAAAATCTTGTCGTCGAGTTCCAGACCTCGACCGGCACCTTCCGCGCCGTCGATGGCGTGTCGATGAAGGTCTCGGCCGGCGAAGTCCTCGCCATCGTCGGCGAATCCGGCTCCGGCAAGTCCGTTTCCATGCTCGCCGCCATGGGCCTTCTGCCCTGGACCGCCAAGGTCACGGCCGACAAGCTGGTCTTCGACGGCCGCAACCTGCTCGGCATGTCGGGCAGCGAACGCCGCAAGATCATCGGCAAGGACATGTCGATGATCTTCCAGGAGCCGATCGCCAGCCTCAACCCGTGCTTCACGGTCGGCTTCCAGATCGAGGAAGTGCTGCGCATTCACCTCGGCCTCGGAAAGGCGGAGCGCCGCAAGCGCGCCATCGAGCTCTTCGAAGCCGTCGGCATTCCGAACCCGGCCGAGCGCCTCGGCCACTTCCCGCACCAGATGTCGGGTGGCCAGTGCCAGCGCGTGATGATCGCGATTGCGATTGCCTGCAACCCGAAGCTCCTGATCGCCGACGAGCCGACCACAGCACTCGACGTCACGATCCAGAAGCAGATCCTCGATCTACTGATGCGCCTGCAGACGGAACACGGCATGGGTCTCATCATGATCACCCACAACATGGGCGTGGTCGCCGAGACCGCCGATCGCGTGATCGTGCAGTACAAGGGCCGCAAGATGGAAGAGGCCGACGTGTTGTCGCTGTTCGAAGCACCGAAGAGCGATTACACCCGTGCGCTGCTCGCGGCTCTGCCCGACAACGCCACCGGCGACCGTCTGCCGACCATCGGCGAGATCTTCAAACAGACGAGTGAGGGAGCGGCCCAATGACGCCAGTCCTCGAAGGCAAGAACATCGTCCGCAACTACTTTCTGCCGGGCGGCCTGTTCAAGAAGGAAAAGACCGTGCACGCCGTCAAGGGCGTGAACTTCAAGGTCGAACAGGGCAAGACGCTCGCCATCGTCGGTGAAAGCGGCTGCGGCAAGTCCACGCTCGCCCGCATCATCACCATGATCGATCCGGCAAGCGACGGCGAACTGTTCATCGACGGCAAGAAGGTGGATATCGCGGCCGGCGATCTGACGCCCGAGATGCGCCGCAAGGTGCAGATCGTCTTCCAGAACCCATACGGTTCGCTGAACCCGCGCAAGAAGATCGGCGATATCCTGATGGAACCGCTGATCATCAACACCAACACGCCCGCTGCCGAACGCCGCGAACTGGCGATGTCGATGTTGAAGAAGGTCGGCCTGCAGGACGTCCACTTCAACCGCTATCCGCACATGTTCTCCGGCGGCCAGCGCCAGCGTATCGCGATTGCTCGCGCGCTGATGCTGAAGCCACGGCTTCTGGTGCTGGACGAGCCGGTTTCGGCGCTCGATCTGTCGGTCCAAGCACAGGTGCTGAACCTGCTCGCCGACCTGCAGGACGAGCTGAACCTGACCTACGTCTTCATCAGCCACGACCTCTCGGTCGTCCGCTACATGGCCGATGACGTCATGGTCATGTATTACGGCGAAGCTGTCGAATACGGATCGCGGGATCAGGTTTTCAACGACCCGCAGCACAGCTATACCAAGACATTGTTCGCGGCGACGCCGCGCGCCGATGTCGACACCATCAGGGCACGTCTCGCCCGCAAGAATGCGGCCATCGCGTCGTAAGCTTGGGTCTCCTGACACGGCGGATCATGCCGAGGTGAGGAGAATTTCTGGAATGTCAGCACAAAACACGCGCCCCCATGCCATTATCGTCATGGGGGTCAGCGGCTGCGGCAAGTCGTCCGTGGGTGAGGCGATAGCGCAGGCGCTTGCCGTCGAATTCGCCGAAGGCGATGCGCTGCATCCGGCCTCGAATGTCGAGAAGATGTCGAAGGGCAACCCGCTCACCGACGAGGATCGCATGCCCTGGCTCGATATCATCGGCCAGACCATGAAGGCCACGCTCGACCGCAACGAGGGCATCGTCGTTTCCTGCTCGGCGCTGAAAAGAAGCTACCGCGACCGCCTGCGCGCCGCTGTGGATGGCAACCTGTTCTTCGTCTACCTGCACGGCTCCAAGGAGCTCTTGACCGCCCGCATGGGCGCCCGCAAGGGCCATTTCATGCCGCTCTCCCTGCTTGAAAACCAGCTGGCAACGCTGGAGATCCCGACCGGTGAGGCCGGCGTCGTCACCGTCGATATCGATGGGACGATAGAAGAGATCGCGAAGACGGCGCTCCGCGATCTCAAGGCTTTGGGTATATCTTAGCCGGATCGTTTATGGATTGAACCGCTGCGGCGAATAGGCGGAGATGTCGACGAAGGGCTTTTCGCCCGTCATCTGCTCCGCCAGCGCCCGTCCGGT
This sequence comes from Rhizobium sp. FG113, assembly GCF_057809895.1. Classification (NCBI taxonomy): domain Bacteria; kingdom Pseudomonadati; phylum Pseudomonadota; class Alphaproteobacteria; order Hyphomicrobiales; family Rhizobiaceae; genus Rhizobium; species Rhizobium sp. FG113. The sequence goes on along the minus strand of NZ_JBMDKV010000015.1, from coordinate 28,551 downwards.
CACCGGCCCGAGCGTCAGCCCGTGATGCGCGTGGCCGAAGGCGAACCACAGGCCCTCGTGGCGCGGCGCCTTGCCGATGATGGGCATCATGTCGGGCGTGCAGGGGCGGGCGCCCATCCAGGGTTCCGGATCGAGCCGCTCGCCGAGCGGAAACACGCCGCGCGCCACCTTTTCGGCGCGGTCGAGCTGCACCGGTGTCTTCGGCGCGTCGATCGCCGCGAACTCGGCACCTGTCGTCAGCCGGATGCCGTTTTCCATCGGCGCCATCAGATAGCCGAGCTCCGTATCGGCCACGGTGTTGTTGAGCACCGCATTGCCCTTTGCGGAATAATGCATGTGGTAGCCGCGCTTGACCCCGAGCGGGAAGGCATAGCCAAGCCGCTTCGTCGCGACCGCAGCCCATGGCCCGAGCGCCATCACCGCCTCGTCGGCTTCGACAGGACCTTCGTCGGTCGCGATCTTCCAGCCGGCGCCGAATTTTCCGAAGGAGTTCGCATCCCCGGTGATGAAGCGACCCCCGATGCTTTCGAAATAGCGCAGATAGCTTGCCGTCAGCGCCTGCGGATTGATGACCGACCACGGATCGCGCCATTTCAGCGCACCAACGAAACCGAGATTGAGATCCGGCTCCAGCCGCGCCAGATCGCCGGTATCCAACCGATCGAAGCCGACGCCGAACTCCCGCTGCAGTCGCTCGGCCTCGGCGAACTCCGCGTCGCGTTTTTCACCGGTGCGGAACACCTCGATCCAGCCGTTCTTGCGGATCAGATGCTCGGCGCCCGCCGCCTCGATCAGGTCGTTGTGCTCGGAGATCGAATGCGCGATCAGCGGCGCATAGGCCTTCGAGATCATCTGGTGGCGCTTGGTGTTCGAATGCCACCAGTAGCGCGCCAGGAACGACAGCTGCTTCGGCAGCGCGTTCAGGTGATAATGCGCGTCGATACGGTTGTTGAAGGCGTAGCGGACGAGAAGGCCGAGCTGCTGGGGAAAGCCGTAGGGCACCACGCCCTCGCGCTGGATCAATCCGGCATTGCCGAAGGATGTGCCGTTGCCCGGCGGCTTGCGATCGATCAATGTCACCTGGCGTCCACGTCGCTGCAGATGAATGGCCGTCGATACGCCGACGATGCCGGCTCCAAGCACGATTACGTTCTTCGTCATTTTCCCACGAAACCCACGATAGTCTAGGCATGGAAAATGCCCCTCCGCCAAGCCGCGTGCAAATGAAAAATCGCATTCATTTCAAAAACATTGCCGTCTTCAGCGCGCGGTTCTCGACCGAGATGCGAAGCCACAGCATCACCCCGTTCAAGACGGAGAAAATGGCGGCGAATAGCGGTATGTTGAACGCCAGCGGCAGCACCGCGATCTCGCCGATCACAACCGCATAATTCGGATGCGACAACAGCCGGTACGGTCCCCCGTGCACCAGCGGCGCCCCCGGCAGCACGATGACCCGCGTCGTCCATCGCCCCTTGAGCGTCGCCAGAACCCAAAGCCGGCCAAGCTGCAGCGCGACGAAGAGCACGAGCCACATCGGCTGCACCGGATGGCCGGGGGCCATCAGCCAGAGCCCGGCAAGCCAGCTCGCATGCAGCGCCACCATGAGCGGATAGTGTTCGGCGCCAATCTCTCGCGCGCCGCGCGCCATCAGCGCGCGGGTGTTGCGGCGGGCGATGATGAGTTCCGCCAGCCGTTGCAGCGTCACAAAACCGAGGATGATGATCGACGGCCACATCGTCAGGCCCTCGTCAACGTCACACAGCTGGCCGAAAAGCCCGGCCCCATCGCAATCATCGCCGCCCGCTTCGGCAACCCCTCACGCAGCATGCGCTCAAGCACGAACAGCACCGTCGGCGACGACATGTTGCCGTATTCCTCAAGCACCGCCCGCTCATGGTCGAGCGCCGAGGACGGGATCGAAAGAGCGGTTTCCAGCGCCGCCAGCACGCGCGCCCCGCCGGGATGGCAGATGAAGCGGTCGATATCATCCCGGCTCAGCCCGTTGCGGCCGAGAATGCCGTCGATCGCCGGCCCCAGCTCCTTCTCCGCGAAGGGCGGCAGGGATTGCGCCAGCACGATCCCGAAGCCGGTGTCGTCGATCTTCCAGCCCATGATCCCCAGCGTATCGGGAAACAGATGCTCCCCGGTGGATTCGACAGCGGCAAGCCCCTCCGGCCCAGCCCGCAAGATGCAGGCCGCCGCGCCATCGCCGAACAGCGCGGTCGCGATGATATTTGCCCGCGTCAGCTCGTCCAGCCGGAATGCCAGTGTGCAAAGCTCGATCGAGACGAAGAGCACGGTCGCGCCGGGCCGCGCCTTGGCGAGCCGCGCCGCGATCGCAAAGCCCGAAACGCCTGCCGCGCAGCCGAGGCCGAACACCGGCAGGCGCTCGACATCCGTCCGAAACCCGATCTCGGAGGCCAGCTGCGCATCGAGGCTCGGCGTCGCGATGCCGGTCGAGGAAACCGTGACGATGCAATCGACATCGGCGCCCTTAAGGCCAGCCTGATCGAGCGCCGCCGTGACGGTCCGCCGAAACAGGCTTCGTGCCTCCTCCTGATAGGCCTGCATGCGGTCTTCCCAGCCATGCGGCTCGGTGAACCATGAGAGTGGCCGCGCGGCGTGTCGCGTGCGGATGCCGGCATTGGTGAAGACCGGCACTAGATGCGCGAAGTCCTTCAGCCGGCTGGAAAACAGCCGTGCCGACGTCTCCGCGGCTTCCTCCTGCGTGATGACATGCAGTGGCGCCGCGGTGGCGAGGCTGAGTAGTTTGACGGTCTCTTTCACGAAAATGCTCCTGTTCGTCCCCCGGCGCACGCGGAGCAAACACGCCAGACCGAGCTTTATTCGCCGCTGGCTCTCACGAAACGGTGATCGGAAAAATCGGGATGCCCGCCGAATAAACCAGCCGACTGCGGTGTTCATTCGCCGCAACCCTGTCTTCCAGACCAACCCGTCTTGTCCCGAAGGAGATACATCATGACCTCAGCAACCTCCCGGATTGCATCCGTCCTCATCAGCGGCGCGATCGCCGCCTTCGCGTTCACCGCGCCTGCTTTCGCCGCCGGCGGCGACGATAGCGGCGCTGCCACCACGCCGACCTGCAAGAAGGGTGAGGTCTATGACAAGAAGACGCAGAAATGCGTCAAGCAGTCGGGCGCCAACATCACCGACGACAACCGCACCGAATACGCCTACTCGCTGGCCAAGGCGGGCCGTTACGACGAAGCGCTGGCCATGCTCGACACGCTGAAGGACCAGAACACCGCCGAGGCGCTGAACTATCGCGGCTACGCAACGCGTAAGCTCGGACGCACGGATGAAGGCATTTCCTACTATCTGAAGTCGGTCCAGCTCGATCCGCAATACGCCAAGGTCCGCGAATATCTCGGCGAAGCCTATGTCATCAAGGGTCGCATCGATCTCGCCAAGGAGCAGCTCGGCACCATCAAGACGCTGTGCGGCACCAGTTGCGAGGAATATCGCGATCTCAACGAAGCGATCACCGATCCGTCGAAGATTTGAGGCGCGAACGCCCGATAATGTGACGAGGAACATGCCGATGGTCGTCGCCTACACGACATTTCCTGCCTATAGTCACGCCAACAAGACCGCGCCGGCTCGTCCAGCGCGGTCTTCGGCAAACCCCGTGGCGGAGGCGGCCATCGCAAGCGAATCCGATATCAGGAGCGGTCTGACGGAAAACCTGTCGCGGCTCTGGCGCTATGGTCTCGTGCTCTCGCATCGCCGCGACGTGGCCGACGATCTGGTGCAGCAGACCTGCGTGCGCGCTCTGGAGAGGGCTGCGCAGTTTCAGGTGGGCACCAGGCTCGACCGCTGGCTGTTTGCCATTCTTCATTCGATCTGGCTCAATGAAATCCGCTCGCGGCGGGTCCGCGAAGGGCAGGGCTTCGTCGATGCCGAGCAGGCGCTCGTCGTCGATGGTGCGCGCGAAACGGAGACGCATGTCATGGCCGCTCAGGTGCTTCGTCTCGTTGGCGCGCTGCCCGATGCGCAGCGTGCCGCGGTCTTCCTGGCCTATGTCGAGGGCCTGTCCTACAAGGAGGTGGCCGCCGTGCTCGACATCCCGATCGGCACCGTCATGAGCCGGCTCGCCGCCGCCCGCGCGACCCTGGCCGGCAATCTGAAGGAGGAGGGTGGACGATGACCGACAAGACCACGATCCCCTCCGACGAGGAACTGACCGCCTATCTCGACGGCGAACTGCCAGCCGCTGAAGCCGCGCGCCTCGAAGCCTTGCTCGAAACGGACACCGAGCTGGCCGCCCGCCTCGAGTTCCTGTCGCGCGCCAGCCTGCCCTTCGCGCAGGCCTTCGATCCGCTCCTCGCTCAGGCGCCGAAGGCCGAGCTCGAAGCCATCCTCTCGCGTCTCTCCGCCACACCAGCGACAGCGCCGGCCCCCAGCCGCCGCCGCTTCCTCGGCGCGCTCGCCGCCTGCCTGGTTGCCGGCGTCATCGCCGACCGCGCCTTCATCGGGCTCAGCCGGCAGCTCGCCGCCACCGATGAAAGCAGCGAATGGCGCGCCACGGTCGCCGATTACATCGCGCTCTACACGCCTGAAACACTGGCGGGACCGGTGCCGTCGCTTGCGTCGCAGGCAGATCAGCTGTCAGCCGTCGAAGCAAGGCTCGGCCTGCGCCTCTCTCCGGAAGCGATCGCGCTGCAGGGCGTCGATTTCAAGCGGGCGCTGCTGTTGCAATATGACGACCAGCCACTCGCCCAGCTCGCCTACCTCGATCCCGAGACCGGCCCCCTGGCCCTCTGCATCGTCCGCTCCGACGACGGCCCCAAGCCGCCTGATGTCGAAGCCCGCAAGGGCATGAATGTTGTTTACTGGTCGGATAAGACGCACGCCTTCATGCTGATCGGCCATGCGTCGCCGGAGCGGATGAAGGCGTTGGCGGGGGATGTGAGGATGCGGTTGGCGGTTTGAGTGGGACGTACGTCTGATGAACGGACGGTGGCGGTGTGCCGTGTGGCACCCCCCTCTGTCCTGCCGGACATCTCCCCCACAAGGGGGGAGATCGACTCGTGGCTTGTTCAGAGCCAAACAATGAGCGTGGAACGAGCGGCCGCGCCCAGCCAATCTCCCCACCTGTGGGGGAGATGCCCGGCAGGGCAGAGGGGGGTACCCCACGGCAAAACGCCAAATCTAAGCTACATCAAATAATTAGCTGGCAGACTCAGTGCCCGGAGCCCCCTCATCCGACCCTTCGGGCCACCTTCTCCCCGTTGGGGCGAAGGGGAGGTCGGCGCAGGCGGCCCACCACGAGTCTCTTCTCCCCCGCGGGGAGAAGGTGGCGGCAGGTCAGGTGCAACTTGTTGCACCGGGGATGAGGGGGCTTCCAGGCACAACGCCAGCTGCCCACCCTCAACAACCCCCACACACCCTACCGCCACATCGTCCGCATCCGCGCCGCCACATCCACCCTTATCTGCTGCGTACTCCGCTCCGAAGGCGTCGCGACCACCACAGGCCATGCCGCCGTCTCGAAATATTGCAGCAGCGTCACCGGAATGAACCGCGTGCGCGATGCATAGACATGCCGGTCACCCTGGCCGTGCTGGCCGCTGGTGAAGAAGCGTTGCGGGGTGATCAGCGTCAGGCTGTCCTTTGCCCGCGTCATGCCGACATAGAGCAGTCGGCGCTCCTCCTCGATCTCCTGCGTCGTGCCGACGGCGAGGTCGGAGGGGATGCAGCCGTCGACGACGTTGAGCATGAACACCGCTCGCCACTCTTGCCCCTTGGCCGAATGGATGGTGGAGAGGATGAGATAATCTTCGTCGAGCAGCGGCACGCCGGCCTGGTCGCTGGTGGCGTCGGGCGGGTCGAGCGTCAGTTCGGTGAGGAAGCGCTCGCGGTTGGCATAGCCCGACGCGATCTGCTCGAGCTGCAACAGGTCGGCCTTGCGGGTGTCGGCGTCCTCGTGGATGCGGTCGAGATGCGGTTCGTACCATTCTCGCGCCTGCGCGATCTCGGCGGGCCATGGCCCGTTTGCCTTGCGCAATCCTTCGAGCAGCTGCACCAGCGCCGGCCAGCCCTCACCGGTCTTGGCCGGCGGCGGGATTTCGGCGAGCGCCATCAGCGGCTCAGGGTCGGCGGCGATCGTGTCCAGGATCTTGCCCGCCGTCTGCGGCCCGATCCCCGGCAGCATCTTCAAGAGGCGGAAGCCCGAGACCCGGTCGCGCGGGTTCTGCGCAAAGCGCAGGATCGCCAGCATGTCCTTCACATGCGCCGAATCCAGGAATTTCAGCCCGCCGAACTTGACGAAGGGGATGTTGCGCCGCGTCAGCTCCACTTCGAGCGGGCCGCTGTGCGAGGAGGTGCGAAACAGCACCGCTTGCTGCTTTAACGTCATCCCCACTTCGCGGTTCGCGAGCACCTGCTCGACGATGTAGTTCGCCTGGTCGTTCTCGTCCTTGACGGTGAGCAGCTTCGGCCGCTCTTCGGATTGCCGGTCGGTCCAGAGGTTCTTGGTGAAGCGCTCGCGCGCCAGCTCGATAACGCCATTGGCGGCGGCAAGGATCGTCGTCGTCGAGCGATAGTTGCGGTCGAGCGTGATGATATCGGCCGGCGGCTCGAAGGTTTTCGGGAAGTCGAGAATGTTGCGGATCGTCGCCGCCCGGAATGAATAGATCGACTGCGCGTCGTCGCCGACGACGGTTAAGCCACGTCCGCCGGGCTTCAGTGCCATCAGCACGGAGGATTGCAGCCGGTTGGTATCCTGGTACTCGTCGACCATCACATGGTCGAAACGCCCACCGATATCGGCTGCCAGTTCCGGATCACTCACCATCTGCGCCCAGTAGAGCAGGAGGTCGTCGTAATCGAGCACGTTTTGCGCCTGCTTGGCCTCGACATAACAGGCAAACAGCTCGCGCAGTTGCTCTTCCCAGGTCGCCACCCACGGATACCAGGTCTTCAACACCTCGGTGAGCGGCGTCTCGGAATTGACGGTGCGCGAATAGATCGCCAGACACGTGCCCTTGGTCGGAAACCGGCTTTCAGTCTTGGAGAAGCCAAGCTCGTGCCGGATGAGGTTCATCAGGTCGGCGCTGTCTTCCCGGTCGTGAATCGTGAAATCGACATTGAGGCCGATCTGTTCGGCATAGATCCGAAGCAGCCGCGCGCCGATCCCGTGGAAGGTGCCGGCCCAGGTCAGCGCGTCGGTCATCACGGCGGAATTGGCACCCAGCACCTGGCGGCAGATGCGCTCCACCCGCCGCGCCATCTCGGACGCCGCTCTGCGCGAGAAGGTCATCAAGAGGATACGCCGCGGATCGGCGCCGTTGACGATCAGATGCGCCACCCGGTGCGCCAGCGTGTTGGTCTTGCCCGATCCGGCGCCGGCGATGATCAGCAGCGGACCGCCCGTCGTATCCGGTCCCTGACCGACCCCATGCTCCACGGCAAGACGCTGCCGCTCGTTCAGTTTCTCGAGATAGGCCGCCGCCTGCATCTATTCTTCAGCCTCTAGCATACGCGTCGCGGCAAAAGCGCGACTCGGGAACAAATATGGAACGTATCAGTGCTCCCTGATGTTTGGAAGTCCCGCGTCTCTGTCACCACAGGGAAACGGTGTTGATCGAACATTTGGTGCACTGCGGAAAACGGGCGACATCTCAGGTCTTGCATGGCATAAGGGCGCCGAAAACCTGTTTTGGACCACGCTTCCCATGATCCGCATCGAAAATATCAGCAAGCAGAATAGCCACCGCATCCTCTTCATCGAGGCCTCGGCGGCGCTCAACAAGGGCGAGAAGATCGGCCTCGTCGGCCCGAACGGCGCCGGCAAGACGACGCTCTTCCGCATGATCACAGGCGAGGAGCAGCCCGATGAGGGCAATGTCGCCGGTGAAAAGGGCGTCACGATCGGTTACTTCAACCAGGATGTCGGCGAAATGTCGGGCCGCAGCGCCGTGGCCGAGGTCATGGAAGGCGCCGGCCCCGTCAGCGTCGTTGCCGCCGAACTGCGCGAACTCGAAGCCGAGATGGTCGATCCCGACAAGCTCGACGAGATGGATCGCATCATCGAGCGCTACGGCGAGGTGCAGGCGCGCTACGAGGAGCTGGATGGCTACGCGCTCGAGGGCCGCGCCCGCGAAGTGCTCGATGGTCTGAGCTTCACCCAGGAAATGATGGACGGCGACGTCGGCGGCCTCTCCGGCGGCTGGAAGATGCGCGTGGCGCTCGCCCGCATTCTGTTGATGCGCCCTGATGTCATGCTGCTCGACGAGCCGAGCAACCATCTGGATCTCGAAAGCCTGATCTGGCTGGAAGAGTTCCTGAAGAACTATGACGGCGCGCTCCTGATGACATCGCACGACCGCGAGTTCATGAACCGCATCGTCGGCAAGATCATCGAGATCGATGGCGGCCAGCTCACCTCCTATTCCGGCGACTATGCTTTCTACGAGCAGCAGCGCGCCCAGAACGAGAAGCAGCAGCAGGCGCAGTTCGAACGCCAGCAGGCCATGCTTGCCAAGGAAATCAAGTTCATCGAACGCTTCAAGGCGCGCGCTTCACACGCTTCGCAGGTGCAGAGCCGCGTCAAGAAGCTGGAAAAGATCGACCGCGTCGAGCCGCCCAAGCGCCGCCAGTCGGTCGCCTTCGAGTTCCTTCCCGCGCCGCGTTCCGGCGAAGACGTGATCAACCTGAAGAACGTTCACAAGAAGTACGGCAGCCGCACGATCTATGAAGGCCTCGACTTCATGGTTCGCCGCAAGGAGCGCTGGTGCATCATGGGCATCAACGGCGCCGGCAAGTCGACGCTGCTGAAGCTGGTCACGGGCTCCACCGAGCCGGATCAGGGCACGGTTGCGCTCGGTGCCAGCGTCAAGCTCGGCTATTTCGCCCAGCACGCCATGGATCTGCTCGATGGCGAACGCACGGTTCTCGAATGGCTGGAAGATAGTTTCCCGCTGGCCGGCCAGGCGCCGCTGCGCGCGCTTGCCGGCTGCTTCGGCTTTTCGGGCGACGATGTCGAAAAGAAGTGCCGGGTTCTGTCGGGTGGCGAAAAGGCGCGCCTCGTCATGGCCAAGATGCTGTTCGACCCGCCCAACCTGCTCGTCCTCGACGAGCCGACCAACCACCTGGATCTCGACACCAAGGAAATGCTGATCAAGGCGCTGTCGCAGTACGAGGGCACCATGCTCTTCGTCAGCCACGATCGCCACTTCCTGGCGGCGCTCTCCAACCGCGTGCTGGAACTGACGCCCGGTGGCATCCATCAGTACGGCGGCGGCTACACCGAATATGTCGAACGCACCGGCCAGGAAGCGCCGGGTCTGCGGGGATAATGGAAGGGGTGGGGCGGTACGTCCTCCTCGCTCTCCCTCATCCCGGCCTTGTGCCGGGATCCAGCGGGCCCAAGTCCTTGGGCCGAGAAAAGTCCTTTCGCCGCGCAGACGCGCGTCGGCTGGATCTCTGTGACAAGCACAGAGATGAGGGCGGAGAGTGTGGCCGCCCCATCGCCTTCAAAGACCGAATGGAAGCTGGACGCCGCCGGACGCCTAAGCCCGCTCCTCCCAAACCCTGGCAATCTCGACGATCGTCTTGGCCGCCCGCTCCATATCCTGCCGGCTCACCCATTCCAGCGGGGAATGAAACGCGTGGCCGCCGGCGAAGATGTTGGGGCAGGGCAGGCCCATGAAGGAGAGGCGCGAGCCGTCGGTGCCGCCGCGAATGCTGCCGCGCTTCGGTTCCATCCCGGCGCGGCGAATGCCCTCGATGGCATTCTCGACGATATCGGGGTGCCGGTCGACCACTTCCTTCATGTTGCGATACTGCTGCTTGACCTCGAACGTGTAGGTCGAGCCCGGATAGCCCGACATCACGTCCTTTACAATCGCTTCCAGCATCTCTTCCTTGGTCGTCAGTCCCGCATTGTCGAAATCGCGGATGATCAGCCCGATCTCGGCCTTCTCCATCGCGCCGGTCACCCCGGTCGGATGAATGAAGCCCTGCCGGCCCGAGGTCGTCTCGGGGCCGATGTCTTTTGGCAGCCGGTCGATGATGGCGCCGGCTATTTTGATGGCGTTTTCCATCTTGCCCTTGGCGAAACCCGGATGGATCGCAACGCCCTGGATGGTGATCTCGACGCCATCGGCCGAAAACGTCTCGTCCTCGATATGTCCCGCCGTTGAACCATCCATCGTGTAGGCGAAATCGGCGCCGAGCTTCTTCAGGTCCACCTTATCGACGCCGCGGCCGATCTCTTCGTCCGGCGTGAACAGGATCTTGATCGTGCCGTGCCTGATGTCGGGATTGGCGACAAGGAACTGCGCCGCCGTCATGATCTCGGCGATCCCCGCCTTGTCGTCGGCGCCGAGCAGCGTCGTCCCGTCGGTGGTTATGATGTCGTTGCCAATCTGGTTCTTCAGTTCCGGATGCTCGCTCACGCGGATCACCTGCTGCGGATCGCCGGTCAGGCGAATATCGCCGCCCTCGTAGTTGCGCAGGATCTGCGGCTTGACGTTGGTGCCGCTGAAATCGGGCGCCGTGTCCATATGCGAGCAGAAGCAGATGACGGGTACCTGCTTGTCGGTATTGGCGGGAATGGTCGCATAGATATAGCCGTGCTCGTCCAGATGCGCGTCCGAAATACCGATCGCCAGCAGTTCCTCGACCAGCACGCGCCCGAGGTTCTTCTGCTTCTCGGTGGAGGGCTGGCTCGGCGATTGCGGGTCGGATTGCGTGTCGATGACGACATAGCGCAGGAAGCGGTCGGTAACGGTATCGGTCATGATGCGGTCCATTCGTCTTTTTCAACCGATCACTGCTCTATCCTTCATCCGCCTGCTGGTGAAGCATTTTCGGTTGCAGACAGGTCCGCCTCGCGCAGCCGGTAGCCGACGCCGGTTTCGGTGGTGATGTATTGCGGCTGGTCGGGCGTGGCCTCGATCTTCTGCCTCAGCTGGCGCACATAGACGCGCAGATACTGCACATCCGCCGCTGGTCCCCAGATCTGCTTCAGCATGAATTGATGCGTCAGCACCTTGCCGGAATATTGCGCCAGCACGCGCAGGATGTCGTACTCCTTCGGCGACAGCTTGATTTCGCGCTCGTCCACCTTGACGATCCGCTTGACGAGGTCGATCGACAGCCCGCCAGTGCGAAATACTGCCTTCTCGCCCTGCTGCTGCAGCCGGTGGCGCAGCGCCACGCGAATGCGGGCGCCGAGCTCGTTCATGCCGAAGGGCTTGGTCACGTAGTCGTCCGCGCCCGTCTCCAGCGCCTTGACGATCCCACCTTCATCGGTGCGGCTGGAGAGGATCACGACGGGGGTGGTCAGCCCCTGTTCGCGCCATTCGCCGAGCAGCGCGTGGCCCGGCGTGTCGGGAAGGCCGAGGTCGAGCACGATGAGATCGGGGCCGACCTCGCCTGCAAGCGCGCGCGCGGTCGCCGCATCCGGCGCCTCATGCACCTCGTATCCCTGCGCCGTCAGGCCGACGCGCAGGAGCTTACGGATAGGGGGCTCGTCGTCGACGACGAGGATCTTCACGGGCGAACCGGTCATTTCATATCTTCCAGCTTCGTGATGTCATTCGTGATCTCTTGGGGGCGAGGCAGCTTGATGGTGAAGACGGCGCCCGATCGGTCAGGCCGGTTGGCAGCAGTGATGGTGCCGCCCATCGCCTCGACGAAACCGCGACATATAGAGAGGCCAAGTCCTGTGCCGGCCCGCACCTGGTCGCCCTTACGCACCCGATAGAAAGTGTCGAACACGCGGTTGAGATCATCGTCAGGAATGCCCGGCCCGCTGTCGGCGACCTGCACCATCACATCGCCGGTGCCGGTCCAGCCCTTGATCTCGACGGTGGAGCCCTCGGGCGCATACTTCGCGGCATTGTCGATGAGATTGAACAGCACCTGCTCGAAGAGGACGGGATCGACCCGCACAGTCGGCAGATCGGCCGGGATGGTCACATGCACGCCGTGATGCGACAGGATCTTGGCCGCGCGGCGCAACGCGCTGCCAACGATATCGCCGACATCGTGCAGCGCCGAATTCGGCTCCATCGCCCCGGATTCGATCCGGGTCATGTCGAGCAGGTTGGCGATGAAGCGGTTCAGCCGCTCGGATTCGTCCACCACGGTAGACAGCAGGTCCTTGCGGTCCTCCTCGCTCATCGAGGCGAAATAGTCGCGCAGCGTGGTGGAGGCCCCAAGCACTGCGGCAAGCGGCGTCTTCAGGTCGTGCGAGATCGAGGTCAACAGCGCCGAGCGCAGACGGTCGGCCTCTGCCGCAAGCTTCGCCTGGTCGACATCGGCGACGAGCTGGATACGCTCGATCGCCAGCGCCGCCTGGTCCGCCAACGCGTCGAGCAATCTCTGCTGCTCAGGCGTCAGAAGCGGCCCGTCGCGGCGGTCGCTGTCGAGCCCGATCACGCCGACGGCGGCGCGTCCGGTGCGCAGCGGCACATAGAGCCGCTTGGCGCCGGGCAACGTGTCGGCGCCGCGCCCGGCGGCGTGGTTGTGCTCCCAGGCCCAGCGCGCAGCCGCGATGTCTGCGTCGTCAAGCGTATCGTCGGGCGGATAGCCGGCCCTGACTGCGATCGTCCCGTTCTCGGGCAGGAGCAACACGACCCGCACCCGCAGCATTGAAGCCAACTGGAAGGCCGTTGCCCAGAGCACGTCGTCAAGCGTGCCGGTGCCTGCCAGTTTCTTCGAGAAGAGATAGAGATCCTCGGTGGTGCGCGCCCGCTGCCGCGCCGCGGATGCCTGCCGCTGCACTGTTGCCGTCAGGTTGCTCGCGACGATCGCCACGCCGAGAAAGAAGAACAGCGCCAGCACGCTCTCAGGATCGCTGATCGTCAGCGTGTAGCGCGGCGGCAGGAAGAAGAAGTTGAAGGCAAACGCGCCGAGCAGGCAGGAAAACAGCGCCGGCCTGAGCCCATGCAGCACCGCCGAGGTCAGCACTGCCATCAGGAACACCAGCGCCAGATTGCGCACGTCGAGCACCTGGTCGAGCACGATGCCGGCGACAAGCGCGATCGCCACATAAACCACCGCCAGCAGATAGGCTCTGAGGTCGAAGGCTGGTCGCGCCGCTGCCGCCTTGACGCCGCGTTGCGCACCAGTCTTCTGCTCGTCGCCCGAAATGACGTGAACGCTGATATCGCCCGCCTTGCGGATCAGGAGATCGGCGGCAGACGGCGAGAACCACTCGCGCCATGTCGGCTGCTTCGGCGCGCCGATCACGATGTGGGTGACGTTGTTGGAAGCGGCGTAGCGGATCAGCTCTTCCGACGTCTCGCGCCCCGGAACGGTGATCGCCTCGCCACCGAGCTGTTCGGCCAGCCTGAGATTGGCGGCTAGTGTGTCGCGCTCGGCCTCGCTGAGATTGATCGAGCGGTTGGTCTCGACATAGACGGCGGCCCAGGGCGCCCTCAGCCGCGAGGCCATGCGCGCGGCATAGCGCACCAGCGACGCCGAGGCCGGATGGTGATCGACCGATACGAGTACACGCTCGCTCGCCGCCCACGGGCCGGAGATTGCGTGCGCCTGCATGTGGTTCAAAAGCTGGTCGTCCACCCGCTGCGCGGTGCGCCGAAGCGCCAGCTCGCGCAGCGCCGTCAGGTTGCCCGGCGTGAAGTAATTGGTCAGCGCCCGCTCGGCGGTATTGGCCATGTAGACCTTGCCGTCATGAAGACGCTTGATCAGGTCGTCGGGCGTGAGATCGATGATCTCGACGTCGTCGGCCATGTCGATCACCTTGTCCGGCACAGTCTCGCGCACCCGGATGCGGGTGATCTGCGAGACGACGTCGTTCAGGCTCTCGACATGCTGGATATTGAGCGTCGAATAGACGTCGATGCCGCGGTCGAGCAGCTCCTTCACGTCGAGATAGCGCTTCGGATGCCGGCTGCCCTCGGCATTGGAGTGGGCGAGTTCGTCGACCAGCACGAGGTCGGGCTTGCGGGCGATGATGGCGTCGATATCCATCTCCTCCAGCCGCCGGCCCCTGTAGTCGACTGTCACGCGCGGCACGATCTCGAAGCCCGCAAGCATCGCCTGCGTCTCCTTGCGGCCATGCGTCTCGACGACGCCAACCACCACATCGACCCCATCTGCGATCTTCGCGCGCCCGGAGGCCAGCATCTCATAGGTCTTGCCGACGCCGGGCGCTGCCCCCAGAAAGATCTTCAACCGCCCACGCGTCTCCGCCCGCGCCTTTTCAAGAAGCGCCTCGGGCGAGGGCCGTCCGGCCTGTTCGCGGTTGTCGTCTGGCATGCGGTGTTGTTCTTTCCTCGCGGTCGGATGAGGGGGCCACGCCCGAGACGTTTCACTCACTCATAGAAGCATCAAGCCTCTGGTTCAACTTGAGAACATTGACCACAGGCTTCCCGAGAAAGTGCCTCCACCTTGCCCCGTCCACACCGTGCTTTCGCCACGCGCGGAATCTCAAAAGGGCCGCCGCGGGTCCAATCCCAGGATCACCCGGCCATCAATATGCAACCAAAGCACATTAAGGTTCGAGACGCGGGAAAAGCCGCCAATATAAAAATCTTATAAGTGCGCTGGTCCGATCGAAGGCCGTTGGAGGTGGAAAAGCCGGCATTCAGGCCAGTTTGGCGAAAGCTTGCCGCCCTAGGGTTGGCGGATAAAGAAGCAGACCTGCGTTCGGCGGAATGCCGTTCTTGAAAGTACGAAGGCGATCTGAATGCCCAAGACCGAGCCAAGCAATTCTTCGGCCGAGACCCTTGCCGAATTGGCATCGTTGAAGGCGCAAGTCGAAGAGTTGACCCAGCGCATCGATACGCAGGGCTCGGTCCAGTTCGAAATCGCCAAGCTGCTGCAGACATTTCATTCGCAGCTCACGGCCCTGCCGCAGCAGATGAGCGAGATCGTCAAGACGGCGATCGAGTTGAACAATCACGACAAGGTGCCGCTCACCAAGGAAGTGCTGACCAAGTTCGACGCACGCCTCGGCAGCCTTGGTGTCGGCATGCACGTCTTGAAGCAGGTCAGCCATCTGACGCTGCGCCGGCTTGGCCCCGCGACGCCGAAGATCCGTTGCGTCTTCATCGTCCAGTCGATCCCGATGTGGGATGCACTGGCCGATGTTTACTGGGCGATGACCGAGGACGATCGCTATCACCCCATGGTCGTATCGATCGACAACAGCCAGCTCGGCGTGGCGGAGTTCTCGGGCGAGGATGAGGTGCATGCTGGGCTGAATGCGCTGGGTGTCCCGCACATACGCCTCGATATGCACTCCTTCGACGGGCTGGATATCGTGCGCAATCTGATGCCAGACGTGGTCTTCCGCCAGCAGCAGTGGGATTCTCCGGTCCCGCATGGCCTGAGAACGATGGAGATCACTTTCGCCCGCATCTGCGTGGTGCCCTATGGGATGGGCGTGCTTGCCAACCCGGATGCCAAGGGTGAGGACGACGAGGCCTATAGCGACAACTACGACCAGCAATATCACCGCCTCGCCTGGAAGGTTTTCTGCGAGACGGAGATGACGCAGTCCTATTACCGCTCCTTCGCGCATTCCGATCCCGACAAATTCGTGCTGACGGGCTATCCCAAGCTCAACAAGCTGATGGAGGCCAAGGGCAAAGGCGAATGGCCGATCGCCGAGCCGAACGGGCGCAGCTTCCGCGTCGTCTGGGCGCCGCATCACTCGTTGGCCGTCAATGGCTTCGGCTTTGGCGTTTTCCATAAGATCTACAAGCAGATGCTGGAATGGGCCCGCTCCGCCAAGGATATCCAGTTCGTGCTGAAGCCGCATCCCGCGCTGGCCTTCGGCGCCGAGCAAAGCGGCCTCTTCCGCGACAATTCCTATCAACGCTATCTCGATGCCTGGTCGGCGCTGCCCAACTGCGCCATTCGTGAAGGCACCTATGGCGAGCTGTTCGACGCCTCCGATCTGATGATCACCGACGGCGTCTCCTTCCTCACCGAATACCACCTCTTCGAAAAGCCGCTCATCTTCATCGATTCCGGTGTCCACGCCGCCTTCAACGCGCTGGGCCGGCTTGCCGAACGCGCCGCCCACCGCGTCGAGACCTTCAATCAGCTGCGCCAGGTGGCGCTTGATTACAAGGACGGCAAAGCCTGGCAGCTGGTGAAGGAGCGCGAAGAGCTTCTGAAGGTGCTGCTCCCGCACGCCGAGCCGGCCTCCAGCATCATTCTTGATTCCATCGCAGCCGATATCCAGACGTCGAGGTCCTGAGCATGTACCGCGCGCAACAGCATGCATTAACACTGCCTGTCGTCAACGAGACGGGTGCCGTTCACGGCCACAAGCGTGGCACCGGCTTCGCCTTCGATCTCGATGGGACGATCACCCGCGCCGAACTGCTGCCGATGATCGCCTCCGAGCTTGGCCTCGAAGCCGAAATGCGGCTTCTGACCGAGCTCACCATGTCGGGCATGATCCCCTTCGAGGATTCCTTCCGGCTGCGCTTCGCCATCCTGCGCAGCGCCGGCCTCGATCGCATCCAGTCGATCGTCTCCGAGGTCGAGTTCGATCCCGATATCGAGCAGTTCATCCGCCAAAATCGCGATCGCTGCTTCGTCGTCACAGGCAATCTCGATCTCTGGATCGCGCCGCTGGTCGAGCGCCTCGGCTGCCGCTTCTACACCTCGACAGCCACGACCGACAAGAACGGCTGGATCACCGGCCTCGACATGGTCATGCGCAAGAACGTCGCCGGCCTTGAGCTGAAGGACGAGTTCGACCGCCTCGTTGCGATCGGCGACGGCTTCAACGACGTGCCGCTCTTCGACGTCGCCGACATCGGCATTGCCTTTACCGGCCTGCATGGCGCGCCCGACGCGCTGGTCTCCGTGTCCAACTATGTCGCTCTCGATGGGAAGTCGCTATGCCGTCTGTTAAACACGCTGTAATCGCGGCGGCCGGCCTCGGCTCGCGGCTGGGCCATGGCAAGCCGAAGTGCCTGGTCGAGATCGAAGGCGTCAAGATCATCAAGCATCTGTTGTCGCTGCTGAAGGATGTCGAGGACGTTCGCGTCATCGTCGGCTTCGAGGAAAAGGCCGTCATCGCGGCGATCCGCGCCATCCGCCCGGATGTGCTCGTCGTGCGCAACCCCGGCTTCCGCAGCACGACGACGCTGCACAGCTACGAGCTCGGCGGCCGCTACATCAAGGGCGATTGCCTGTTCATGGATGGCGACATGCTGGTCGAGCCGGAAAGCTTCGCAGCTTTCCTCGCCTCCTGCGAACCCGGCGTGGCGCAGCTCGGCATCACCAAGACCAAGACCCGCGACGCCGTCTTCCTCACCCGCGAGGACGGCCTTGCCGTAAGCTTCCGCCGCGACGACCCGACCGAATACGAATGGGCCAACATCGCCTGGCTGCCGGTCGATTACTTCGCCGATATCGGCAACACGGCGGTCTATGAGCACCTCAGGCAGTTCCTGCCGATCCGCACCCACGAAGTGATCGCCTACGAGATCGACAGCGAGCAGGATCTGGCGCTGGCGCGGGACAATCTCCACTACTTCAATCTGCAGGCGCTGGCCGGCTGAAGCATGTCGCGCAAAAGTGCGCAGCGGCTTTGCGACACCGACACGCTTCAAGCAAACAGTCACGAAACGGAACCGAGCATGAGCCGCATATACAAGGACCAGGAAAGCATCGACGCCTTGAAGGTCCGCGATTTCTTCAATGGTCGTGCCAAAAAGGAAGGCAATGCCGTCAACGCCGTGATGCTGCAATCCGAGGGCTCGACGATCGCGGTTGACCGCGACATCCACGAGAAGACGCATCTGCTGCCGCGCCTCGAACGCCCGTCGAAGATCCTTGAACTCGGCTGCGGCGCCGGCCGCCTCGCCACCTTCTACAACAACAACGGCAACCAGTATCTCGGCTTCGATTTCTCCGAAGAACTGATCGCCCGCGCCAAGGCCGAGATCGGCGACGATGAAAACGTCCAGTTCCAGGTCGTCGAAGTCCCCCGGATCGCCGTCGAAGACTTCAAGCTGCAACCGCCCTTCGACTTCTTCCTGATCACCGGCCTCTTCATCTATCTCAACGACGAAGCCGTCCACGACACCTTCAAGATGATCGCCAAGCTCGCGGCCCCGAACGCCACGATCTACGTTCGCGAATCGCTGTCCGAACTCGACGTCCGCCTGACGCTGAAGGAGCATTTCTCCGAAGAACTCGACGAAGTCTACAACGCCATCTACCGCACGACGGCGGAACTGACCGAGGTGATGACCGACACGCTGCTGAAGGCGGGCTTCGTGTTCGAGGTCTGCGGCGAGTATGCGTTCCCACCGGCGCTGCGGAATAGGGCGGAGACGGCGCAGCGGTATTTTACGCTGCGGCGGGGGTGAGGGAGAGGTGGATTGTGATGGCGGCTAGACAAGGTCACCTAAGATGCGCGTCTCCAAGTTATGGAGATTTTGCCTGCGTCAGGATCGATTGACCGAATTTCGCTGAAATTGCATAAGTGACGCGTCACCTCCTAAAGTGGATCGAATGCAGCCCCCATGGCGTTTCTCGAATATCGTCCCACAACCACGCTGTTTCACTATTGCGGGCCTGGAAGTTTCGACGGAATCACGGCGAACGGATCACTTTGGCTAAGTGACCTGCAGCACGCAAACGACCCAAAAGAGCTGCAGCTGGCAGCGGTGCTTGACACCGTAATTTCGCAGCTCATTGCAAGATCTAACAGCCCACGGGAGCGCGCAGCCTACGCCAGCGTCAAAATTGACCTCTCGAACATGCGAAATCGATTCGGAATGTATTCTTCGAGCCTCTCGCTGAAGTCTGATCAACTCCCGATGTGGCAAGAATATACAGATCGTGGTCGCGGCTTCGTAATAGGTTTCAGGCCCAGCGCCTTCAATGATATGCCGTTACGAATTCAACGGGTCAAATATGTTGCTGAAAACTACTTCGATGCACTCCATGACGATGTGTCAGCGATAGTCGCGCCTCTGTTTGGAAGCCACACGGACTTCGTGGCGCGTATTGGGCCAGTAACTCAGCTTCTCACCCTTATTACGGCTGTAAAAGACAACAGTTGGCAGCACGAAGACGAAATTCGACTTCTGTTTTCCGATATGGCGAAGGAGCCCACTGGTCTTCCGATCGGCTGGCTTCGCGATGGTACTGAGGTCTACACCGAGGCGCCGCAGCATCGAAACAGAGACGGTGTAGATATTCCATATTTTAGCAAGCCATTCGGTCGCTACCGCTCAAGACAATGGGATCCTAAGGGCGCGATATCGCTTGTCGTGCTCGGACCCAATAATACGTCGTCAATAGACGATGTTTGCGCAAAGCTCAAAGAGCGAGGATATAGAAGGTTCGATGTTGTGCGATCTCGCTGCGCGTTCAGACCGTAGCTATCGATTTGTACGGAGTAGCGAAGACAGATAGGCTGTGAAATGTCGTGCCTGACAAATCCAGATCACGTTGTGATCCGCGACCAAATCATTCAATTATCAGAAAATCTAATGTGGTTTTTCCAAAGGTAAAATTTGGCTGGGGAACCTGGACTCGAACCAAGATTAACGGAGTCAGAGTCCGTCGTTCTACCATTGAACTATTCCCCAGCAGTCGCTGCCGAAGCGTGCTTGGCTGCTGTGCGGCGCTTATAACCAAATCATCGCGGAATGCAAATAGCTGTTTGAAAAAAATTTGAACGGCGTTGTGGAGTGTTGGAAGAGGCGGATTCTTGAGGGTTGGGAAAAAGAATTTGTCGTTTTGGCCGAGCGCTGGTATCTTCGCGCCAACGCAAAATCGAACGAGCGCCAGCAGCATACCTCCAGGAGTTCATCCTTCAGGACTTGCGCGGCGCGGTGGAAAAACAACGTGGAAGACCCCGAAGGCGGCTTTAAGTCGCAATCTGACGGGGCGTCGGCGGCAGCGCGCAAGGATGGCAAGAAATCCAGGCGCCGCAAGGGCAAGCGTGGCGGGCAATCCCGCAATGCAGCTCAGGCCGCTTCGCATGCCCCCTCCGGCATCGCCGGCGAGGCAGCGCGCCCAATGGATGCACGTCCAACGGACATTGCGGCCGAGACATCGGCCCGCAAGCGCAAGCGCCGCCGTCGCGGTTCCGGTGCGTCGAGCGAGGGTGCTCCAAGACAGCAGCAACAGGGTGATCAGGCCGCATCCGCCAATCGCGCGAGCGCGCATGATGGCGACGCGGCTTCGGGAAAGCGCGGCCGTCGCAAGCATCGCGGCAAGCGTGGCCTGCAAGGTCGGCCGCTGGCGCAGACAAAACCATCAGGCCATCAGCCCGCGCAAGCGCCCGCGAGTGAGCCCAATGTCGGCCGTGGTCCCGCGCAGGAAGCGCGCGGCGAAAACGACAATCGCGTCCAGCGTCATCATCAGGAGCGCGGCGAACGGCCGGCTTCCGCCCATCCCTGGCCGGACGAGCTCTACGCCGCGCTCGACCTCGGCACCAACAATTGCCGTCTCTTGATCGCGCAGCCGACCCGTCCGGGCCAGTTTCGCGTCGTCGATGCCTTCTCGCGCATCGTGCGCCTTGGCGAGGGGCTGGCTGCGAGCGGGCGTCTGTCCGACGATGCCATGGACCGCGCCGTCGATGCACTGCGCGTCTGCGCCGGCAAGCTGAAGAACCGCGAGATCCGCCGCATGCGGCTGATCGCCACCGAAGCCTGCCGCCAGGCAAGCAACGGCGAGGAGTTCCTTCAGCGCGTTGTCGCCGAGACGGGGCTCGAACTTGAGATCATCGATCGCGAGACCGAGGCGCGTTTGGCCGTCTCCGGCTGCTCCTCGCTGGTCGGGCGCGAGACGCGCTCCGTCGTGCTCTTCGATATCGGCGGCGGCTCGTCCGAGATTGCGGTCATCCGCATCGGCGACAGCCGCTTCAGCCGGCTTGCCAACCACATCACCCACTGGACCTCGCTGCCCGTCGGCGTCGTGACCTTGTCCGAGCGCCATGGCGGCCGCGATGTCACGCCCGATGTCTTCGAAGGCATGGTGCTTGAGGTCGAGGGCATGCTCTCCGGCTTCGATTGCCCCGTCATCGATGGCGATCTCGGCGATTTTCACCTGATCGGCACCTCGGGCACGGTCACCACGCTTGCCGGTGTCCATCTCGATCTGCCGCGCTACGACCGGCGCAAGGTCGATGGCATCTGGCTGTCCGATGACGAGGTCTCGGCCATGCAGGCGAAGCTCCTCTCCTGGGATTTCGCCAGCCGCGCCGCCAATCCCTGCATCGGGCCCGATCGCGCCGATCTGGTGCTGGCAGGCTGCGCTATTCTCGAGGCCATTCGCCGCCGTTGGCCGAGCCCGCGCATGCGCGTTGCCGATCGTGGCTTGAGGGAAGGCCTTCTCACAGACATGATGGCGGATGATGGCGTCTGGCGGCGCCATCGCCACCGCCGCGGCCAACGCGGCAAATAGGGGATCAGCTATGACCAAGCCAACCATTGCGGGCAACCGCACCGGCCGCAAGCTCGGCCAGCGCGTCAAGAACAAGAAGATGAAGGCGTCCTCGCGCCAGTGGCTGCAGCGCCATATCAACGATCCCTATGTGCAGCGCGCCCAGCTCGAGGGCTACCGCGCCCGCGCCGCCTTCAAGCTGCTTGAGATCGACGAGAAGCACGGCATCCTGAAGGGCGCGCGCCGCATCATCGATCTCGGCGCCGCACCGGGCAGCTGGTCGCAGATCGCCGCCAAGGTCACCGGCTCGACGGATGAGCACATCCGCGTCGCGGCCATCGACTTCCTGGAGATGGCACAGCTCCCCGGCGTCAAAATCCTGCAGCTCGACTTTCTCGATCCAACGGCGCCTGACCAGCTGATGGAAGCGGTTGGCGGCACGCCCGATCTCGTCATCTCCGACATGGCGGCGCCGACCACGGGCCACCACAGAACGGACCATCTGCGCACCATGCATCTGTGCGAAGTCGCCGCGCATTTCGCCATCGAGGTTCTGGGCGAGGGCGGTCACTTCCTGGCCAAGACCTTTCAGGGCGGCACGGAAAAGGACCTGCTCAATCTGCTGAAGCAGAATTTCAAGCAGGTCGTCCATGTCAAGCCGGCGTCCTCGCGCGCCGAATCCGTCGAGATGTTCCTGCTCGCCAAGGGCTTCAAGGGACGCAAGGCTGAGGCCGACGAAACGGAGGCTTGATTTTAGCGGTATTCCGGGTGGAGTATGACACTCCCGGGACCGTCCCTGCGGGCCCAAGACAGGGCATGATTGGCCCAAGACCGGAATGACCGCGGATATCAATGCTGCTTTACGTCACGCTCGGAACCAACGACATCGACCAGGCCCGGCATTTCTATGATGTCGTGCTCCCCGTGCTGGGCTATCGCCGCCAGCGCTATTCGGAAGAAGAGATCGGCTACGCCGCCGATGGCGATATCCGCTGCCGGCTGTGGATCGTCACCCCCTTCAATCGCCGCCACGCCTCGAATGGCAATGGCACCATGATTGCGCTCGCGGCCGAGACCAGGGCGGATGTCGATGCCTTCTATCGTGCCGCGATATCGGCCGGCGGCGTCAGCGAAGGCGAGCCGGGCTTGCGCCCCTTCCACGCCAATTTCTACGCGGCTTACGTGCGCGATCCCGATGGCAACAAGCTGAGCGCCGTCTGCGAAGCGCCGGAGCCGGCGGCCGAATAAACGTCGCGGACGATTACTTCACCGCCTGCTGTTCCGCCTCCAGCACGCTTGGCGCGAGCGGCTTGACGCGATGGCCGGAGACCAGCGCGCCGGCATGCTTGTCCATGCGGATGAAGGGGATGGTGGCAACCACGGTCATCACCGCGATGACGTAGAAGGCAACGTGGAAGTCCACCACCTGCAGCGCTTCGCCGCGAATGAAGATCGAGGTCTCCAGGATCGCCGCGGCCACGGCCACGCCGAGCGCTAGGCTGATCTGCTGCATGACCGAGCTCATTGAGGTCGCCTGGCTCGCCTGCGCATCGTCGATATCGGCATAGGCAAGCGCGTTGACGCCGGTAAAGAAGAAGGAGCGCGAGAAGCCGCCGATCAACAGTACCAGGATGATGACGAGATGTGGCGTGGTCGGCGTGAAGAAGCCGGTGGTCACAGTCACCAGCGTGGTCACGCCCGCCGCCGTCAACAGTGTCGAGCGGAAGCCCACGGCCGCAAACACCCGCTTGGCCATGAACTTCGTGGTGATTGCGCCGATCGCGCCGGCGAATGTGATGAGGCCGGATTGGAACGGCGTCAGCCCGAAACCGAGCTGCAGCATCAGCGGCGTCAGGAAAGGCATGGCGCCGATGCAGATGCGAAACAGCGTGCCGCCCGTCGTCGATGCGCGGAAGGTCGGGTTTTTGAACAGCTGCAGATTGAGGATCGGTGCCGGGTGCCGTCTCGCGTGGCGCACATAAAGCGCGCCGCAGATGACGCCGATCGCGGTCGCCGCGATGCCGATGATCGGCGGCAGCGCAGGCAGGCTGACGACGGAGAGGCCGAAGACCACGCCAGCGGCGGCAAACGAGGTCAGCACAAACCCGGTGATATCGAGCTTCGGCGGCGCCGTCGCCTCGACCTCGGGCAGGAAGATCGTCGCCAGCCACACGCCGATGATGCCGACGGGCACGTTGATCAGGAAGATCCAGTGCCATGTGAAATAGGTGGTGATGAAGCCGCCGAGCGGCGGTCCCGCGAGCGGCCCGACCAGCGCCGGGATGGTGAGCAGCGCCATCGCCGAGACGAGATCGCTGCGCTTGGTGGTGCGCAACAGAACCAGGCGGCCGACCGGCGTCATCATCGCTCCGCCCATGCCCTGCAGGAAGCGGGCGACGACGAATTCGATCAGGCCGGACGAGATCGCGCAAAAGATCGAGCCGACGACGAAGACGCAGATGGCGAGGCGGAAGATGCGCTTGGCGCCGAACCGGTCCGCCATCCAGCCGCTGATCGGGATGAAGACGGCGAGCGACACCATATAGGATGTCAGCGCCAGCTTCAGCGTGATGGGCCCGACATGCAGGTCGTTGGCGATCGCCGGCAGCGCGGTCGAGATGACGGTGGAATCCATCTGCTCCATGAAGAGCGCGACGGCAAGGATCAGGGGAACAATGCGGTTCATGCGCGAAAGCCTTGGGGGTCTAGCAAAGGCGGCTTGGAAGCAACTGCTCTTTAGTCCTCGCACCGGCATCTGCCAAGTGCGCATTCATCTTAGGAAATGCGAATGCATCACGTCTGCGTGAGGCGGATGGTTCAGGGATTTTAACGCGCGGAATTGACATATGTTCGTTTCAGCGGATTGCGATAAACGGTGATCCGCGATGACGACGGGGGCGGCGCGCCAATGCGCCGTGCGTTATTACAAAGGATGGAACATGGCGATTTCGATGGGGATGAACAGGCGCGCGTTTGTAGCGGCAGGCGTTGGCCTGCTGGCAGCGCCGATGATTTTGAAAGAGACGGCCGTGATGGCCGCAACCGGAGACAACACCAAGATGGATGCGACGACGCAGCCCCAGTTCAATCAGTTCAAGCTCGGCTCCTTCAAGTTCACCGTCGTCAAGGACGGTGGCGTGGTTGGCGAAAAGCCGAATGAAACCTTCGGCACCAACCAGACGCCGGAGACCGTTCAGGCGCTGCTCGCCAAGAACTTCCTGCCGACGGACAAGTTCGTCAACACCTTCGCGCCCTTCGTGGTCGATACCGGCTCCGACGTGATCCTGGTTGATACCGGCTTCGGCGAAAGCGGCCGCGCCAAGGGCAACGGCCAGCTCGCAGCCGGCCTCAAGGCTGCAGGTTATTCGACCGACGACATCACCATCGTCGCGCTCACCCATCTGCATGGCGATCACATCGGTGGCCTGATGGAAGGCGGCAAGCCGGCCTTCGCCAAGGCCCGCTACATCGCCGGCAAGACCGAATACGACTTCTGGACCGACAAGGCCCGCGAGGGAACGCCGGCCGAGGGCAACCAGAAGGCTGTTCTCGCCAATGTCGTGCCGCTGGCCGAGAAGATGA
Source organism: Rhizobium sp. FG113 (assembly GCF_057809895.1). Lineage (NCBI taxonomy): Bacteria > Pseudomonadati > Pseudomonadota > Alphaproteobacteria > Hyphomicrobiales > Rhizobiaceae > Rhizobium > Rhizobium sp. FG113. Next base: position 3,597 of record NZ_JBMDKV010000015.1, on the reverse strand, counting down.
CCTTCATCGGCGAAGGCGACACGATCGCCTCCGGCATCACCGCGATGATGGCGCCGGGCCACACACCCGGCCACATGATCTTCAACATCGAGTCGGATGGAAAGCGCCTGATCGCCACCGGCGACACCGCCAACCACTATATCCTGTCGCTGCAGAACCCGACCTGGGAAGTCCGCTTCGATATGGATAAAGCGCAGGCAGCCGCCACCCGCAAGAAGGTGTTCGACATGATCGCAGCCGACAAGGTGCCGTTCCTCGGCTACCACATGCCCTTCCCGGCCGTCGGCTATGCGGAAGTCTACGAAAGCGGCTACCGCTTCGTTCCCAAGACCTATCAGTTCGACCTCTGATCCTGCTGCATGGCAGCCATACCAAGCCCGGCCACCGCGCCGGGCTTGTCGTGTTTTTGACGAGTGTTTCTCCGCGGGAAAGCGCGCCAGTCTCTCTCCACCCTTATTCCTGTGCTCGTCAAAGGAATCCAGCTGGCGCGCGTCTGCGCGGCGAGAAGAGTCCATTGCGCTCAAGGACTTGAGCGCGCTGCATCCCTGTGACGGGCATAGCGATGAGGATGCGGTGAGGGCGGCGCGAAACCTTAGCCGACGTGCTTTCGGCGCAAGAGAGCGCATGGCGACCGCTCTTTCCCCTCGCTCACGCCACCCACGGCCGGCCACATTTTTTACTATTCCCTTAACGCCATAGACGTGGTACCAGCCCTCGCCAACTTCCAAAGCAACCTTACACATCGCCGGTGCGGATAAGACGTTCCGGGTGAGGGTGCATTTTTCTTTTATAAGGAATTGGCCATGGCTCGCATCATTGAAACGCCGACCGGTTTAGACGCACTCACCTTCGATGACGTGCTGCTGCAGCCTGGTCACTCCGACGTCCTTCCGGGCCAGACCAGCGTCGCGACGCGCATTGCCACCGATTTCGAACTCAACATACCCATTATCTCGTCCGCCATGGACACGGTCACCGAAAGCCGTCTCGCGATCGCCATGGCGCAGGCCGGCGGCCTCGGCGTCATTCACAAGAACCTGACCCCGATCGAGCAGGCCGAGCAGGTCCGCCAGGTCAAGAAGTTCGAAAGCGGCATGGTCGTCAACCCTGTGACCATCGGCCCCGATGCGACGCTTGCCGATGCGCTGGCTTTGATGAAGATCCACAGCATCTCCGGCATTCCTGTTGTCGAGAAGTCCGGCCGCCTCGTCGGCATCCTCACCAACCGCGACGTCCGCTTCGCCTCCGATCCCGCCCAGAAGATCTATGAGCTGATGACCCGTGAGGGCCTCGTCACGGTCAAGGAAACCGTCGACCAGCAGGAAGCCAAGCGTCTGCTGCACGCCCACCGCATCGAAAAGCTGCTGGTGGTTGACGGCGAAGGCCGTTGCGTCGGTCTCATCACCGTCAAGGATATCGAAAAGTCGCAGCTCAACCCGAACGCCTCCAAGGATGCGCAGGGTCGTCTCCGCGCCGCCGCCGCCGTCGGCGTCGGTGACGATGGCTTCGAGCGCGCCGAGCGCCTGATCGAGGCCGGCGTCGACCTGCTCGTCGTCGATACCGCCCACGGCCACTCGCAGGGCGTTCTGAATGCCGTCGCCCGCGTCAAGAAGCTCTCCAACTCCGTCCGCGTCATGGCCGGCAACGTCGCGACATCGGATGGCACCAAGGCGCTGATCGATGCAGGTGCGGATGCGGTCAAGGTCGGTATCGGCCCGGGCTCGATCTGCACCACCCGCATCGTCGCAGGCGTCGGCGTTCCGCAGCTCGCCGCCATCATGTCGGCGGTCGAAGCGGCTCGCGCCCAGGACATTCCCGTCATCGCCGATGGCGGCATCAAGTTCTCCGGCGACGTCGCCAAGGCGATCGCATCCGGCGCATCCGCGGTCATGATCGGCTCGCTGCTTGCCGGCACCGATGAAAGCCCGGGCGAAGTCTACCTCTACCAGGGCCGTTCCTTCAAAGCCTATCGCGGCATGGGCTCCGTTGGCGCCATGGCTCGCGGCTCGGCTGACCGTTACTTCCAGGCGGAAGTACGCGACACGCTGAAGCTCGTTCCCGAGGGCATCGAAGGTCAGGTTCCCTACAAGGGCCCGGTCTCCGGCGTTCTGCATCAGCTCGCCGGCGGCCTGAAGGCTGCCATGGGCTATGTCGGCGGCAAGGACCTCAAGGACTTCCAGGAACGCGCCACCTTCGTGCGCATCTCCGGCGCGGGCCTCCGCGAAAGCCATCCGCACGACGTCACCATCACCCGCGAAAGCCCGAACTACCCGGGTTCCGGCGCCTGATGAACGACGCGAGCAGCCGTATTCCGACCTCGGTCGTCGCGCTGCTCGCGGCCATCTCCCTCGGCGTCTTCATCTGGATGCTCCTGGGCTACGTCCTGCCGTTTCAGGATATGACCCACGCCGCGATGCTCGAAGCGCGGCTGGGTCGCTATGATGCAAGCGATATCGACGCCATGCGCGGCTTGCTCGAGCGAAAGCCGGAAGCGCGCGACTTGCTTGTCGCCATGCATCGCGGACCCGATCTGATCCTGCCGTTCGTGCTGACGGCGTTTCTGTTCACTGTTCTCGCCAAGCTGCGCCCCGCCGGCCGCTATTTCAATCGCCCGATGCATCCCTTGATGATCGCCGCGATCTATGCGCTGCCTTTCCTCTACGGCTTCTCCGATTACGCCGAGAACATCCTGACCGACAACCTCTTCGCCGGCGGCGCCGAGTGGAGCTTCGCCGCGGCATTGCTGCCCTGGGCGTCGAGCCTCAAATTCGCGAGCCTGACGGTCTGCGTCATCGTCATCCTGCGCTTCCTCGTCTACCGCATCGTGCCGCCGACGGATCGCTGACGCCACTGGCCAAACCGACACTGGAAACCCCGGTTCGTTTGCTCTAAAGCTCTGACACCAAAAGAAAACTGGCAAAGGAGACGAGCATATGACCGGAATGACAGGCTATGAGATGTTCTGGCCCATCATCGCCCATGCGGCGCTGGTCTATATGCTCTACATGCTCCTCGGCTACCGTCGCCAGAAGATGCTGCAGTCCGGCAAGGTGCGTGCATCCGACTATCGCGAAAACCGCGGCGAGCCGACCGAAAGCCTGATCGTCAAGAACAGCCTGGCGAACCAATACGAACTGCCGGTGCTGTTCTACGCCTGCTGCATCCTTCTCTACATGACCGAAGCCGACAACCTGATCGCGCTCGTGCTTGCCTGGATCTTCGTCGCCTTGCGCTATGTCCACGCCTTCGTCCACGTCACCAGCAACGACCTGCGCTACCGCAGCCCGCTCTTTGCCGCCGGCTATCTCGTGCTCGGCGTCATGTGGGTCTGGCTTGCCGTCTGGATAATGTTCCCGAACGGCTGAGCGGTCGGGAGCAATCGCCTCTCTCCACGAATCAGCGATGCGGGCGGTTTTCTATAAGCGACATGGCTAGCAGTGTGTCGCGGCCAGTGTTCGGCCTAAAAATGGCGTAAATTTACCCTCCGGAACCGACCAAATCAGGGCTTATCACCCCGGTTTGGTTGAGCTTTTGCCGATCGTTAAAGCGTGTCGCGCCAAACCAGATTCGGGATTTCCAAATCAGTTGATCCGTGAT